>NZ_JAUTXS020000032.1:0-335199 GCF_030658255.1 Pseudomonas sp. RAC1
CTACGGGTTTGGGATAGAGGTACACCTTTTCGACTTTGCTGTCGGGTCGCATCATGGTGGACGGGCTCCAGAAGGAAATCGGGAGCGCAGCATCGGGCATCAGTTATCTGCTTGGAATGTGGGGTTCATGGAGCGGATACGTAAACGCAAACCACTGCCGGCTGATTTGCCACGTATCGAAGTTGTCCACGAACTGCCCGAGCATGAACTGACCTGCGCTTGCGGCTGCCGCAAACATGCCATCGGTGAAGAAGTCAGCGAACAGCTTGAAATCGTCCCGATGCAGATTCGCGTCATCAAACATGTTCGCAAGGTGTATGGCTGCCGCGACTGCGAGTCAGCGCCCGTAACGGCGGACAAGCCCGCCCAGGTGATTGAGAAAAGCATGGCCAGCCCGAGTGTGCTGGCCATGCTACTGACCACCAAGTACGTTGACGGCTTGCCGCTTCACCGCTTCGAAAAAGTGCTGGGGCGCCACGGTATCGATATCCCGCGCCAAACCCTGGCACGCTGGGTGATTCAATGCAGCGAGCACTTCCAACCGCTGCTGAATCTGATGCGCGAAAGCCTGTTGAGCAGTCGGATCATCCACTGTGATGAAACACGTGTGCAGGTGTTGAAAGAGCCTGGGCGTGAGCCCAGTAGCCAATCCTGGATGTGGGTACAAACCGGCGGCCCACCTGATCGGCCAGTGATCCTTTTCGACTACGCCACCAGCCGAGCGCAGGAAGTGCCGACGCGCCTGCTGGATGGCTATCGCGGTTATGTCATGACCGACGACTACGCCGGTTACAACGCGCTGGCTGCACAGGACGGCGTGGAGCGGTTGGGCTGCTGGGCGCACGCACGTCGTAAGTTCGTCGAAGCGCAGAAAGTGCAGCCCAAGGGTAAAACTGGGCGGGCAGACATCGCACTGAATTTGATTAACAAGCTGTATGGTATCGAGCGCGACCTCAAGGACGGCAGCGATGAAGATCGTAAGGCTGCCCGCATGGAGCGCAGCCTGCCATTGCTGGCTCAGCTGAAAAGCTGGGTAGAGAAAACGCAACCTCAAGTCACGACGCAGAACCTTGGGCAAGGCCATCGGCTACTTGGCCAGCAACTGGAGCAAGTTGGAGCGCTACGTCGAGCACGGCTACTTGCCGATGGACAACAACGCGGCCGAGCGTGCGATCCGCCCGTTTGTCATCGGGAGAAAGAACTGGTTGTTCAGTGACACGCCCAGAGGGGCGACGGCCAGTGCGCAACTTTACAGCCTGGTCGAGACGGCCAAAGCCAACGGCCAAGAGCCCTATGCGTGGCTGCGCCACGCACTGGAACGCCTGCCGCAGGTGTCCTCAGTGGAAGACTACGAAGCGCTGCTGCCGTGGAATTGCACACCTCAAATACATAGCTGAGTGCTCTGCCCATCGTTGGTTAGGTGGGGTTCATGGAGCACTTACGGCAAGGAAGCGGGTGATCAATGAGTGGTTCGTGTCGACCGCCTGGAATACGAAATGGGCTGGCATCCAGCGCCGGGCAGGCATCCGGCAGAGGCGCCCGTACCAGACACGGCACACCTATGCCTGCTGGTGCCTCACGGCAAGGGGCAACCTGGCATTCATTGCCAAGCAGATGGGACACAAAGACTTCACGATGCTGGTGGAGGTCTATGCGAAATGGATGGATGACGAGTCGCCTACCGAGCTTGCTCGGATTTGGGATGGCATTCGGCGATCAGCGTCAGAGAGGGACAATTAAGCTACGCTACAAGAAGCTCACTAGGTAGCCGTCGCGGCTTCGCCGCTAGGCTACCTAGTGAGCGAATTGAAACGAGGAATGAGCCTTGGCTCCAATTAAGTATCATGTCAAGCCTTGGAGTCAATAGCCCGATGAGACCAAGCAAAAAAAGGCCCGTAAGGGCCTTTTTTTATCGCCTCAGGATCACGCGGCGCGTGCAGCTCTCAACTCTTCTACGAGAGCGATCATCAGCTCGCACCGCTTCAGGTGAGCATCAGCATCCAAAGCGGTAACATTGCTACCCAGTTGATAATCAGCCTTGCACCTCGCCTCATGCAGTGCCTTCAAGGCATACCCTACCCTCTTCATTTTGACTTGCAAGGTCTTATCTGAATAGAGGCCATCCGCGTAATACGCACGCAGGTTTTTGTGGGTCGGCCCAGTCTGACTACTAACTGGCGGCAACTTGACTTCATCAGCGTGCTGGAGCGCAACATGATAAAGAGAGTAGTATGCACGGGAGACACTATTGCGGAATCTAATTTCCGATGCGCCGTGGCTCAAAAAATCTTTTGCATCGTCAAGAAAATCCTTGTACGAGACGGACACAATTCTCTCCTATTTAAGCGGCGGTATGTTCGTACTCTTCAAGATCGAGCTGATCTTGATCACGTCGAACAACGTTGATGACGACCTTATCCCAGCTTTCTAGGCTCTCATCACTGAGAATACGATCCATCAGAGTCTCATTGACTCCCACCAGCACATCGGCGGAATTAACTTCTACATGATATTCAGCATAAATGTGCGGAACACCATCGAAGCTTGATACGCGCTGTACAATGTGAGTTGCACTCAAGTCAAACTCAAGCAGCGCTTGCTCTGCATGCTGCCCGAATCGACGATATTCCCCCAAAGAAACACCCATACCACTCAACTTATCAATGATACCTTGAGCAACTTGCACTTCGGGAATCTCCTGCGCATTGAAATCGGGATGGATCTTTTGCAGTTTACCCACCACATCTTCAAACCCTTCATAATCAAGAAGGAAATTCATAGTTTGAAAACGATGGGATGCAATCTGAATATCGCCAGGAGAAAATGCATCTGCGCGAGAAAAAAGCTCTTTGGCCAATGTAAGGTTGTTAACCTTTTTCATTGATACGCCGTAATTGAAAAGCCCTACTACATCGCACTTCAACTTCAAACTTTTCTCATGCAAAGCTTGCGCATCAGCACGGTTACCAGTCATGGCTGCCAACATGCCACCAAGCATATACGCTTCAGCAGCATCTACAGCCATAAGCTTTTCAATATCTCTTTGAAGAGACTTAACTTCAAAAGGGGATATTTCCGAACGTTTTGAGAGTTCCTCAATACGTTTGGTGATATCTTCACCTTTAGAGTTAGGAACGGGCATAAACCCTCCTCCGTGATGGCATTCCATGCCTCATAAACAGGCCCAGCGCGACCAAGATCTGTGGCGACAAACAACCCTCGCCAAGCTAGCTCGCGGGTGGCGATTTACTCATGGCCACACGTCACCAGTCAAGCAACGCTCCTTGCTTCAGAGAGAGGCGCCCCTATAAAGGTCCCGAAACCCGATGAAAGGTAGGGCGCTATCTGATACCCTTACAGGCCTTTTATTGGAGCCTAGCAAGCGACCTAGAAATAGGAAGGACTCCTCTCGAAAAAAGTACAGGGCTTAGCCCCGATTTTGCCCCAGCCGACGCCCTGACCGCAGCTAATCAACTGATGAATAAAGCAATTTCAGATTTTTCAGCACACACCCCGATGATGCAGCAGTATTGGAAGCTGAAAAACCAGCATCCAGACCAGCTGATGTTCTACCGCATGGGCGACTTCTACGAAATCTTCTACGAAGATGCGAAAAAAGCCGCGAAACTGCTGGATATCACCCTGACCGCTCGGGGCCAGTCGGCAGGTCAGTCGATTCCCATGTGCGGGATTCCCTTCCACTCGCTCGAGGGTTATCTGGCCAAGTTGGTCAAGCTCGGCGAGTCGGTGGTGATCTGCGAGCAGATCGGTGATCCGGCCACCAGCAAAGGGCCGGTCGAGCGTCAGGTGGTGCGTATCATCACGCCCGGCACCGTCAGCGACGAGGCTTTGCTGGACGAGCGCCGCGACAACCTGATCGCCGCCGTTCTGGGCGATGAACGCCTGTTCGGGCTGGCCGTGCTGGACATCACCAGCGGCAACTTCGGCGTTCAGGAAATCAAAGGCTGGGAGAATTTACTGGCCGAGCTGGAGCGTCTGAATCCGGTCGAGCTGCTGATTCCCGACGATTGGCCGCAAGGCCTGCCGGCGGAGAAGCGTCCAGGCGCGCGGCGCCGTGCCCCTTGGGACTTCGATCGCGATTCGGCGCGCAAAAGCCTGTGCCAGCAGTTCGCGACCCAGGACCTGAAAGGCTTCGGCTGCGACAAACTGACCTTGGCCATCGGCGCTGCCGGTTGCCTGCTGGCCTACGCCAAGGAAACCCAGCGCACCAGCCTGCCGCACTTGCGCAGCCTGCGCCATGAGCGCATGGACGACACCGTGATCCTCGACGGCGCCAGTCGCCGTAACCTGGAGCTGGACATCAACCTGGCTGGCGGCCGCGACAACACCTTGCAGTCGGTCATCGACCGCTGTCAGACGGCCATGGCCAGTCGCCTGCTCAGTCGCTGGCTGAACCGTCCTCTGCGCGACCTCAAGGTGCTACAGGCGCGCCAGGACTCGATTCGCTGCTTCCTCGATGGCTACCGTTTCGAAAAGCTGCAACCGCAGCTCAAGGAAATCGGTGACATCGAGCGCATCCTCGCGCGGATCGGCCTGCGCAATGCGCGTCCGCGCGACCTGGCGCGACTGCGTGACGCCCTCGGCGCCCTACCAGAATTGCAGAACGCCATGGCCGAACTGGAGGCGCCGCACCTGGCGCGTCTGGCGGCGATCACCGGCACCTACCCCGAGCTGGCGAGCCTGCTCGAACGGGCGATCATCGACAATCCTCCCGCAGTGATCCGTGATGGCGGCGTACTCAAGACCGGCTATGACAGCGAGCTCGACGAACTGCTGGCCATCAGCGAAAACGCCGGGCAATTCCTGATCGACCTTGAAACCCGCGAGAAAGCCCGCACCGGCCTTGCCAACCTGAAGGTGGGTTACAACCGCGTACACGGTTACTTCATCGAGCTGCCAACCAAGCAGGCCGAACAGGCTCCAGCCGACTACATCCGTCGCCAGACGCTCAAGGGTGCCGAACGCTTCATCACGCCTGAACTCAAGACCTTCGAGGACAAAGCTCTGTCGGCCAAGAGTCGCGCCCTGGCACGCGAGAAGATGCTCTACGACGGGCTGCTTGAAACCTTGATCAGCCACCTTGCTCCGCTGCAGGACAGCGCGGCCGCGTTGGCCGAGCTGGACGTGCTGAGCAACCTCGCCGAGCGTGCGCTGAACCTCGACTTGAACTGCCCACGCTTTGTCGACGAGCCGTGCATGCGCATCGAGCAGGGTCGCCACTTGGTGGTCGAGCAAGTGCTGACCACGCCCTTCGTGGCCAATGACCTGGGGTTGGATGATCGCACCCGGATGCTGATCATCACCGGACCGAACATGGGTGGTAAATCCACCTACATGCGCCAGACCGCACTCATCGTGCTGATGGCCCACATCGGCAGCTTTGTCCCAGCCGCGCGCTGCGAGCTGTCGCCAGTGGACCGCATCTTCACCCGTATCGGCTCGAGCGACGACCTCGCCGGCGGTCGTTCGACCTTCATGGTGGAGATGAGCGAAACCGCGAACATTCTGCATAACGCGACCGAGCGCAGCCTGGTACTGATGGACGAGGTGGGCCGCGGTACCAGCACCTTCGATGGCCTCTCCCTGGCATGGGCTGCCGCCGAGCGCTTGGCGCAATTACGCGCCTACACGCTGTTCGCGACCCATTACTTCGAGCTCACCGTATTGCCGGACAGTGAGCCGCTGGTGGCCAACGTGCACCTCAATGCCACTGAGCACAACGAGCGCATCGTCTTCCTGCACCATGTCCTGCCAGGTCCAGCCAGCCAGAGCTACGGCCTGGCAGTGGCGCAGTTGGCAGGCGTGCCGACGCCGGTCATCCAGCGCGCCCGCGAACATCTCGGTCGCTTGGAAACCGCGAGCCTGCCCCACGAACCGCCGATGACTCGGAGCACGAGCGAGCCGCAGGTACCGCATCAGAGCGATCTGTTCGCCAGCCTCCCGCACCCCGCCATCGAGAAGCTGGGCAAGCTGGATCTGGACGACATGACGCCGCGTCAAGCTATCGAAATGCTATATCAACTGAAAAACCTGTTATAACGGCGATCCGCGCAAGCTGGTAGAATCCGCCGCGGTTTGCCGGAGCTGCAGGTTATTAGCCTGGCCAGCAGTCACCGTGAACCGCGCCGCCCTCAAAGGAAGGGTGCGCCGCCGTCGCCTGAGGAGAGAATTAGAAATGACCTTCGTCGTCACCGACAACTGCATCAAATGCAAGTACACCGACTGCGTGGAAGTCTGTCCGGTGGACTGCTTCTACGAAGGCCCGAATTTCCTGGTCATCCACCCGGACGAGTGCATCGACTGCGCACTGTGCGAACCCGAGTGCCCGGCCCAGGCGATCTTCTCCGAAGATGAAGTGCCATCGGGTATGGAGAACTTCCTCGAGCTCAACGCCGAGCTGGCCGAAATCTGGCCGAACATTACCGAGCGTAAGGATCCGCTGCCAGATGCCGAAGAGTGGGATGGCAAGACGGGCAAGATCGCTGATCTGGAACGTTGATCCACTCAGCGTTGCAGAACGAAAAAAGGCCCGCCAGGGCCTTTTTTGATGTCTCGGATTCGGAATTACACCGGATCGGAGGCTGAATCGCAGACAAAAAAAGGGGCGGTTTGACCCGCCCACATTTTTTCCGTAGTCCCTGCTTGTCCCTTTCATCATCCTGATGAATCGCATCCTGCGATGTCCTTGGCGATCATCCTTGAAAGCCTGCGCCAGTCCGTCGGCGCAGTTCAGATACTACTGTTTTCCCTGAGGGGAGCAACCAGCGCACCTTACAAGATGCTACGACAGCAACACATTTACATACCTATAAAGTACTTATAAATCATAGAGTTATAAAAATACCCAAGCTGCAAACGACAATACTTTACTTACACTACGCATGAAGGCTTACAGCTTTGGTAAGTGATCTCCTACAGCCCAAACTGCAAAGCGACCAGCATGAAACATTTCCATCGCGCACAAAAATGCCCCGGAATCAGCGGGGCATTGTCGACTGGCCTGCAGGCGGTTACTGGAACAAGGATTCGCTGGAGAGCCCATTCTTCTCAAGAATTTCACGCAGACGCTTGAGACCTTCGACCTGGATCTGGCGAACCCGCTCCCGGGTCAGACCAATTTCCAAGCCAACATCCTCCAGCGTACTGCTCTCGTGGCCACGCAGGCCGAAGCGGCGGATCACGACTTCACGCTGTTTGTCGGTGAGTTCGCCCAGCCATTGGTCGATGCTCTGGGAGAGGTCATCATCTTGCAGCAGTTCGCAAGGATCGGTGGGGCGGTCATCGGTGAGCGTATCGAGCAGGGTTTTGTCCGAATCAGGACCCAGTGACACGTCCACAGAGGAGACCCGTTCGTTGAGGCCCAGCATGCGCTTGACCTCGGCCACCGGCTTTTCCAACAACCCGGCGATTTCCTCTGGGGATGGCTCGTGATCGAGCTTCTGAGTAAGTTCGCGCGCCGCCCGAAGATATACGTTGAGCTCTTTGACCACGTGGATTGGAAGACGAATGGTGCGGGTCTGGTTCATGATCGCCCGCTCGATGGTTTGGCGAATCCACCACGTGGCGTACGTGGAGAAGCGGAACCCACGCTCGGGGTCGAACTTCTCGACCGCGCGGATAAGGCCCAGATTACCCTCTTCGATGAGATCCAAAAGCGAAAGGCCACGATTGACGTAACGCCGAGCGATCTTCACCACCAAACGCAGATTGCTCTCGATCATGCGCTTGCGACCTGCAGGATCACCCTTCTGGGAAAGACGCGCGAAATGCACCTCTTCTTCAGGAGAGAGCAGCGGTGAAAAACCGATTTCGTTGAGGTACAGCTGCGTAGCGTCGAGCGCACGGCTGTAATCGATGTACTTGTGCTGTTTGAGCGATGGGCCGGACTTGGCCCTGGTCCGAACCGGAGGTACTACAGGTTCGTCTGACACCACATCCGTTTCCAAAACGATGCCTGTCTCCATCACTAGGAGGTCATCGTCGATGTCAAACTCCGGCGCTTCTTTGCTGAGAGCCATTGTTATAGTCCTTTGCTGAGTTCGAACCTCAGACTCTAGCGTCACCTGATTCCCTGGTAGCGCTAAAGCCTGTCCCCGTTACGTCCTCAGGAACAGGCTGGTGCAACAATCAACGGCGTGGCAGAAATTGTAGAGGGTCGACGGGTTTGCCCTGGCGGCGAATTTCGAAATGCAGCTTTACCCGATCAGTGCCTGTGGACCCCATTTCCGCGATCGTCTGCCCTGCCTTGACCTGCTGCCCCTCCCGAACCACGAGCCTGCGGTTATGGCCGTAGGCACTGACGTAGGTATCGTTGTGCTTGATGATGATGAGCTCGCCGTAGCCCCTCAAACCGCTCCCGGCGTAAACCACAGCACCGTCAGATGCAGCAAAAACAGGCTGTCCCAAATCCCCGGCGATATCAATGCCTTTATTCAAACTACCGTTTGAAGCAAATTTTCCAATCAACACACCGTTGGCCGGCCAGGTCCAGCCACCGACAGCACGTTCAGCCGCTGGCACTTGAGTCACGACCGGCGCAGTGGCAACAGAGGGGGCAGTTGCCGACTTGTCACGATTTGTTGCTGGAGAAGAGGATGCGCTGACAGGACGCCGAGTGACCGTGGTACGGCTCGACGACGATGGGCCTGAAGTGACTACCGTGGTACTGCCACCAGAGCCGCTGCTGAAGCGAATCGGCTGACCAGGACGAATGGTGTAAGGCGGCGCGATACCGTTGCGCGCGGCCAGCTCTTTGTAATCCCAGCCATAACGGAATGCGATGGAGAACAAGGTGTCACCCGGCTTGACCACATACTGGCCGGACGTCACGGTGGGACGCTTGGGCGCCGCGCTATTGCGATCGACCACCCGGGCGCCACTGGAACCGGAGCTGGAGCATCCCGCCAGCAGGGTTCCCATGGCCAGCGCAATCACCAGTAGCTTGAAACCCGACCAATCCTTGCGCTGCCGAATGATTGTGTGACCCACCCGCGCTCCCCTCATGGTGCCGAAATCTGGATAAGACGATATGCAATATTGTTGCAATTATAACCGAGGCCAACGTGATTGGCTGCTGCGCTCACGCGTGCGGCAATTGTAAGTGGGATTGCCTCATACCGCCTGATAGACAGGCAGGCGCCGCAAGAATTCGTTACGGATGCAAATATTGACGATTCGACGCTGGCCCTCAGGCCAGCGGACCATTGAGCAAAGGCACGAAACGCACAGCGCCCAGCGCCCGTCGAGAGAAACCGTGCTCCTCACGCACGATGAGCAGCAGTTGCTGAGCCTCCCCCGCTGGACCGACCGGAATCACCAGACGGCCACCCGGTGCCAACTGATCGAGCAGCGCCTGCGGCACTTCCGCTGCCACTGCGGTGACGATGATGCCGTTATAGGGCGCCAAAGCAGGCCAGCCCTCGCACCCATCCCCCCAACGGAACACCACGTTGCGCAGGTTCAATTCGACCAGTCGCTCCTTGGCGCGATCCTGCAGTACCTTGATGCGCTCGACCGAAAACACCCGCTCCACCAACTGCGCCAGAATGGCGGTCTGATAGCCCGAACCGGTGCCAATCTCCAGCACCTTGTCCAGCGGGCCGGCCTCGAGCAGCAATTCGCTCATATGCGCAACCATGAATGGCTGAGAGATCGTCTGGTTATGGCCGATAGGCAGCGCGGTGTCTTCGTAGGCCCGGTGCGCCAGGGCTTCGTCGACGAACAGATGGCGCGGTGTGCGGCGGATGGTCTCGAGCACTTGCGTGTTGGACACGCCCTCCTCGTACAGGCGCTGAATCAGCCGCTCGCGGGTACGCTGCGAGGTCATGCCGATACCGCCGCGGCGTTGCAGATCGTCCTGATCGCGCATCAGAGCAAGCCCTCCAGCCAGCTCTCCAGGCCTTCGAAAACCTCCTTGAAGGTTCGATCCAACTGCAACGGGGTAATCGAGACGTAGCCCTGCATCACAGCATGGAAATCGGTGCCCGGACCACCATCCTCGGCGTCACCGACCGCTGCGATCCAATAACCCTCCTTGCCCCGTGGGTTGATCACCTGGGTCGGGACTGCCGCACGCGCACGATGACCCAGGCGGGTCAGGCGCACACCACGGATATGCTCAAGCGGCAGATTGGGAATGTTGACGTTGAGCACGGTGCGTGGCGGCAGTTGCAGACGCGACTGCGCCGCCACGACCCGTCGAGCCACATGGGCCGCCGTCGGCAAGTTGTCTGGCTGGCGCGACAACAGGGAGAACGCCAGCGACGTACCGCCGAGAAAGCGTCCCTCCAGCGCAGCGCCGAGCGTACCGGAATACAGCACGTCGTCCCCCAGGTTCGCGCCCAGATTAATGCCGGACACCACCATGTCGGGGGTTTCTGGCAACAGGCCATTGATCCCCAAGTGAACGCAATCGGTCGGCGTGCCGTTGAGGCTGATGAAGCCGTTGCCCAGTCGCGTGGGGTGCAGCGGGCGGTCGAGCGTCAGCGAACTGCCAGCACCGCTCTTGTCTTGGTCCGGGGCGATCACCGTGCATTCGGCATGATCCTTGAGCGCATCGTAGAGCGCAGCGAGGCCGGGAGCGGTGACACCGTCGTCGTTGGAAATCAGAATACGCATGGGCTGTCCGTCTGCCCTGCCGGCACCAGATCCACAAGCTCGCGCACCACGACGGTGGCGAAGCATCCGGCCGGAAGGACGAATTCCAGTTGCAGGATATCAGGCTCGGGATAATGCCACGTCAGGCGCGCAATAGGGAGCCGCAGTATGCGCCGTTCGTGATCCAGTCCCGCCTTGCCCAGCCACTGACACAGCGCCGGTTGCCGTGCACCGACGGCGCTTTCCAGCGCCGCCACGGCGTCGCGGGTCGGCGGCAGCCCTGCGCCCCACATCGGTCCAGTGGGATGCAGATCCAGAATGGCCAGCCTTGGATCAGAACATTCCGCTTCGCTCGCCGGAAAGAAACTACGGCTATCGGTGAATGCCAGCAGGTCCCCGACCTGAGCGAGGTTCCAGGTCCCCTCGGTCACTCGCGCAGCCAGCACCTGATTGAACAGATAACTGCGCGCCGTGGAGAGCAACCGCGAACGCACGTTGCGCTGTTCCGGCAACGCTTCGCGAGCGGCCCAGCTCAGGGCGTCGTGGACATTGCCACCGGCATGACCAAAGCGCTGGCTACCGAAATAATTCGGCACGCCGTGCGTCTTGATCCGTTCCAGACGCGCATCCAGCGCCGAATGATCGGCATTGAGCGCCGTGAGCCGCAACCTGAAACCATTGGCCGAATGCGCACCACGCTGCAGCTTGCGCTGATGGCGAACCCGCTCGAGCACCCGCAGGCTCTCATCCTCGGCCCGGGACAGGTCCGGGTCGGCCTTGCCCGGCAGGTGAAGACTGAACCACTGGCGGGTCAATGCCTGGCGGTCTTTCAGCCCGGCATAGCTGATGGCACGCAACGGCACGCCTGCGGCACGAGCCAGGCGGCGAGCCGCCTCCTCGGTATTGAGCTCACGCTTTTCCACCCACAGCCACAGGTGCTCGCCCTGGCCAGACAGGGGAATGTCCAAGACTTCGTCGACTTGAAAGTCTTCGGCGGTCGCCTTGAGCACCGCGCAGCCCAGGGCCTCGCCGCTGGCGCGCGGGCCCAGCAGTTCCAATTCGGTCATGAGGCCAGCAGCAGGGCGACCGCATGCACGGCGATCCCCTCCTCCCGCCCGGTGAAGCCCAGCTTCTCGGTGGTGGTGGCCTTGACGTTGACCTGGTCGAGTTCGACCTGCAGGTCTTCGGCGATCAACTGGCGCATGGTTTCGATGTGCGGCGCCATCTTCGGCGCCTGGGCGACGATGGTGGCGTCGACGTTACCGACCTTCCAGCCCTTGGCCTGCACGACGGCGAGGACGTGACGCAACAGCACGCGGCTGTCCGCCCCTTTGAATTGCGGGTCGGTGTCGGGAAAGTGTTTGCCAATGTCGCCCAACGCGGCCGCGCCGAGCAAGGCATCGCTCAGGGCATGCAGCAGCACGTCGCCATCGGAATGGGCCAGCAGGCCGTATTTATGGGCAATACGCACCCCACCCAAGGTAATGAAATCACCGTCGGCAAAACGGTGCACATCGTAGCCGTGGCCAATACGCATAGAAAAACGCCCTGATTGAGTCAGGGCGGGATTCTACCTGTATTTGCAGCCGCAGGCTGCTCGGAAACGGCACGCTGCAAGCTACAAGCTACAAGCTGCAAGCTGCAAGCTGCAAGCTGCAAGCTACAAGCTACAAGCTACAAGAAGAAGCCAAGCCTAGCGCGGGCTGCTTCTCTCTTGCAGCTTGCAGCTTGCCGCTTGCCGCTTGCCGCTGTTTTTCAACCGTGCAAGGCACGGGCGTGATGGCGCAGGTGGTCATCGATGAGGCTGGCGATGAAGTAGTAGCTGTGGTCATAGCCCGGTTGCAGGCGCAGGGTCAGGGCATGCCCGGCCTTGCGAGCGGCCTGCTCGAGCGCCTGGGGCTTGAGCTGTTTGTCGAGGAAATCGTCACGATCGCCCTGATCGACCAGCAGCGGCGGGCAGTCGCTCGACTCTGCCAGCAAGACGCTGGCGTCCCACTCGCGCCAGCGCGAGCGGTCTTCGCCCAGGTAGCGGGAGAAGGCCTTCTCGCCCCAGGGGCAGTCCATGGGATTACTGATCGGCGAGAACGCCGAAATCGAGCGATAGCGCCCCGGATTGCGCAGCGCGCACACCAACGCGCCGTGCCCGCCCATGGAATGACCACTGATGCTGCGCTGCTCGGAGGCCGGGAAATGCGCCTCGATCAAGGCCGGCAACTCATGCACCACGTAGTCGTGCATCCGGTAATGCTGAGCCCATGGCTGCTGGGTGGCATTGAGGTAGAAACCGGCACCGAGGCCGAAGTCCCAGCCCCCATCAGGGTCGCCCGGCACCTGCTCGCCACGCGGGCTGGTATCCGGCGCGACGATGATCAACCCCAGCTCGGCGGCCAGGCGCTGGGCGCCGGCCTTCTGCATGAAGTTCTCGTCGGTGCAGGTCAGGCCACTGAGCCAGTACAGCACCGGCAGTTTCCCGCCCAGCTCAGCCTGAGGAGGCAGATAGACGGCGAATACCATGTCGCAGCCCAGCACTTTGGACGTGTGCCGATAGCGCTTGTGCCAGCCGCCGAAGCTTTTTTGACAGGAGATGTTATCCAGGCTCATGGCTGACCTCAGAAGTGGATCACGCTGCGAATGCTCTTGCCTTCATGCATCAGGTCGAAGGCTTTGTTGATGTCTTCCAGACCCATGGTGTGGGTGATGAAGGTGTCCAGCGGAATTTCGCCCTTTTCGGACATTTCCACGTAGCTCGGCAGCTCGCTGCGGCCGCGCACGCCGCCGAACGCCGAGCCGCGCCAGACGCGCCCGGTGACCAACTGGAATGGCCGGGTGGCGATTTCCTGGCCAGCGCCAGCGACACCGATGATCACCGACTCGCCCCACCCTTTGTGGCAGCATTCCAGCGCCGCACGCATCAACTGGACATTGCCGATGCACTCGAAGGAGAAGTCCACACCACCATCGGTGAGATCGACGATCACTTCCTGGATCGGACGATCGTATTCCTTGGGGTTGATGCAATCGGTGGCGCCCAACTGGCGAGCGATCTCGAACTTGGCCGGGTTGATGTCGATCGCGATGATGCGCGAGGCCTTGGCCTTCACCGCACCGATGATTGCCGACAGACCAATGCCGCCCAGACCGAAGACGGCCACGGTATCACCCGGTTTGACCTTGGCGGTGTTCAGTACCGCGCCGATACCCGTGGTTACGCCGCAGCCCAGCAGGCAGACCTTCTCCAGCGGAGCCTCCTTCTGGATCTTGGCCACCGAAATCTCCGGCAGCACGGTGTACTCGGAGAAGGTCGAGGTGCCCATGTAGTGGAACAGTTGCTGGCCTTTGTAGCTGAAGCGAGTGGTGCCGTCCGGCATCAGGCCCTTGCCTTGCGTGGCACGGATGGCCTGACACAAGTTGGTCTTGCCGGAGAGACAGAATTTGCATTTGCCGCACTCAGGCGTGTACAGCGGAATGACATGATCGCCCACGGCAACCGAAGTGACGCCCTCACCTACCGCCTCGACGATGGCGCCGCCTTCGTGGCCAAGGATCGAGGGGAAAATACCTTCCGGATCCGCGCCGGAGAGGGTATAGGCGTCGGTGTGGCAAACGCCACTGGCCACCACGCGCAGCAGCACTTCGCCCGCCTTGGGCATGGCCACGTCGACTTCGACGATTTCCAGGGGTTTCTTCGCTTCGAAGGCAACGGCAGCGCGGGACTTGATCATCAGGCTCTCCAGCAGGGTTCTATTGAGAGAGGCAGTGTAATTCACCACCTTTTGATAAATAATCCCAGCACTAGCAAAACATTATTGCCATGCAGGGATAATCAATGAGCAGCCGCTGGGAAGGGATCGATGAATTCGTAGCCGTTGCAGAGGCCGGGCAATTCACCGCAGCGGCCGAGCGCTTGGGTGTGTCTTCTTCACATATCAGCCGACAGATCGTCCGACTGGAAGAGCGTCTACAGACCCGCCTGCTATATCGCAGCACGCGTCGAGTGACCCTGAGCGAAGCCGGGCAAACTTTTCTACAGCACTGTCAGCGCCTGCAGGACGGACGTGAAGAGGCGCTGCGGGCGATGGGCGATCTGGCCAGCGAACCCAAGGGCTTGCTGCGTATGACGTGCGCCGTGGCCTATGGCGAACGCTTCATCGTGCCGCTGGTGACACGCTTCATGGCGCGCTACCCACAGCTGCGGGTGGACGTGGAATTGAGCAACCGTACCCTCGACCTGCTACACGAAGGCATGGACCTGGCCATCCGCCTGGGTCGCCTGCAGGACTCCAGGCTGATCGCCACGCGGTTGGCACCGCGGCGCATGTACCTGTGTGCCTCGCCGGCCTATCTGGAACGCTATGGCCGTCCCCACAGCCTGTCGGAACTGGCCCGACACAACTGCCTGGTCGGCAGTTCGGACCTGTGGGTGCTGCAGCAGGATGGACGAGAAATCAGCCAGCGCGTGCAAGGCAACTGGCGCTGCAACAGCGGTCAGGCAGTGCTGGACGCTGCGCTACAGGGCATGGGGCTGTGCCAACTGCCGGACTATTATGTGCTCGAACATCTGCACAGCGGCGCGCTGGTGTCACTGTTGCAGGCGCACCAGCCACCCAATACTGCCGTGTGGGCGCTGTACCCGCAGCAGCGGCATCTCTCGCCGAAGGTTCGACGATTGGTGGATTACTTGAAAGAGGCGTTGGCGGGATTACCGGAGTATCGACAAGACTGACGCACGGCGTTTGGAGCGCAGGCGCCTCAGCGCCGACCAGCCCAGCGCTGGCGCAACCATTCCAGATCCTCCGGGCGAGTGACCTTGATATTGTCACTGCGCCCTTCGACCAGGCGTGGAGCCAGCCCGGCCCACTCGACGGCGGACGCTTCGTCGGTCACCGCCACATCCGCGACCAGACACTCGGCCAGTGCACGATGCAGCAGACCGAGCCTGAACATTTGCGGTGTATAGGCTTGCCACACGGTACTGCGATCGATCGTGGCACTGACGCGGCCTTGGGCGTCAGCACGCTTGAGGGTGTCGCGAGCCGGTACAGCCAGCAGTCCGCCGACAGGATCTTCAGCCAGTTCCGACAGCAGTTTGTCCAGGTCACTACGAGCCAAGTTCGGCCTGGCCGCATCATGTACCAACACCCAGTCATCATCGGCAGCGCCTTGCGCATGCAACAGCAGCAACGCATTGAGCACCGAATCGGCACGCTCGCGCCCGCCTGTCGCGCGGCGGATGCGCGGGTCGCGGGCGCAGGGCAAGCCTGGCCAGAAGGGGTCGTCTTCGGTAACGCTGACCACCACGCCCTTGAGCAGCGGGTGGTCGAGAAAACAGTCGAGGCTATGCTCGAGGAGTGTCTGCCGACCCAGTTGCAGATACTGCTTGGGACGGTCGGCAGCCATGCGGGCGCCAACGCCCGCGGCAGGAATCACGGCCCAGAAGGCTGGCGTCTGTTGGGTCATTTCTGTGGCAACTGGTAGAGGGTTTCGCCCTCCTTCACCATTCCCAATTCGTGGCGAGCCCGTTCTTCCACGGTTTCCATACCTTTCTTCAACTCCAGCACTTCAGCGTCGAGCACGCGATTGCGCTCCAGCAGCCGCTCATTTTCAGCATGCTGGTCGGCGATCTGCTGCTGCAACTCGGCCACTTGCGCCAGACTGCCATTGCCTACCCACAGGCGATACTGCAAGCCTGCAAGCAACAACAGCAGAACGAGGAACAACCAATAGGGACTGCGCATGAAGGTATCCAGGATAAAAGGCCGCCGCAGGCCGCAGCGAGCTTCCGATAGCACGAAGCCTGGCCGAGGCCAGGCTTCGATGACAGAAACCAGTCTGAAAGCGCTGAAAGCTCAGTAAGAGCGTTCAGACAGCCACGGCTGCTGCCTTTTTACCATCTCTCGCTCAGCCGCGAAACTCGGCGCGGCCACGGTAGACGGCCTTGGCACCCAATTGTTCCTCGATACGCAGCAGCTGGTTGTACTTCGAGACGCGGTCGGACCGGCACAGCGAGCCGGTCTTGATCTGGCCAGCAGCAGTGCCCACAGCCAGGTCGGCGATGGTGGAGTCTTCGGTCTCACCGGAACGGTGCGAAATGACCGCAGTGTACCCAGCCGCCTTGGCCATCTGGATGGCTTCCAGGGTTTCGGTCAGCGAGCCGATCTGGTTGAACTTGATCAGGATCGAGTTACCGATGCCTTTCTCGATGCCTTCCTTGAGGATCTTGGTGTTGGTCACGAACAGGTCGTCGCCGACCAGTTGCACCTTGGCGCCGATCTTGTCGGTGAGAATTTTCCAGCCCGCCCAATCGGACTCGTCCAGGCCGTCTTCGATCGAGATGATCGGGAAGCGCTCGGTGAGACCTTTGAGGTAGTCGGCGAAGCCTTCGGCGTCGAACGACTTGCCTTCACCAGACAGGTTGTACTTGCCGTCTTCGTAGAACTCGGAAGCGGCGCAGTCCAGGGCCAGGGTCACATCGGTGCCGAGGGTGTAGCCCGCTTTCTCGACTGCTTCGGCGATGGCGGCCAATGCATCTTCGTTCGAGGCCAGGTTCGGGGCGAAGCCACCTTCGTCACCCACGGCGGTGCTCAGACCACGGGCCTTGAGCACGGCTTTGAGGTGGTGAAAGATCTCGGTACCCATGCGCAGACCGTCGGAGAAGGTCTTGGCGCCGACCGGCTGGACCATGAACTCCTGAATGTCGACGTTGTTGTCGGCGTGCTCGCCGCCATTGATGATGTTCATCATCGGCACCGGCATGGAGTACTGACCTGGGGTGCCATTGAGGTTGGCGATGTGCGCGTACAGCGGCAGGTCCTGGTCCTGTGCAGCAGCCTTGGCAGCCGCCAGCGACACGGCGAGGATGGCATTGGCGCCGAGTTTTGCTTTGTTCTCGGTGCCGTCGAGTTCGATCATCGCACGGTCGAGTGCTTTCTGGTCGCAAGGGTCCTTGCCCAGCAACAGATCACGGATCGGACCGTTGATGTTGCCGACGGCTTTGAGCACGCCTTTGCCCAGGTAACGGCTCTTGTCGCCATCACGCAGCTCGAGCGCTTCGCGCGAGCCGGTGGAAGCACCGGACGGCGCACAGGCGCTGCCGATGATGCCGTTGTCGAGCAGTACATCGGCTTCCACGGTGGGGTTGCCACGCGAGTCGAGAACTTCACGACCTTTGATGTCGACGATCTTTGCCATTGTTGTAAGCACTCCAGAATTGACGAAAACAACGCAGCTTGAGGAATTCTTGCCTTGCGCCAGGCGGACATGCGATCGGCAGGCCGGGCCAAGGACGCCTCCGACCGGCAGGTCGGAGGCGGAACGGGCGGTACTTTACCCGAGAAATGGGTTTTACGCGGTTTCTACCGTCGGAAAACTCTTCACCAGGTCGTCCAGTTGCTTGAGCTGCGCCAGGAACGGCTCCAGTTTGTCCAGACGAAGCGCGCAAGGACCATCGCACTTGGCGTTGTCAGGATCCGGGTGCGCCTCGAGGAACAGTCCGGCCAGGCCCTGGCTCATGCCCGCCTTGGCCAGGTCGGTGACCTGGGCACGACGGCCACCGGCCGAGTCGGCGCGACCGCCCGGGGTCTGCAGCGAATGGGTGACGTCGAAGAACACCGGGTACTCGAACTGCTTCATGATGCCGAAGCCGAGCATGTCGACCACCAGGTTGTTGTAGCCGAAGCTCGAACCACGCTCGCACAGAATGAGCTGATCGTTGCCGGCCTCCACGCACTTGGCGAGGATGTGCTTCATCTCGTGCGGCGCCAGGAACTGCGCCTTCTTGATGTTGATCACCGCGCCGGTCTTGGCCATGGCCACCACCAGGTCGGTCTGGCGCGAGAGAAACGCCGGCAACTGAATGATGTCGCAGACCTTGGCTACCGGTTCGCACTGGTAGGGCTCGTGCACATCGGTGATCACCGGCACGCCGAAGGTGCGCTTGATCTCTTCGAAGATCTTCAGCCCTTCTTCCATGCCCGGGCCTCGATAGGACGTGACCGAGGATCGGTTGGCCTTGTCGAAGCTGGCCTTGAACACATAAGGGATACCGAGTTTCTCGGTCACCCGTACATATGCTTCGCAGACCTTCAGAGCCAGGTCACGGGACTCCAGAACGTTCATGCCGCCGAACAGGACGAACGGCTTGTCGTTGGCGATCTCGATGTTGCCGACGCGAATGATCTTCTGGGTCATGGATCAGGCCTTGTTCTTCTGCTTCAGGGCAGCCTTGACGAAACCACTGAACAGCGGGTGGCCGTCGCGCGGGGTCGAGGTGAACTCCGGGTGGAACTGACAGGCGACGAACCATGGGTGATCCTTGGACTCGACCACTTCGACCAGTGCGCCATCTTCGGAACGACCGGAAACCACCAGACCCGCATCAACCAATTGCGGCAGCAGGTTGTTGTTCACTTCGTAGCGGTGGCGGTGACGCTCGGTGATCACGTCCTTACCGTAGCAATCGTGCACGTTGGAGCCGGCCGCCAGTTGGCAGTCCTGCGCACCCAGGCGCATGGTGCCGCCCAGGTCGGAGGCTTCGCTGCGGGTTTCGACTGCACCGGTGGCATCGGCCCACTCGGTGATCAAGCCCACGACCGGGTGGCCGCTGTTGCGATCGAACTCGGTGGAGTTGGCATCCTTCCAGCCCATCACGTTACGGGCGAACTCGATCACAGCCACCTGCATCCCCAGGCAGATACCCAGGTACGGCACCTTGTTCTCTCGGGCGTACTGCACCGCAGTGATCTTGCCTTCCACGCCGCGCAGGCCAAAACCGCCCGGTACCAGAATGGCATCGGCGCCTTCGAGCAGGCGGGTGCCCTGGTTCTCGATGTCTTCGGAATCGATGTAGCGCAGGTTGACCTTGGTGCGATTGGTAATGCCGGCGTGGCTCATCGCTTCGATCAGCGACTTGTAAGCATCCAGCAGTTCCATGTACTTGCCGACCATGGCGATGGTGACTTCGTGCTCAGGGTTGAGCTTGGCATCCACCACCTTGTCCCACTCGGACAGATCGGCACCGTTGCACTGCAAGCCGAAGCGCTCGACGACGAAATCGTCCAGCCCCTGGGCATGCAGCACGCCTGGGATCTTGTAGATGGTGTCGACGTCTTCCAGAGAGATCACCGCGCGCTCTTCAACGTTGGTGAACAGGGCGATCTTGCGACGCGAAGACGCATCGACCGGATGGTCGGAGCGGCAGATAAGGACGTCAGGCTGCAGGCCAATGGAGCGCAGTTCCTTCACCGAGTGCTGGGTCGGCTTGGTCTTGGTCTCGCCGGCCGTGGCGATGTATGGCACCAGGGTCAGGTGCATCAGCATGGCGCGCTTGGAGCCCACTTCGACGCGCAACTGGCGAATCGCTTCGAGGAACGGTTGCGACTCGATGTCGCCCACGGTACCGCCGATTTCCACCAGGGCCACGTCGGCATCGCCGGCACCCTTGATGATGCGGCGCTTGATCTCGTCGGTGATGTGCGGAATGACCTGGATGGTGGCGCCCAGGTAATCACCACGGCGCTCCTTGCGCAGCACGTGCTCGTAGATACGGCCGGTGGTGAAGTTGTTGTTCTGGGTCATGGTGGTGCGGATGAACCGCTCGTAGTGGCCCAGGTCGAGGTCGGTCTCGGCGCCATCCTGGGTGACGAATACTTCACCGTGCTGGAACGGGCTCATGGTCCCCGGATCGACGTTGATGTACGGGTCCAGCTTGAGCATGGTGACCTTGAGCCCCCGCGCTTCCAGGATGGCCGCCAGGGAAGCCGAGGCAATGCCTTTCCCCAATGAAGAAACAACACCGCCCGTGACGAATATGTAGCGCGTCATGAAAAACCCTAGAAGTCTGCGTTAAGGCGGTCAGCACCGCCGGAGAAAGCGAAGGAAGGCCGAAGCCCCCGATCACCTGCGTCAATTACAGTGCATCTCGAACAACTGCCGCGTCTGTACAGACCGGGGGTATCCCCAGTGTGGAGTTCGCTCGTCATTTTAAGAATCAGCCCAGCAAAAAACTGCTTGGTAATCGGCAACCGCTGTGATTTCGAGGAAGCCACAGAAGTTGTATCAAGAAGGGAGGGTAGTCTACCGGAATGTCGGCATCAGCTCAAACCTTGCACGCGGCCCGGCGGCTGCCACTGCAGTTGCCAGTCGCTCTGCACAAGCTCTGGCAGGTTGGCCACGGCCAACAGGCGTGGGCCTTGATAGAGTAGCGGCAGGCGTTGGCGGACGAAGTGCGGAAGCTGGCGCTCATTGAGCAGACGCTTGAGGTCGCGCTCGCCGCGCCCGGGCACATTCAGCCGCTCGCCGCCCTGGCGATAGGCAATGCGCAGCCCTTCGAGCGGTTTTGCCCCCTGCAGCCAAACCACGCCATTGCCAGGCAGGATCAACGGCTGATCGGGATCAGGCCAATACCATTGGCCTGACTTCCACTGACGCCAATCATCGGCCAGCCACCAGAGCCGCCCGTGGCTGCGCTGCAACTCGCCATCGGTCAGGCGCCAGATCGGCTGGGCATCAGGCGCAGCGTCGCGCAGCGCGTTCCAACCGGCCCAGTGCCTGGCGTCAGGCAGCCGGGTACGGCGACTGAGCCAGTACTGCAACGCATTGCGCTGACGCGCCGGCGACAACGCACGCACGGCGCCCAGATCCAGAGACGCGAGCCCCAGCCAAGCGAAGGGCGCGCCCTGCTCGGCCGAACGCAAATCCTCGGCAGCCAGTTCATCGAGCAGCCCCAGCGCCTCGCCCAGGTGCTCGGCACTGCGGGCCATCTGCTGACTGGCTTGCGGCCAACGCTGGCGCAGTTGCGGCATCACCTGAGCCCGCAGGTAGTTGCGCGAAAATCCGGCATCCTGATTCGAGGGGTCGTCGATCCAGCTCAACCCCTGCGCCTCGGCGTAACGCTGCAAGTGCTCGCGTGAGTCGGCCAGCAGCGGCCTGACCAACCTCCCCTGCCCCAACGTCCGCGACGACGGCATGGCCGTCATTCCACGCAACCCCGCCCCACGCAGGAGCCTGAACAGCAGGGTCTCGGCCTGATCGTCGAGGTGCTGGCCAGTGAACAGGACATCGCCCGGGCCAAGGCGACTGGCCAACGCGGCGTAGCGCGCGTCGCGTGCAGCCTGCTCCAGGCTGGCACCCGCTGCGACCACCACTGGGATGACCTCCAATTCGACGCCCAGGGCATCGCACACAGCGCGACAGTGCTCGGGCCAGGCATTGGCGGCAGTCTGCAGACCATGGTGAATATGGAGGGCGCGCAAGGGCGGCGCAGGATGACGACGACAGTGAGCCGCCAGGCGATGAAGCAGAACGGTCGAGTCGAGTCCGCCAGAGAAGGCGACGAACCAGGTGGGGGCGCTGAGCCAGGGGGTGAGGTCGAGCATCACAGCCTCACAAGGGGCGCATGGCGCCCCCGGGATCCTATCAGAGACCGTAGCTCATCAGGCGGTCGTAGCGGCGCTTGAGCAGGGCGTCCTGGTCAAGCTTGCCCAGCATGCCCAATTGCTCGAGCAGGTCGGCACGGATGCTGGCAGCCATGGCAGCCGGGTCACGGTGGGCGCCGCCCAGCGGTTCGCCGATCACTTTGTCGACGATGTTCAGGCTCTTCAGGCGCTCTGCGGTGATGCCCATGGCTTCAGCAGCGTCTGCGGCTTTGTCGGCGGTCTTCCACAGGATCGAGGCACAGCCTTCCGGCGAAATGACCGAGTAGGTGGAGTACTGCAGCATGTTGAGTTGGTCGCACACGCCGATGGCCAGCGCGCCGCCCGAACCACCCTCACCGATCACGGTGGCGATGATCGGCGTTTTCAGACGCGCCATGACCCGCAGGTTCCAGGCAATCGCTTCGCTCTGGTTGCGCTCTTCGGCGTCGATGCCGGGATAAGCGCCCGGGGTGTCGATGAAGGTCAGGATCGGCATCTTGAAGCGTTCGGCCATCTCCATCAGACGGCACGCCTTGCGGTAGCCCTCCGGACGCGGCATGCCGAAGTTGCGCCGCACCTTTTCCCGCACCTCACGACCTTTCTGGTGACCGATGACCATCACCGGTTTGCCGTCCAGGCGCGCGGTGCCGCCAACGATGGCAGCGTCGTCGGAGAAATGACGGTCGCCGTGCAATTCCTCGAACTCGGTGAAGATGTGCTCGATGTAGTCGAGGGTGTAAGGACGACGCGGGTGACGCGCCAGGCGCGCGATCTGCCAGCTGGTCAGGTTGCCGAAGATACTTTCGGTCAGGGTGCTGCTCTTGTCTTGCAGACGGGCAATTTCATCGCTGATGTTCAGCGAGTTGTCGTTGCCAACCAGGCGCAGGCCTTCGATCTTGGCTTGCAGGTCGGCAATCGGCTGTTCGAAATCGAGAAAATTCGGGTTCATAGGCATCCGTCTTGGGTCTACGGCCAGGCGGCCGGCCGGTTGATCCGTTTTGGCGCCATACCTTACGGGATGTGGCGCCTTGAGGTCGAGATTAAAATGCGTCGTTTCAACGGTATTGCAGGAAGACGTTCTCACGCCCGAACTGGTCACGCAGTGTCTGAATCAAGCCATCAGCGGGATCGATCGACCATTCGTCGCCAAACTGCAGCATGGCCTTGGCGTCGCTGCCGGTGTACTCGAGGGTGATCGGGCAGCCACCGCGATGACGCGTGATCAGCTCACCCAGCCACGTCAGGCGATCGCCCTTGAGCGCCTCATGGGCAATTTTCAGGCGCAGGCTCTCGGCCAGCTTGGTGCGCGCGTCTTCGAGCGTCATCACCTGCTTGACCCGCAGCCGCAGGCCACCGGAGAAGTCATCGTTGCTGACCTCGCCCTCGACCACCACCATTGCGTCGTTTTGCAGCAGCGCCTGGGCGGCCATGAAGGCGTCGGCGAACAGCGAGGCTTCGATGCGCCCGGAGCGGTCGTCGAGGGTGACGAAGCCCATCTTGTCGCCTTTTTTGTTCTTCATGACCCGCAGGGCAATGATCATCCCTGCTATGGTCTGAGTCTCGCGCGACGGCTTGAGATCGACGATGCGCTGGCGGGCGAAGCGGCGGATCTCGGCTTCGTATTCATCGATCGGGTGACCGGTGAGGTAAAGCCCAAGGGTGTCCTTTTCGCCTTTCAGGCGCTCCTTGAGCGTCAGGTCGCGCACCCTGTGGTGGTTGCCATAAACGTCGGAGTCCTCTTCGACGAACAGCCCGCCAAACAGGTCGATGTGACCGCTGTCGGCGGTGCGTGCAGTCTGCTCGGCCGCCTTGATCGCCTCTTCGAGCGCCGAGAGCAACACGGCGCGGTTGCGGTCGATGTTGGCGTGGTAGGCCTTGATCTCGTCATGGAAGTGCGGACCGAGACGGTCGAGCGCACCGCTGCGGATCAAGGCGTCGAGGGTGCGCTTGTTGATGCGCTTGAGGTCGACGCGGGCGCAGAAATCGAACAAGTCCTTGAACGGCCCGCCCTCGGCGCGCGCCTCGACGATGGCTTCCACCGGTCCCTCGCCCACGCCTTTGATCGCACCCAGGCCATAGACGATGCGCCCGTCCTCGTTAACGGTGAACTTGAAGTCGGAAAAATTCACGTCCGGGGCGTCGAGGCGCAGCTTCATGCTGCGTACTTCCTCGACCAGCACCACCACCTTGTCGGTGTTGTGCATATCCGCCGACAGCACCGCCGCCATGAACGGCGCCGGGTAGTGGGTCTTGAGCCAGGCGGTCTGGTAAGAAACCAGGCCATAGGCAGCGGAGTGAGACTTGTTGAAACCGTAGCCGGCGAACTTCTCTACCAGGTCAAAAATGTTTCCTGCGAGGTCCGCATCGATGCCGTTATTGGCACAGCCTTCGATGAAGCCGCCACGCTGCTTGGCCATCTCCTCGGGCTTCTTCTTGCCCATGGCCCGACGCAACATGTCGGCGCCCCCCAGGGTGTAGCCGGCCATCACCTGTGCAATCTGCATCACCTGCTCTTGATACAGGATGATGCCGTAGGTCGGCGCCAGCACCGGTTGCAGACCGTCGTACTGATAGTCAGGGTGCGGATAAGCCAGCTCGGCGCGACCGTGCTTGCGGTTGATGAAGTCGTCGACCATGCCCGATTGCAGCGGGCCAGGGCGGAACAGCGCCACCAGTGCGATCAAGTCTTCCAGGCAGTCGGGCTTGAGCTTCTTGATCAGCTCCTTCATGCCGCGCGATTCGAGCTGGAATACGGCCGTGGTTTCAGCCTTTTGTAACAGCTCGTAGGTCTTGCGGTCATCGAGCGGGATGAAGTCGATGTTGACCTCGGGCAGGTCCTTCTTGGCCTGCTCGCGGTTGATGATCTCCATCGCCCATTTGATGATGGTCAGGGTACGCAGGCCGAGGAAGTCGAACTTCACCAGGCCGGCGGCCTCGACGTCATCCTTGTCGAACTGGGTAATCAGGCCGCCGCCTTCTTCATCACAGGCGATCGGCGAGAAGTCGGTGAGCTTGGTCGGCGCGATCACCACACCCCCGGCGTGCTTGCCGGTGCCGCGGGTGACCCCTTCGAGCTTGAGCGCCATGTCCCAGATTTCTCGGGCGTCCTCATCGCCCTTGAGAAAGTCGCGCAGGATTTCTTCCTGCTCGTACGCCTTCTCCAAGGTCATGCCCACTTCGAACGGAATCATCTTCGACAGGCGATCGGCCAGGCCATAGGACTTGCCCTGCACCCGCGCTACGTCACGCACCACCGCCTTGGCAGCCATGGTGCCGAAGGTGATGATCTGGCTGACCGCATTGCGCCCATAGGCTTCGGCCACGTAGTCGATCACCCGGTCGCGGCCGTCCATACAGAAGTCGACGTCGAAGTCGGGCATGGAAACACGTTCAGGGTTGAGGAAACGTTCGAACAGCAGGTCATAGGCCAGCGGGTCGAGGTCGGTGATCTTCAGGACATAGGCCACCAGCGAGCCGGCACCCGAACCACGGCCAGGCCCCACCGGGACGCCGTTGTTCTTGGCCCACTTGATGAAGTCCATGACGATGAGGAAGTAACCCGGGAAACCCATCTGGATGATGATGTCCAGCTCGAACTTCAGCCGGTCCAGGTAGACCTGGCGCTTCTCATCGTAGTCAGGCGTGGTTTCCTTCGGCCAGAGTACCGCCAGACGCTCTTCCAGGCCTTCGTGGGACACGTGGCGCAGGTAGTCGTCGATACCCATGCCATTGGGCGTCGGAAAATCGGGCAGGAAGTATTTGCCCAACTGCACGGTGATGTTGCAGCGCTTGGCGATCTCCACGGTGTTGGCGATCGCGTCTGGCAAGTCGCTGAACAGCTCGGCCATTTCCTCGGCCGACTTGAGGTATTGCTGATCGCTGTACAGGCGTGGACGGCGCGGATCGTCCAGGGTCCAGCCTTCGCCGATGCAGACACGGGTTTCATGGGCGTCGAAGTCGGACTGCTTGATGAAGCGCACATCGTTGGTTGCCACCAGCGGCGCGCCGAGCTTGTCTGCCAGGGCCACGGCGGCGTGGACATATTCTTCGTCACGCGCGCGATTGGTGCGCTGCACCTCGACATAGAAGCGCTCGGGCAGCATCTGCATCCAGTCGCGCAGCAACGCCTCGGCCTCATCCTGACGGCCGGCCAACAGCGCCATGCCGATGTCGCCTTCACGCGCGGCGGACAAACCGATCAGCCCTTCGCTGGCCGGGACGATCCACTCGCGCTGGATGATGACCAGACCGTTGCGCTGACCATCGGTCCATCCACGAGAAATCAGCTCGGTGAGGTTGCGATAGCCTTCCGGGCTCATGGCCAGGAAGCAGATGCGCGACAGCGGCGCTTCCGGCTCGGCGCCGGCCAGCCACAGGTCGGCACCACAGATCGGCTTGATGCCAGCCCCCATGGCAGACTTGTAGAACTTGACCAACGAGCACATGTTGCTTTGATCGGTGATCGCCACCGCCGGCATGTTCATTCCGGCCAGGGCCTTGGCCAGCGGCTTGATCCGCACCAGGCCATCGACCAGGGAGAATTCGGAATGCACGCGAAGGTGAACGAAGGAGACCGGCATGGAGGATCCTGTGACAGCGATGAACGACAAAGGCGCGATTGTAGCGTAATTGGCCGCAAGGATTGCGACCGCTGCTCGCGCGGCGGGAGCGGTTAGATCAACGAAGAGATGCGCCCGACCCGCGCCTCATAGGCGGCACGAACCGGCGCGAAGGAACGCCGATGAATCGGCGTCGGGCCCAGCCGCGCCAAGGCTTCGAGATGTACTGGCGTTGGGTAACCCTTGTGTCCGCCGATGCCGTATCCCGGATAGATCAGCTCGAACGCGCTCATTTCGCGATCACGGGTAACCTTGGCCAGGATCGACGCGGCGGCGATGCCCGGCACTTGCGAATCGCCCTTGACCACCGGCGAGGCAGGCACGGCCAGCTGCGGACAGCGGTTGCCGTCGATCAACGCCAGTTTCGGCTGAATGCTCAGTCCTTCGACGGCACGCTGCATGGCCAGCATCGTGGCATGCAGGATGTTCAGTCGATCGATTTCTTCGACACTGGCGCGAGCGATACAGAAGGCCAGCGCCTTTTCGCAGATTTCCTCGAACAGCGCCTCGCGGCGTGCTTCGGTCAGTTTCTTGGAGTCGTTCAAGCCGAGAATCGGCCGATTCGGATCGAGGATCACCGCGGCAGTGACCACGTCACCGCACAGCGGACCCCGACCCACTTCGTCGACACCGGCAACGAGTTCCTCGACCAGCTTGAAATCCAGTCCCATCTGCATATCAGTGCTTCCCGAGCAAGGCCAGCACGGCCTCGGCAGCCTGGTTGGAGGCGTCGCGGCGTAAGGTGCGGTGGATCCGGTCGAAACTGTCGGTCTGCTCGCCACCCTCGCGCACCAGCGGTGCCAAGGTCGTGGCAAGGGCCTCAGGCGTGGCGGCGTCCTGCAACAACTCAGGCACCAACAGGCGCTGGGCGAGCAGGTTGGGCAAGGACACGTAGGGGCTGCGAACCATTCGCTTGAGAATCCAGAACGTCAACGGTGCCAAGCGATAGGCCACCACCATCGGACGCTTGTACAACAAGGCTTCAAGGGTGGCCGTGCCGGAAGCGATCAGCACCGCATCACACGCCGCCAGCGCCAGGTGAGACTGACCGTCGAGCAGCGTCAGTGGCAGATCGCGGCCTTGCAGCATCTGCTCGAGCTGCGCACGGCGTGCCGGGTTGGCACAGGGAGAGACGAAGTGCACTCCAGGAATCAATTGCTGCAAGCGCTTGGCCGTGTCCAGGAACACCTCACCCAAGCGTCCGACCTCACCACCGCGACTGCCCGGCATCAGTGCCACCAGCGGTCCATCGCCAAACCCCAGAGACGCGCGCGCAGCACTGCGATCGGCTTGCAGGGGAATAGTGTCGGCCAGCGGATGACCCACGAAGCGTACAGGCACGCCTTGCTCTTCGTAGAACTTCGCCTCGAAGGGCAGCAGGGTGAGCATCAGGTCGCAGCCTTCGCGGATCTTGAACACCCGCTTCTGCCGCCAAGCCCAGACGGAGGGACTGACGTAATGCACGGTCTTGATCCCGGCCTGACGCAGCTTCAATTCGATGGTGAGGGTGAAGTCCGGTGCGTCGATGCCGATGAACACGTCGGGCTTCTCGCCGATCAGCGTCTGGATCAGGTCCTTGCGGCGCTTGAGCAGTTCGCGCAAACGTCCCAGCACCTCGACCAGACCCATCACCGACAGTCGCTCCATGGGGAAGTAAGACTGCAGCCCTTCGGCCTCCATCAGAGGACCACCGACGCCAATGAACCGGACGTCGGGGTGACGTGCCTTGAGCGCACGCATCAGACCCGAGCCTAGGATGTCGCCGCTGGCCTCACCGGCGACCAGCGCTACGCAAAGTGAGGCCATGTCAGCGCGTGATGCCGCGGGCGGAACTGAGGATCGACTGACGGAACAACTCGACTTCAGGATTCAGAGCCGCCAACTCATCCAGTTCCTTGACTGCGTCCTCCACCGTCAAGCCCTGACGGTAAACGATCTTGTAGGCGCGTCGCAGGTTCTGGATCACGTCATCGCTGAAACCACGACGGCGCATGCCTTCGAAGTTCATGCTGCGCGCTTCGGCCGGGCTGCCGAACACCGTGACGAATGCCGGCACATCCTTGCCAATGGCCGTGCCCATGCCGGAAAAGGCGTGGGCGCCGATGTGGCAATACTGATGCACCAGGGTATAGCCAGACAGGATCGCCCAGTCACCTACATGCACATGGCCGGCCAGCGCCGTGTTATTGACCAGGATGCAGTGATTGCCGATCACGCTGTCGTGGCCGATATGGGCATAGGCCATGATCAGGTTGTGGTCACCCAGCGTAGTCTCGAAGCGGTCCTGAACGGTTCCACGGTGAATGGTGACGCCTTCGCGGATCACATTGTGATCACCGATCACCAGACGGGTAGGCTCGCCCTTGTACTTGAGGTCCGGGGTGTCTTCACCGATGGAACTGAACTGGTAGATGCGGTTGTGCCGGCCGATTCGGGTCGGCCCCTTGAGCACTACGTGCGGGCCGATGACGGTGCCCTCCCCGATTTCGACATCAGGGCCTACGATCGACCAGGGGCCAATCTCGACACCGTCAGCCACCTTGGCCGACGGATCGATGATCGCCCGCGGATCAATCGAACTCATAGGGAGCGTTCCGCACAGGTGATCTGGGCCGAGCAGACCGGCTTGCCGTCGACCAGAGCGCGGCACTCGAACTTCCAGATCATGCTTTTACGGCTGAGGAACGTGGCTTCGAGTACCAACTGATCGCCAGGCAGCACCGGCTGGCGGAAGCGCAGTTTGTCGGAGCCGACGAAGTAATAGAGCGTGCCATCGGCAGGCTTCGCATCGAGCATCTTGAACCCGAGAATCCCGGCTGCCTGGGCCATCGCTTCGATGATCAGCACGCCAGGCATGATCGGATGCGCCGGGAAGTGACCGTTGAAGAACGGTTCATTGATGCTGACATTCTTGTAGGCACGAATGCTCTGGGCCTCGAAGTCCAGGTCCGTGACCCGGTCCACCAGCAGGAACGGATAACGGTGAGGCAGGTATTCGCGAATCTCGTTGATGTCCATCATTTCGGGGGGAAGCCTGTAATAAGAATAGGGAGCGCAGGTGCTGACCACACGCTCCTTTTGCAGTCCAAAGAGGAGCCAGCGAGCGACTGTTCACTCTTGCTCAGGAAATGGTATCAGCCTTCTGATGCCGGCTGGCCACCTGAGGTCACGGTGTCGACACGTTTTTCCAGTTGCTGCAACCGTTTGGACATGTCGTCAAGCTGCCGAATCCGCGCAGCGCTCTTGCGCCATTCGGCCAGAGGCTGCATGGCGGTGCCGGAAGAATAGCCACCGGGCTCGGTAATCGAGCGGGTCACCATGGTCATGCCGGAGACGAAGACGTTGTCGCAGACATCGATGTGACCGACCATCCCGACGCCACCTGCGATCATGCAGTGCTTGCCGATCCGGGTGCTGCCTGAAATACCGACACAGGCAGCCATCGCGGTGTGGTCACCAACCTGCACGTTGTGAGCGATCTGGATCTGGTTGTCGAGCTTGACCCCATTGCCGATGCGCGTATCGGACAGCGCCCCTCGGTCCACCGCAGTATTGACACCGATTTCTACATCGTCGCCGAGCGTGACACCACCAATCTGCGCGATCTTTTGCCAGATGCCTTTCTCAGTGGCGAAACCGAAGCCTTCACCGCCAATCACTGCGCCGGACTGAATCACGACGCGCTTGCCGATGGTCACATCGTGGTACAGCGTGACCCGCGGCGCCAACCAGCCGCCCTCACCGATAACGCAACGAGCACCTACGAAACAGTGGGCACCGATGGTGACGTTCGCCGCGATGCGTGCGCCACTCTCGATCACCGCGAACGCGCCGACGCTGGCACTTTCATCCACCTGTGCATCCTCTGCCACCACGGCGCTAGGATGTATACCTGCCACAGCCTTGGGCTTCGGATCGAACAGGTGGGAGATGCGCGCGTAAGCCAGATAGGGATCAGGCACGATCACTGCGTTGCCGGTGAAGCCCTCGGCATCCTCGGCCGTGATCAACACAGCCGCCGCCTGACTCTCGTCGAGGAATTTGCGGTACTGACGATTAGCCAGGAAGCTCAACTGCCCGGGCCCGGCTTCCTGCAAGGTCGCCAGACCGGTGATCGCAAGCGACTCGGGGCCACTGAGTGTGGCCCCGAGGGTGTCGGCCAACTGGCCGAGCGTGATGGTCAGGGTCATATCAACGCGCTTGATTCATGCGCTCGATAACCTGGCGGGTGATGTCGTACTGAGGTTTGACATCGATTACCGCGCCACGCTCGAGCACCAGGTCGAAACCGCCTTTCTTGATGACTTCTTCCACAGCGCCATCGAGCTTGGGCTTGAGCTGCTTGAGCATGTCGCGGTCAGCAACGGCCTTGGCTTCGTTCAGTTCCTTGGACTGGAACTGGAAGTCGCGAGCCTTCTGCTTGAATTCAAGCTCCAGGCGCTCACGCTCGGGCTGCTGCATCTTGTCGCCGCCCTTGATCAAGCGGTCTTGAATGCCTTTGGCGCTGCTTTCGAGGGTCTTGAGCTGGTTGAGCTGTGGACCAAACTTTTTCTCGGCGTCAACGGCGTACTTCTTAGCCGCATCGGACTCGAGCAGCGCCATCTGGTAGTTCAGAACGGCAACCTTCATTTCGGCGAAAGCCGGGGTGGCGACCAGCGCCGCGGCCACTACGGCCAGTTGAGTCAACTTACGCACGATGCACTCCTGGATAAACCGTTGTCGTTAAGCAAGGGCCTGCTTAGAAAGTCTGGCCCAGAGAGAATTGGAATACCTGGGTTTCGGCGTTGTCCGGCTTCTTGACCGGCATCGCCAGGCTGAAACTCAGCGGGCCCAGCGCGGTGATCCAGGTTACCCCCAGGCCCACCGAGCTTGCCATGTCCGAGAAGCCGACCTTGGCGCAGTCCGGTTTGGAGCCACAATTGGTGTCGAAGACGTTACCCACATCCCAGAATACCGAGGTGCGCAGCGAGCGCTGATCCTTGACGAACGGCAGCGGGAACAGCAACTCGACACCGCCCTGCACCAGGACGTTACCACCGAAGGCCAACGGATCCTGATCGGGATCACGAATGGTGCCAGGGTTTCGACCCGAGCTAGGCGTGCTTCGTGGCCCAAGGGTGTTGTCTTTGAAGCCACGCACGGAGTTGAAACCACCCGCGTAGTAGTTCTCGTAGAACGGTAGACCCGAAGTGCCACCAAATCCATCGCCATAACCCAGCTCGGTGTGCAGACGCAGGGTGTAGTCATTGCTCAGAGGCTTGAACACCTGGCCGCGGTAGTCGAGCTTGTAGAACGACAGATCGCTGCCCGGAACGGTGGTTTCCAACGTCAGGCTTTGAGAGTGACCACGGGTCGCCAGGACACCTTTGTTCAGGGTGGATTCGGACCAGCCGATCGACGCCTTGAAGTTCAGGAAGCTATCGCCTTCCTTGTTGAGGAAGTCGAAGATCTCATCCACGGTATAGCGACCGGTTTTGATCTTGTCCTGCTGCACGGTCAGGCCGTAGGTCAGGCGCGAGGTTTCGCTGATCGGATACCCCAGGCTGACACCGGCACCCAGGCTGTCCACCGCATAGCTGGCCACGTCGACGTCGAGGTCGTCATAGTCGGTCTTGCGATAGAAGGCGTTGTAGCCCAGGCTCACGCCGTCTGGCGTGAAGTAGGGATCGACGAAACCGAAGTTGTAGCGGGTCTGGTACTGGCTGCGGGTCAAACCGATGGAGACCTTGTTACCGGTACCGAGGAAGTTGCTCTGGCTGATCGAGCCACCGAGAATCAAGCCGGCGCTCTGGGCGAAACCAACGCTGGCGGTGATCGAGCCGGACGCTTGCTCCTCGACCGCATAGTTGACGTCGACCTGGTCATCGGTGCCCGGCACAGGCGGAGTCTCGACGTTGACTTCCTTGAAGAAGCCCAGGCGCTCGAGACGGGTCTTGGACTGGTCGATGAGGTAAGTGGAGGCCCAGCCGCCCTCCATCTGACGCATCTCACGACGCAATACTTCGTCTTCGGTCTTGGTGTTGCCGCGGTAGTTGATGCGGTTGACGTAGGCACGCTTGCCCGGATCGACGACGAACATGATGTCGACGGTGTGATCCTGATCGTTGGGCTGCGGAACGCCATTGACGTTGGCGAAGGTGTAGCCTTCGTTACCCAGGCGTCGGGTAATCAGGTCGGACGTGGTGGTCATGACCTTGCGCGAGAACACCTGACCGGGCTGGACCAGCATCAGCGACTTGACCTGGTCTTCCGGCACCTTGAGGTCGCCGGACAGTTTCACGTCACGAACGGTGTACTTTTCACCTTCGTTGACGTTGACGGTGATGTAGACGTGCTTCTTGTCCGGCGTGATGGACACCTGAGTGGAGGCGATGTCCATGTTGATGTAGCCGCGGTCCAGGTAGTAGGAACGCAGGCGTTCCAGGTCACCGGACAATTTCTCGCGTGCATACTTGTCATCGTTCTTGAAGAACGACAGCCAGTTGGTGGTCTTCAACTCGAACAGTTGAGACAGCTCTTCATCGCCGAATACGGTGTTGCCCACCACGTTGATGTGCTGGATGGCAGCAACCGTACCTTCGTTGATCTTGATCTTCAGGCTGACGCGGTTGCGTGGCTGCGGCACCACTTCGGCGTCCACCTCAGCCGAGTAGCGACCCTGGGCCACGTACTGGCGCTGCAGCTCGTTACGAACGCCTTCGAGGGTCGCGCGCTGGAAGATCTCGCCTTCGGACAGACCGGACTGCTTGAGGCCTTTCATCAGGTCGTCGGTGCTGATCGCCTTGTTGCCTTCGATCTCGATGCTCGACACCGATGGGCGCTCGACCACGTTGATGATCAGGACATTGCCATCGCGATCCAGTTGAATGTCCTGGAAGAACCCGGTCTTGAACAGGGAACGGGTGGACTCCACCAAGCGCCGGTCATCGACCTGGTCGCCCACATTCAACGGCAACGCGCCGAACACACTGCCGGCGGAAACCCGCTGCAGGCCGTTGACACGAATATCGGAGATGGTGAAGGACTCGGCGTGAACTTCAGCGATCATCAGTGCGGAGAGCACCGCAGTTAGCAGCAGACGTTTCATGAAGTCCTTTTATTCCAACTGGCAATAAACAACCCGCCACCGCAGTACGGCGGCAGGTTCGCAATAGAGCGAAGCGTTAAAGTCGACCCAGATCGTTGATCAGGGCGAGCAACATCACCCCTATGACCAAACTGATACCGATCTGGACCCCCCAACCTTGCACCCGATCGGAAAGCGGACGACCGCGCGCCCACTCAATCAGGTAAAACAGCAAATGCCCCCCATCCAGTACCGGGATGGGCAGCAGGTTCAGAACCCCCAGGCTTATGCTCAGGTAGGCCAGGAAATTCAGGAAATCCCCAACGCCCGACTGGGCTGAAGCGCCCGCCACTTTAGCAATGGTTATCGGTCCGCTCAAGTTTTTTACCGAGAGCTCGCCGAAGAGCATTTTCTTCAGCGATTCGAGGGTCAGGACACTCATGTTCCAGGTCCGCGACAAGCCCTCGCCGACCGCTTCGAGCGGTCCATAGCTGACCTCGCGGAGCATGTTTGCCGGCCACTCGCCACCTTTGACGCCCGCACCGAGGTAGCCTGCTGCCGCCTGGCCCTCGCCCTTGCTGGCAAGGGTCACCGGCAGCTCCAACTGCGCGCCGTCTCGCTCGAGGCGCACCTGAACCTGGGTCTTGGGATGGGCACGGACCCGGTCGACGACTTGCTGCCAGTCGCTCACGGCCGTCCCGTCCAGCGCCAGCAGCCGATCGCCGGTCTTCATGCCCGCCGCGGCTGCCGGCCCTTTCGGATCGATCTCGGCCAGCACCGGCGGCAATACCGGACGCCATGGGCGCAAACCCAGTGACTGGATCGGATCAGGCTCGTCGGCCCCTTTGAGCCAATGGTCCAGGCTGATCTCATGCTGACGCTCGAGCGTGGCGCCCTCATCGCGCACACCGACGCGCAAGCTTCCGCTCTCGCCGAGGCGCCGAACCAACTGCAAGTTGACTGCAGACCAACCGTTGGTCGGCTTGCCATCGATGGAAACAATTTCCTGCCCAGGCATCAGACCCGCTGACGCCGCCAGGCTGCCCGACTCCACCGCACCGATGACCGGACGCACCTGTTGACTGCCGAGCATGGCGACCAGCGAAAAGAACAGGATCGCCAGCAGGAAATTGGCGATCGGACCGGCAGCGACGATCGCGATACGCTGCCCCACCGGCTTGCGATTGAACGACTGCCCGAGCAGTGCAGGTGGAACGTCGCCTTCGCGTTCGTCGAGCATCTTGACGTAACCACCCAGCGGAATCGCCGCGACGACGAACTCAGTGCCGTGGCGATCATGCCAGCGCAGCAGCGGCGTGCCGAAGCCCACCGAAAAACGCAGCACTTTGACCCCGCACTTGCGCGCCACCCAGAAGTGGCCGAACTCATGAAACGTGACCAGTACACCCAACGCCACCAAGGTGCCGATGATCATGTAGAGCGCTGTCATATCCATCTCCGAATGCTGTTCAGCCGGGCTTTTGGCCGACAGGGGTCAGCGACCGTGGCGCCTCAACCATGCCTGGGCATGCTCCCGGGCACGCTGGTCGGCGGCGAACACAGCCTCCAGCGAAGCCAGCGCGACGACCGGCTCCTGCTCGAGGACCTGCTCGATCATACTCGCGATTTCCGGGAAGCGGATACGCCCCTGGAGGAATGCCTCCACCGCCACTTCGTTGGCCGCATTGAGCACGGCCGGAGCGCTATTGCCGGCTTCGGCTGCCGCACGCGCCAGTCGCAAACACGGGAAGCGCTGCTCGTCGGGCGCCTGGAAATCCAGGCGCGCTATCGCGAACAGGTCCAGCGGCGCGACACCCGAATCGATTCGCTGCGGCCAAGCCAGCGCATTGGCGATCGGGGTACGCATGTCAGGATTGCCCAACTGCGCCAGTACCGAGCCGTCGACGTAGTCGACCAGCGAATGAATGACGCTTTGCGGATGCACCACCACTTCCACAATCGAAGGGGCGGCATCGAACAGCCAGCACGCCTCGATCAGCTCGAGTCCCTTGTTCATCATGCTGGCCGAATCGACGGAAATCTTGCGCCCCATCGACCAATTGGGATGAGCACAAGCCTGCTCGGGCGTGACATCCCTCAACGCGGCCGCCGAGGTTTCGCGGAAGGGCCCGCCGGACGCCGTCAGCAGGATGCGACGCACCCCCACCTGCGCCAGACCTCGGGAATAATCCCCAGGCAGGCACTGAAAAATTGCGTTGTGCTCGCTGTCGATGGGGAGCAGCACGGCGCCGCTGTCGCGCACCGCTTGCATGAACAGCGCGCCGGACATCACCAGCGCTTCCTTGTTGGCCAGTAACACCTTCTTGCCGGCGCGCACGGCTGCCAGGGTGGGACGCAATCCCGCTGCACCGACGATGGCGGCCATTACCGCGTCCACTTCGCTGGCGCAGGCGACCTGACAGAGCCCAGCCTCTCCTTCCAGCACTTCGCAGTCGCAACCTGCCGCCGCCAGCCCGTCACGCAGGCGAGACGCGGAACGGGCATCGGGCACGACCGCATAGGCTGGACGGTGTCGCAGGCAGAGTGCCAGCAACTCGTCCAGACGCGAGTAGCCCGTCAAGGCGAACACTTGATAGCGGTCGGGATGACGGGCGATCACGTCCAGGGTGCTCAGGCCGATCGAACCGGTCGCCCCGAGTACGGTGATGCGCTGCACTTGGCTCACATCACACCCCATTCGGCCGCCCAGAGCAGCACGGCGAACATGGGAATCGCCGCCGTCAGGCTGTCGATACGGTCGAGCACGCCGCCATGCCCAGGCAGTAGATTACTGCTGTCCTTGATGCCTTCGCGGCGCTTGAACATGCTTTCAGTCAGATCCCCAACCACCGACGACATGACCACGATCAGCGCGCCGACCAGGCCGAGCAGAATCTGTCCTATGCCCCAGTCGCGCACCAGACCGACCACCAGCGTAATCAGCAGGCTCACCGCCATGCCGCCGTAGACACCTTCCCAGCTCTTGCCAGGACTCACCTGCGGCGCCAGCTTGCGCTTGCCGAAGGCACGCCCGGAGAAATAAGCGCCAATATCCGCCGCCCAGACCAGCACCATCACCGACAGGATCAAGCCGTTACCCAGCGGCCAGTGCTTGAGCAGCACCAAGCCTTGCCAGGCCGGCAGCAGCACCAGCAGGCCGATCAGCAGCCGGCAGGCGGCACTGCCCCACAGTTCGCTGCTGCGTGGATAGGTCAGCACCAGCCAGGTCGCCAACCCCCACCAGATCACCGAAGCGCCCAGCACCCAGGGCGCCAGGTCGGGCATGAGGTAGAGCAGCATCAGCGCCCCGGCGACCACGGTGGCGTAGGCCAGACGCAGCGGCTGGGCGGTCAGCCCGGCCAGACGTGCCCATTCCCAGGCGCCGACGGTGACCACGAAACCGATGAACAGCGCGAAGTCGGCGCCGCCGAGCAGGAAGAATCCGCCCAGCGCGACCGGCAGCAGGATCAGCGCGGTAATGATGCGTTGTTTAAGCATTAAGCACGGGCTCCAGCTTCGACCTGCTCGCTGGTCTTACCGAAGCGGCGCTGGCGCGAAGCGAAATCGGCCAGCGCGGTGCGCATGGCCTCGTGTTTGAAGTCCGGCCAGTAGAGGTCGGAGAAATACAGTTCGGCGTACGCCAACTGCCAAAGGAGGAAGTTGCTGATGCGGTGCTCGCCACCGGTGCGGATGCACAGGTCGGGCAGCGGCAAATCGCCGGTCGCCAGGCAGGTCTGCAACAACTCAGGGGTAATGTCATCGGCCCTCAGGTGGCCAGCCTGCACTTCGCGTGCGAGACGTTGAGCCGCCTGGGCGATATCCCATTGCCCGCCATAGTTGGCCGCGACCTGAAGAATGAAGCGGTCATTGCCGGCTGTCAGCGCCTCGGCTTCGCGCATTGCCGCCTGCAATTCCGGATGAAAACGCGAACGATCGCCGATGATGCGCAGGCTGATGTTGTTGTCGTTCAGGCGCTTGGCTTCGCGGCGCAAGGCCGAAAAGAACAGCTCCATCAACGCCCCCACTTCATCGGCCGGACGCTGCCAGTTCTCGCTGGAGAAGGCGAAGAGCGTGAGCACTTCGACCTTCGCCTCGGCACAGACCTCGATCACCGCACGTACCGCATCGACGCCCGCCTTGTGCCCGGCAACACCGGGCAACAGGCGCTTCTTCGCCCAGCGGTTATTGCCGTCCATGATGATCGCGACATGACGCGGCACCACAGACGGTGCCGCCAGCTTGGTCTTATCCATGAAAAAACCCCGGCCTCAGACGGCCATCAGGTCCTTTTCCTTGTCTTCCGTAGCCTTGGCGATCTGCGCCTCGAAATCCTTGATCAGCTTGTCGATGTCGGCGCTGGCGCGACGCTCTTCGTCCTCGCTGATCGCCTTGTCCTTGGACAGCTTCTTCAAGTCGCCCAGCGCATCACGACGAATGTTGCGCACTGCCACACGTGCATCTTCAGCGGCCGCTCGGGCCTGCTTGGTGAAGCCCTTGCGGGTCTCTTCGGTCAGCGGCGCCATCTTGACCAGCAGCAGCTCGCCCAGGTTGGTCGGGTTGAGGTTCAGACCGGCACTGCCGATAGCCTTGTCGATTGCGGCCAGCATGTTGCGCTCGAAAGGCACCACTTGCAGCGTCTGGTTGTCCTTGACGGTCACGTTCGCCACGCCGGTCAGCGGGGTATCGGTGCCATAGTAGGGCACCATCACGCTACCGAGTACGCTTGGATGCGCCTTGCCGGTACGGATCTGGCCAAAGGCATGGGCCAGCGACTCCAGCGACTTCTTCATCCGCTCCTGAGCGTCTTTCTTGATTTCGTTGATCATTTTTGAACTTCCTCGATCAGAGTTCCTTCAGCACCACCATGCACGATATTCAGCAGGGCGCCGGGCTTGTTCATATTGAAGACACGCAGCGGCATCTTGTGATCACGGCAAAGGCAGATTGCCGTCAGGTCCATCACGCCCAGCTTGCGATCCAGCACTTCATCGTAAGACAGATGATCGAACTTCTCGGCATGCGGGTCTTTGAATGGGTCTGCAGTGTATACGCCATCCACCTTGGTTGCCTTCAATACCACGTCGGCATCGATTTCGATGGCGCGCAGGCAAGCGGCGGAGTCGGTGGTGAAGAAGGGGTTGCCGGTGCCGGCGGCGAAGATCACCACTTCCTTGGCGTTCAAGTGGCGCATGGCCTTGCGACGATCATAATGATCGGTCACGCCCACCATGGAAATCGCCGACATGACGACGGCGGTGATGTTCGCCCGCTCCAAGGCATCGCGCATGGCCAGAGCGTTCATCACGGTAGCCAGCATGCCCATATGGTCGCCAGTCACTCGGTCCATGCCGGCAGCACTGAGGGCCGCACCACGGAACAGGTTGCCGCCACCGATCACCAGGCCGACTTGAACGCCGATGCCGACCAGCTGGCCGACTTCCAGCGCCATGCGATCCAGGACCTTGGGGTCGATCCCGAACTCTTCCGAGCCCATCAGGGCCTCGCCGCTAAGTTTGAGTAGAATGCGTTTATAGCGAGCCTGATGACCACTACCCTGCTGAGCCATTGCGAATCTCTCCTGCGGCGTTTGTAAAAAATCTGGCGGGCTGTATCAGCCTACGCGTAACTCTAACGTGACGCAGCGTATGCGTCAGCGAACAGCGGCCTGATAAACCGCGCGCGCTTTGACAAAGAGGCTGCGCGCGTGAGCGGGCAGCCTCTTCGGGGCGACAGACGGGGCTGTCTTACTGCTTGGCGGCAGCGACCTGGGCGGCAACTTCTTCAGCGAAGTTGTCGACCGGCTTCTCGATGCCTTCGCCGACTTTGAAGTAGGTGAAGGAAACGATTTCGGCGCCGGCTTTCTTGGCCAGATCACCGACCTTGACTTCCGGGTTCATGACGAACGCCTGCTCTTTCAGCGAGGCTTCTGCCTTGAACTTGGTGATACGGCCGTTGATCATGTTCTCGACGATGTTTTCCGGCTTGCCGGCGATCTTGTCGGCGTTGAGTTGCAGGAAGACACCCTTCTCGCGCTCGATGGCCTCGGCGGAGATTTCCGACGAATCCAGGAACTCGGGGTTCGAGGCTGCAACGTGCATGGCAATGTTCTTCGCCAGCTCAACGTCACCGCCTTTCAGAACGACGACAGCGCCGATCTTGTTGCCGTGCAGGTAAGCACCCACGACGTCACCTTCAACGCGCACCAGGCGACGGATGTTGACGTTTTCGCCACACTTGGCGACCAGGGCCTCACGAGCAGCCTCACGCGAAGCGATCAGCGGAGCAGCGTCGGTCAGTTTCTGAGCGAAGGCCTCTTCCAGGCTTTCGGCGACGAAGTGCTTGAAGTCGTCTTGCAGGGCCAGGAAGTCGGTCTGCGAGTTCACTTCCAGCAGAACGGCGGATTTACCGTCGGTCTTGACTGCGATGGCGCCTTCAGCGGCGACGTTGCCGGCTTTCTTGGCGGCCTTGATGGCGCCCGAGGCACGCATGTCGTCAATGGCTTTTTCGATGTCGCCGCCGGCCTTTTCCAGGGCCTTCTTGCAATCCATCATGCCTTCGCCGGTACGCTCGCGCAGTTCTTTGACCAGCGCTGCAGTAATTGCTGCCATTTCAAAATCCTCTTGGAAAGTTTTTCAACCATTCCACCCGTGCATCACGGGCGTTCTAAATCTGCAAATCCACTGTCTTCACACCTGCCCGGCACATGATGCGCCCGTCTGCTGACAGGAGGATTTCAGGTGGCAAAAAGGGGGCCAAGCCCCCTTTTCGCGTACCAAGTAGACGCTGGGCGTCAATTACTCGGCCGCTGGTGCCGCCGCTTCTTCAGCGTAGACTTCGGTGCCGCCAGCAACGTTGTTGCGGCCGCGGATGACAGCGTCAGCCATCGAAGTCATGTACAGCTCGATAGCGCGAATGGCGTCATCGTTACCTGGAATGATGTAGTCGACGCCTTCCGGGCTGCTGTTGGTATCGACGACGCCGATGACCGGGATGCCCAGCTTGTTGGCTTCGGTGATCGCGATGCGCTCGTGATCAACGTCGATGACGAACAGTGCGTCAGGCAGACCGCCCATGTCCTTGATGCCGCCCAGGCTGCGATCCAGTTTTTCCAGATCACGCGAACGCATCAGGGCTTCTTTCTTGGTCAGCTTGGCGAAGGTGCCATCGTCGGCCTGGGTTTCCAGGTCGCGCAGACGCTTGATCGAAGCACGGATGGTTTTGTAGTTGGTCAGCATGCCGCCCAACCAGCGGTGGTCGACATACGGCGAACCGCAGCGTGCTGCTTGCTCGGCGACCAGTTTGCCGGCCGAACGCTTGGTGCCGACGAACAGGATCTTGTTCTTGCCCTGGGCCAGGCGCTCGACGAACGACAGTGCGTCGTTGAACATCGGCAGGGTTTTTTCCAGGTTGATGATGTGGATCTTGTTGCGCGCGCCGAAAATGTACTTGCCCATTTTCGGGTTCCAGTAACGGGTCTGGTGGCCGAAGTGCACACCGGCCTTCAGCATATCGCGCATGTTGACTTGGGACATGATAGTTCCTTGATAAGTCGGGTTGGGCCTCCACGTATCCCAATGACCAACCCACGAATCCTGAGATCCCGGGCACCCAGGCCATCGTGTCGACACGTGTGTGGGTTAGAGCTGACGGGGACACCCCCGAAAGCGGCGCATGTTATACCACAGACTCCCACGGGTAGAAAGAGCCGCGAGCTACAAGCTGCAAGCTGCAAGCTACAAGCTGCAAGCTGCAAGCTGCAAGCTGCAAGCTGCAAGCTGCAAGCTGCAAGCTGCAAGACGAAGCGCCGGGGATGACTCACCTGCTTGCGGCTTGCGGCTTGCGGCTTGCGGCTTATCGCTGCCGCGTGCCGCTGGCGGCTCTGATAGAATGCCGGTTTTCCCGTTTTGTTGGGCGCCGCTCGGCGCCGTAGAGAGCCTGTCATGACCGTTACCATCAAAACCGCAGAAGACATCGAGAAGATGCGCATCGCCGGCCGCCTGGCCGCCGAAGTTCTGGAGATGATCGAAGAGCACGTCAAGCCCGGCGTGACCACCGAGGAACTCAATCGCCTCTGCCACGACTACATCGTCGATGTCCAGCAAGCGATCCCCGCTCCGCTCGACTACAAGGGCTTTCCCAAGTCGATCTGCACCTCGATCAACCATGTCGTCTGCCACGGCATTCCCAACGACAAGCCGCTCAAGAACGGCGATACGCTGAACATCGACGTGACCGTGATCAAAGACGGCTTCCACGGCGACACCAGCCGCATGTTCCATGTCGGCAGCGTCGCGCCCTGGGCCGAGCGGCTGTCCAAGGTCACCCAGGAATGCCTGTACAAAGCCATTGAACTGGTCAAGCCAGGCTGCCGCCTGGGCGACATCGGCGAAGTGATCCAGAAGCATGCGGAAAAGAACGGCTTCTCCGTGGTGCGCGAGTTCTGCGGTCACGGCATTGGCCGAGTGTTCCATGAAGAGCCGCAGATCGTGCACTACGGCAAGGCCGGCACGGGCATGGAGCTCAAGGAAGGCATGACCTTCACCATCGAGCCGATGATCAACCAAGGCAAAGCCGACACCAAGGTGCTGGGCGACGGCTGGACGGCGGTGACCAAGGACCACAAGCTCTCGGCACAGTGGGAGCACACCCTCGTGGTGACCGCCACAGGCTACGAAATCTTCACCCTGCGCAAAGACGACACCATCGCCCGAACCTCGGCGTAAATTCAATTCAGGAAGGCGACCCGATGCCCCAGGTGGATCCCGAGTTGTTCGATCGCGGCCAGTTCCAGGCGGAGCTGGCGCTCAAGGCAAGCCCCATCCCCGCCTTCAAGAAAGCCTTGCGCCAGGCCGGCGAGGTGTTCGACAGGCGCTTTCGCGAAGGCGCCGAGATTCGCCAACTGATCGAGGATCGCGCCTGGTTCGTCGACAACATCCTGCAGCAGGCCTGGAATCAGTTCGACTGGGGCAACCTGAACGGCATCGCCCTGGTGGCGGTGGGCGGCTATGGCCGCGGCGAACTGCACCCCTGGTCGGACATCGACCTGCTGATCCTGCTCGACTGTGCCGAGCACGAACAGTACCGCGATGCTATCGAGCGCTTCCTGACTCTGCTGTGGGACATCGGCCTGGAAGTCGGACAGAGCGTTCGCACGGTCGAGGAATGCGCCGAACAGGCGCAAGCGGACCTGACGGTGATCACCAACCTGATGGAAAGTCGCACCGTGGCCGGCCCTGAATCCCTCCGTCAGCGCATGCTGGAAGTCACCAGTACCGCGCACATGTGGCCGAGCAAGGCGTTCTTCCTGGCCAAGCGCGCCGAACTTCAGGCCCGGCACCACAAATACAACGACACCGAATATAACCTCGAGCCCAACGTCAAAGGCTCGCCCGGCGGTCTGCGCGATATCCAGACCGTGCTCTGGGTCGCGCGCCGTCAATACGGCACGCTCAACCTCAACGCCCTGGCCGGCGAAGGCTTCCTGCTGGAAAGCGAGAACGAACTGCTGGCCTCCTCCCAGGCCTTTCTCTGGCGCGTGCGCTATGCCTTGCACATGCTCGCCGGGCGCGCCGAGGATCGCCTGCTGTTCGACCACCAGCGCAGCATCGCCACGCTGCTCGGCTATGGCGACGACAACCCCAAGCGCGCCATCGAGCAGTTCATGCAGCAGTACTACCGGGTGGTGATGAGCATCAGCCAGCTGTGCGACCTGATCATCCAGCACTTCGAGGAAGTGATCCTGGCCGATGACAGCGGTAGCACTCAGCCGCTCAATGCGCGCTTTCGCGTGCACGATGGCTATATAGAAGCGGTCAGCCCCAACGTGTTCAAGCGCACGCCCTTCGCCATGCTCGAAGTGTTCGTGCTGATGGCCCAGCACCCGGAAATAAAAGGCGTTCGCGCCGATACCGTGCGCTTGCTGCGCGAGCATCGTCATCTGATCGACGACAAGTTCCGCCACGACATCCGCAACACCAGCCTGTTCATCGAGCTGTTCAAGTGCGAGATCGGCATCCACCGCAACCTGCGCCGCATGAACCGCTACGGCATCCTTGGCCGCTACCTGCCGGAGTTCGGCCTGATCGTCGGGCAGATGCAGCACGACCTGTTCCACATCTATACGGTCGATGCGCACACGCTCAACCTGATCAAGCACCTGCGCAAGCTGCAGTACACCCCGGTGTCGGAGAAATTCCCGCTGGCCAGCAAGCTCATGGGGCGCCTGCCCAAGCCTGAGCTGATCTACCTGGCAGGCCTCTACCACGACATCGGCAAGGGCCGTCAGGGCGATCACTCCGAGCTTGGCGCCGTCGACGCCCAAGCCTTCTGCGAACGCCATCAGTTGCCGGCGTGGGACTCCAGACTGATCGTCTGGCTGGTGCAGAACCACTTGGTGATGTCCACCACCGCCCAGCGCAAGGACCTCTCCGACCCTCAGGTCATCCACGATTTCGCCTTGCACGTGGGCGACGAAACGCGCCTGGACTACCTCTACGTGCTCACCGTGGCCGACATCAACGCCACCAACCCGAGCCTGTGGAACTCCTGGCGCGCCAGCCTGCTGCGCCAGCTCTACACCGAGACCAAGCGGGCGCTGCGCCGAGGCCTGGAAAACCCGCTGGACCGCGAAGAGCAGATCCGGCAAACCCAGAGCGCCGCGCTGGACATCCTGATTCGCGAGGGCACCGACCCGGATGACGTGGAACAGCTCTGGTCGCAACTGGGCGATGACTACTTCCTCAAGCACACCGCCGCCGACGTGGCCTGGCACAGCGATGCGATCCTGCAGCAGCCGGCCGACGGTGGCCCGTTGGTGCTGATCAAGGAAACCACCCAGCGCGAATTCGAAGGGGGCACGCAGATCTTCATCTACGCCCCCGACCAGCATGATTTCTTCGCCGTGACCGTGGCAGCGATGGCCCAGCTCAACCTGAACATCCACGATGCGCGCATCATCACCTCCAGCAGCCAGTTCACCCTCGATACCTACATCGTGCTCGACAATGACGGGGGCTCGATCGGCGACAACCCGCAGCGGGTCAAGCAGATCCGCGAAGGGCTGACCGAAGCCCTGCGCAACCCCGAGGACTATCCGACCATCATCCAGCGTCGCGTGCCGCGCCAGCTCAAGCACTTCAACTTCGCTCCGCAGGTGACCATCCACAACGACGCCCAGCGGCCGGTGACCATCCTCGAGATCATCGCCCCGGACCGCCCCGGTCTGCTGGCGCGCCTGGGGCGAATCTTCCTGGAGTTCGACCTGTCGCTGCAGAACGCCAAGATCGCCACACTCGGCGAGCGCGTGGAAGACGTGTTCTTCATCACCGACGCCGACAACCAGCCCTTGTCCGACCCGCACCTGTGCAGCCGCCTGCAGGAAGCCATCGTCCAGCAGTTGCAGGCCGGCCAGACCCACGATAGCAGCGCCACCCGCGTGACCTTCTGACGATTACGAGACCTTGCGCCGATGAACCATGCCTTGACCCAGCTTCAGCCCTACCCCTTCGAAAAGCTGCGCGCCCTGCTGGGCAGCGTGAAGCCTGCGGCGGACAAACGCGCCATCGCCCTGTCGATCGGTGAGCCGAAGCACGAATCCCCGGCGTTCGTCGCCAAGGCCCTGGCCGACAACCTTGACAAGCTCGCGGTCTACCCCAGCACCCTGGGCCTGCCCGCCCTACGCCAGGCCATCGGCCAATGGTGCGAGCGGCGCTTCGGCGTACCGGCTGGCTGGCTGGACGCCGAGCGGCACATCCTGCCGGTCAACGGCACCCGCGAAGCACTGTTCGCCTTCACCCAGGCGGTGGTGAACCGGGCTGACGACGGCCTGGTGGTCAGCCCCAACCCCTTCTATCAGATCTACGAAGGCGCAGCGTTGCTGGCCGGAGCCACCCCGCACTACTTGCCGTGCCTGGAAAGCAACGGGTTCAACCCGGACTTCGGCGCCGTGCCAGCCGAGGTGTGGCAGCGTTGCCAGATCCTGTTCCTGTGCTCGCCGGGCAACCCGACCGGCGCACTGGTGCCGATGGACACCCTCAAGCAGTTGATCGCGCTGGCCGACGAGCATGACTTCGTGATCGCCGCCGACGAATGCTACAGCGAGCTGTACTTCGACGAAGAGGCGCCGCCACCGGGTCTGCTCAGCGCCTGCGCGGAGTTGGGTCGCAACGACTTCAAGCGTTGCGTGGTGTTCCACAGCCTGTCCAAGCGCTCCAACCTGCCAGGGCTGCGCTCAGGCTTCGTGGCGGGCGACGCCGAGATCATCAAGCCCTTCCTGCTGTACCGGACCTACCATGGCTGCGCCATGCCGGTGCAGACCCAACTGGCCAGCATCGCCGCCTGGCAGGACGAAGCCCATGTGCGTGCCAACCGCGACCAGTACCGCGCCAAGTACGAAGCGGTGCTGCAGATTCTGCAGCCGGTGATGAATGTCCAGCGCCCCGATGGCAGCTTCTACCTGTGGGCCAAGGTGCCGGGCTGCGATGCCGACTTCACCCGCGACCTGTTCCAGGCCGAGCACGTGACCGTAGTGCCGGGCTCCTATCTGTCCCGTGACGTGGACGGCGTCAATCCTGGAGCCGGGCGCGTGCGCATGGCGCTGGTGGCACCGCTGGCCGAGTGCATCGAGGCGGCGCAGCGGATCCGCGCGTTTCTCCAGGCTCGCGGCTGAAATGCTGCGCTAGCGCACCGTTCCCAGATTCGCCTCACTCATGTCCAGCTCGCCCAGCACCTGACGCACCACTTCATCGCCGACCAGGTGCTGGCGATGCAGGCTGTAAAGCTCCAGGCGCTGAGCGCGCAACGCGCGCAGGCGCAGGCGACGCTCCAGCAGGTCCATCTGCTCGGCCAGGGCGCGGGCTTCGGCCGTGTCACTGTAGCTTTTCAACTGGTCGCGGTACTCGGCCATCAGCCGTGCCTTGAGCTCGACGGCCTGGGTGGCCAGGGCCGCGTCCTGCTCGGCACCGGCGTCCACCACATCCTCGGCCTCCAGCGCATGCACAGCGGCCTCGGCGGTGCGTCGCCACGCCTCCTTCACCTCCTCATGCAGGCGCTCGTCGGGGCTCAGCGTGACACCGCGCAACAGCAGCGGCAGCGCGATGCAGGCACTGACCAGCGACAGCAAGATCACGCCGGCGGCAATGAAGATCAGCAGGTCGCGCTCGGGGAAAGGCTGGCCGGCACTGATCAGCAGCGGCACCGACATGACACCGGCCAGGGTCACCGCACCGCGCACGCCGCCGAGGGTCAACAGCCAGCAGGAGCGTGCACTGGGCACCATCACCAATGCCGGCTTGCCACGCCAGCGCCGCACCGCGCCGATGGCGCGCCAGACGCTCTGCACCCAGATGTAACGCAGCAGCACCAGCGCCACGAAGATCGCCACCACGTCCAGGCAACGCCAGGCCAAGGTCAGCCACAGCGACGTCTCGTGGCTGACGACCGCCTTGATGATGTCCGGCAGTTGCAAGCCCAGCAGCAGGAAGATCAAGCCATTGAAGGCGAATTCCAGCAGCGACCAGACACTGCGGTTGAGCAAGCGTGTACTGGTCTGGCGCGGCAGCAGGTCGAGCCAGCTCTGCATCATGCCCGCCGCCACCGCCGACAGAATACCCGACACGCCCAGGCGCTCGGCCAGCACATAGGCGGCGAAGGGCAACAGCAGCATGAACACCACGTGGGTCGCCGGATCGTCCCAGCCACGGGCGATCATCCAGGCGCGCAAGCGCCCCACCAGCCAGCTCAGCGCAACGCCCGCCGCCAGCCCGCCTATGGCCACCAGGACGAAGCTCAGGCTGGCGTCAGCCAGGGAAAACACGCCGGTGATGGCCGCCGCCAGGGCGAACTTGAAGGTCACCAGGCCCGAAGCGTCGTTCATCAAGGCCTCGCCCTGGAGCATGTGCATCAGCGGCTTGGGCAGACGGTCCTGGGTGATCGCCGAGACGGCCACGGCGTCGGTGGGCGACAGCACGGCGGCCAGGGCGAAGGCCACAGGCAAGGGAATGCTCGGCAGGATCCAGTGAATGAAGTAGCCCGCGCCCACCACGGTGAACAGCACCAGCCCGACCGCCAGCCCCACCACCGGCCCGCGCAGGCGCCACAGCTCGCGCTTGGGCATGCGCCAGCCGTCGGCGAACAGCAGCGGGGGCAGGAACAGAAACAGGAACAGCTCGGGATCGAGGGCCACATGCAGGCCCAGGGTCGGCCAGGCCAGCAGCGCTCCGGCGCCGATCTGCACCAACGGCAGCGGCAGCGGCAACAGGCGCCCGAGCAACTTGGAAACGCTCACCAGCATCAGCAGGATGAGGACGGTATAGGCTGATTGCATCGCAAGGTTTCCTGACTGCAGGGTGAAGAACTGACCAACGGATCGGCCATGGCCGATGTTACCGGCTCGCGGCCAGCGCTGCCGCTGAACGATGGTCGCAGGCGCATGGCGCGCTCTGGCCCCTGCTACTCGACCGGGCATGACATAAAGGGTTCCAAAGCACAGGGCAGCCAGCCGTGGCGCCCTCGGCATCGATCCCGCATAATCGCCCCACCCATTCTTCGAGGAGTATAGGGTCGGCTCGGCCAGCGCCGACGGCCCAGGCATTCAATGGCATACACTCTCTACGGCATCAAAGCCTGCGACACCATGAAGAAGGCTCGTACCTGGCTTGACGAACAGGCCATCGACTACGCCTTCCACGACTACAAGACCCAAGGCATCGACCGTGACAGCCTCGAGCGCTGGTGCGACGAGCATGGCTGGCAGGTCGTGCTCAACCGCGCTGGCACCACCTTCCGCAAACTCGACGACGCCAGCAAGGCCGATCTGGATCAGGCCAAGGCCGTCCAGCTGATGCTGGCGCAACCGTCGATGATCAAGCGTCCGGTGCTCGATCTGGGCGAGCGCACGCTGGTCGGCTTCAAGCCGGACCAGTACGCCGCAGCCCTCACCTGAATTCGCTCCATACCCTTTTCGTACGAGGTAATTGCATGTCCACCACTTTGTTCAGCCTGGCCTTCGGTGTCGGCACCCAGAACCGCCAGGGCACCTGGCTGGAAGTCTTCTACGCACAGCCATTGGTCGCACCGAGCGCCGAACTGGTCGCCGCCATCAGCCCGATCCTCGGCTACGAGGGTGGCAACCAGGCCATCGCCTTCAGCCCGGCCCAGGCCGCGCAACTGGCTGACGCCGTAAAAAGCGTGGACGCCAACCAGCATGCACTGCTGACCCGCCTGGCCGAAAGCCACAAGCCGCTGGTGGCGACGCTGATCGCCGAAGACGCCGCGCTCACCTCCACCCCCGAGGCGTACCTCAAGCTGCACCTGCTGTCGCATCGCCTGGTCAAGCCGCATGGCGTTTCCCTGGCCGGCATCTTCCCGCTGCTGCCGAACGTCGCCTGGACCAACCTGGGCGCCATCGACCTGAGCGAACTGGCCGAGCAGCAACTCGAAGCACGCCTGAAAGGCGAACTGCTGGAAGTCATCTCGGTGGACAAGTTCCCGAAGATGACCGACTACGTGGTGCCGAGCGGCGTGCGCATCGCCGACACCGCCCGCGTGCGCCTGGGCGCCTACATTGGCGAAGGCACCACCATCATGCACGAAGGCTTCGTCAATTTTAACGCCGGCACCGAAGGCCCAGGCATGATCGAAGGCCGCGTGTCGGCCGGTGTGTTCGTCGGCAAGGGCTCGGACCTGGGCGGCGGCTGCTCGACCATGGGCACCCTCTCCGGCGGCGGCAACATCGTCATCAAGGTCGGCGAAGGCTGCCTGATCGGCGCCAACGCCGGCATCGGTATCCCGCTGGGCGACCGCAACACCGTCGAAGCCGGCCTGTACATCACCGCAGGCACCAAAGTGAACCTGCTGGATGAACACAACGAGCTGGTCAAGGTGGTCAAGGCCCGTGACCTGGCTGGGCAAACCGACCTGCTGTTCCGCCGCAACTCGCTCAACGGCGCCGTGGAGTGCAAAACCCACAAGTCGGCGATCGAGCTGAACGAGGCACTGCACGCACACAACTGAGTGGCAGGCCGCGCGCCCACCCCCAGCGGTTCGAAGTGCTAAGATCGGGTCTGGCAATTACTGTCAGACCCGATTTTCATTCCAGGCCCCGCACTCATGTTCCAGCCCTCCCCCTGGCGTGCTGATTTTCCCGCCATCGCCGCCCTGCAACGCCAGCACCAGACCTATCTGGACAGCGCTGCCACCACGCAAAAGCCCCAGGCGCTGCTCGACGCCATGAGCCACTACTACACCCAGGGCGCCGCCAACGTTCATCGTGCCCAACACCTGCCCGGGGCCCTGGCGACCCAGGCGTTCGAGTCCAGCCGGGCCAAGGTCGCTGCCTGGCTCAATACGGGCGATGCCGGGCAGATCATCTTCACCCACGGCGCCACCTCCGCGCTCAATCTGCTGGCCTACGGTCTGGAGCATGGCCTGCAGCCGGGTGACGAAATCGCCGTCAGTGCACTGGAACACCACGCCAACCTGCTGCCCTGGCAGCAACTGGCGCAGCGTCGCAACCTGCGTTTGGTGGTCCTGCCGCTGGACGCCCAAGGCCAGATCGACCTGAACCAGGCACTGCAACTGATCGGCCCGCGCACCCGCCTGCTCGCGGTCAGCCAGTTGTCCAACGTACTCGGTACCTGGCAACCGCTGCCGGCTCTGTTGGCACATGCCCGCGCCCAAGGTGCGTTGAGCGTGGTCGACGGCGCTCAAGGGGTGGTCCACGGCCGTCACGACGTCCAGCAGCTGGACTGCGATTTCTACGTATTCTCCAGCCACAAGCTCTATGGCCCCGATGGCGTCGGCGTGCTCTACGGCCGCACCGAGGCCTTGCGCCAAGTACGTCATTGGCAATTCGGCGGTGAGATGGTTCAGGTGGCCGACTACGACCAGGCCAGTTTCCGCCCGGCGCCACTGGGCTTCGAAGCCGGCACCCCGCCGATCGCCGGGGTGATCGGGCTGGGCGCGTCCCTCGATTACCTTTGCACTCTCGACCCCGCCGCAGTGGCCGCCCATGAAGGCCTGCTGCACCGGCACCTGCTGCGCGGCCTGACCGAGCGCGACGGTGTCCGCCTGCTGGCCAGCCCGCAGGTCGCCCTGGCGAGTTTCGTCGTGGAGGGCGTGCATAACGCCGATATCGCCCACCTGCTCACCGAACAAGGTATCGCCGTGCGTGCCGGGCATCACTGCGCCATGCCGCTGTTGAAAAGCATGGGACTGGAAGGCGCGATTCGGGTGTCACTGGCGCTGTACAACGACAGCGACGACCTGCAGCGCTTCTTCGACGCCCTCGATCAAAGCCTGGAGTTGCTGCGATGAGTCTGCCGCAACAAGCCCATGAGGCACTCGAAACGTTCAACCGCTGCCAAGGCTGGGAGCAGCGTGCCAGGCTGCTGATGCAGTGGGGCGATCGGCTGCAACCCTTGGACGATGAGCACAAGGTCGAGGCCAACCGCGTGCATGGCTGCGAAAGCCGGGTGTGGCTGGTGGCCGAGCGCGTCGACGACCGCTGGCAATTCAAGGCCAGCAGCGACGCCCGCCTGTTGCGCGGTCTGCTGGCCTTGCTGCTGGCGCGCGTACAAGGCCTTGGCAACCACGCGCTGGCCGACGTGGACCTGCGCGCGTGGTTCACCCAACTGGGCCTGGAACGCCAACTGTCGCCCTCGCGCAGCAACGGGCTGCATGCCGTGTTGCAGCGCATGGCCGAACTGAGCGCCCACGCCTGAGGCGCACTACGCGCACCGCAACGGTCAGTCGGGCTTGGTCCGCTCCGACGGCCGTCGAGCACCGGCCACCAGCTTTTCCACGGCCTTGCTGACCGCCACCATGGCGAAGGTCGCGGTCACCATCATCACCGCGCCGAAGCCGCCGGCACAGTTCAGGCGCACGCCGTCGCCGACGAAGCTCTTTTGCAGGCACACGCTGCCATCGCCCTTGGGGTAACGCAGTTGCTCGCTGGAGAACACGCAGGGCACGCCATAGTTGCGGCTGACATTGCGCGAAAAGTTGTAGTCGCGGCGCAGGGTGGAACGCACCCGCGAAGCCAGGGGATCGTTGAAGGTCTTGTTGAGGTCGCCGATCTGGATCTGCGTCGGATCGATCTGCCCGCCTGCACCACCGGTGGTGACGATGGCAATCTTGCGCCGCCGGCACCAGGCGATCAGCGCAGCCTTGGCCTGCACACTGTCGATGCAGTCGATCACGCAGTCCAGGTCTTCGGTGATGTGTTCGAGCAGGGTCTCTCGGGTGACGAAGTCTGCCACCGCATGCACCGTACAAGCCGGATCGATGGCGCGCAGACGCTCGGCCATGACCTCGACCTTCGGCCGACCCACCTGGCCCTCCAGGGCATGGGCCTGACGGTTGGTGTTGCTGACGCAGACGTCGTCCAGGTCGAACAGGCTGATTTCGCCGACGCCACTGCGCGCCAGCGCCTCCGCCGCCCAGGAGCCGACGCCGCCGATGCCGACCACGGCCACATGGGCCTGGCGCAGGCGCTGCAGCCCTTCGTCGCCGTACAGCCGGGCGACGCCGGCGAAGCGTGGATCTTCTGTGCTCATGCTGCTACCCCGAAAAAACCGGGGCGCATTATAGGCCATGCGCGCCCGTCAGCCAGGTCTTGTCGACGCGATGCGTCCCCGGCAGCCCAGCATTAGGAAAGAGCCTGTCAATCCTGCTTTAATGTCCAATCGTAAGTCGGCTGTGGCCGGCTCGGGGCTGTTTCTGCACCGCCCACACTCGAACCTGGATTCGCCCTGGCTCTTGCCTGCACCTTGCCTGGAAGCTCACGCACTTATGTCATCACGCAAATTCGGTCTCAACCTGGTGATCGTCCTGGCCATCGCCGCGCTGTTCACCGGCTTCTGGGCGCTGATCAATCGCCCGGTATCGGCGCCGGCCTGGCCGGAACAGATCTCTGGTTTCTCCTATTCACCCTTCCGCCTCGGGGAGAGCCCGCAGAAGGGCCAATACCCCAGTGAAGACGAGATGCGCCAGGACCTGGAGCAACTGAGCAAGTTCACCGACAACATCCGTATCTATACCGTCGAGGGTACCCAGGCCGAGATTCCGCACCTGGCCGAAGAACTGGGCCTGCGCGTGACCCTGGGCATCTGGATCAGCACCGACCTGGAGCGCAACGAACGCGAGATCGAGAAAGCCATCGGCCTGGCCAACAGCTCGCGCAGCGTGGTGCGGGTGGTGGTAGGCAACGAAGCGCTGTTCCGCGAAGAGATCACCCCCGAGGCGCTGATCCAGTACCTGGACCGCGTGCGCGCGGCGGTGAAGGTGCCCGTGACGACCAGCGAACAGTGGCACATCTGGAAGGCGCACCCTGAGCTGGCCAAGCATGTCGACCTGATCGCCGCGCACATCCTGCCGTACTGGGAGTTCGTGCCGATGAGCGACTCGGTGCAGTTCGTCCTGGACCGCGCCCGCGACCTGCGTCATCAGTTCCCCCGCAAGCCCCTGCTGCTGTCGGAAGTGGGCTGGCCGAGCAACGGCCGCATGCGTGGCGGCGCCGATGCCACCCAGGCGGATCAGGCCATCTACCTGCGAACCCTGGTCAACACCCTGAACCGCCGCGGCTTCAACTACTTCGTGATCGAAGCCTACGACCAGCCCTGGAAAGCCAGCGACGAAGGCTCGGTCGGCGCCTACTGGGGCGTGTTCAACGCCGAGCGCCAGCAGAAATTCAACTTCGAGGGGCCGGTGGTGGCCATCCCGCAATGGCGCGCCTTGGCGGTGGCCTCGGTGGTGCTGGCGATGATCGCCCTGGCCGTGCTGCTGATCGACGGCTCGGCGTTGCGTCAGCGCGGTCGCACGTTCCTCACCTTCATCACCTTCCTGTGCGGCTCGGTGCTGGTGTGGATCGCCTATGACTACAGCCAGCAATACAGCACCTGGTTCAGCCTGACGGTGGGCGTGTTACTGGCCTTGGGCGCCATCGGCGTGTTCATCGTGCTGCTCACCGAGGCCCATGAGCTGGCCGAAGCGGTCTGGACTCACAAACGACGAAGAGAATTCCTGCCGGTACAAGGCGACACCGCCTACCGGCCCAAGGTGTCGGTGCACGTGCCCTGCTACAACGAGCCACCGGAGATGGTCAAGCAGACCCTCGACGCCCTCGCCGCCCTCGACTACCCGGACTACGAAGTGCTGGTGATCGACAACAACACCAAGGACCCTGCGGTCTGGGAGCCGCTCAAGGCCCACTGCGAAAAGCTCGGTGAGCGCTTCCGCTTCTTCCACGTCGCGCCGCTGGCCGGCTTCAAGGGCGGTGCACTGAACTACCTGATCCCGCACACGGCCAAGGATGCCGAGGTGATCGCGGTGATCGACTCGGACTACTGCGTGGATCGCAACTGGCTCAAGCACATGGTGCCGCACTTCGCCGATCCGAAGATCGCCGTGGTGCAATCCCCCCAGGACTACCGCGACCAGCACGAAAGCGCTTTCAAGAAGCTGTGCTACAGCGAATACAAGGGCTTCTTCCACATCGGCATGGTCACTCGCAACGACCGTGACGCGATCATCCAGCACGGCACCATGACCATGACCCGGCGTAGTGTGCTGGAGGAACTGGGCTGGGCCGAATGGTGCATCTGCGAAGACGCCGAACTCGGCCTGCGGGTGTTCGAGAAAGGCTTGTCGGCCGCCTATGCCCACAACAGCTACGGCAAGGGCTTGATGCCCGACACCTTCATCGATTTCAAGAAACAGCGCTTCCGCTGGGCCTACGGCGCCATCCAGATCATCAAGCATCATGCCGGCGCCCTGCTGCGCGGCAAGGGCAGCGAACTGACCCGTGGCCAGCGCTACCATTTCCTCGCCGGCTGGCTGCCCTGGGTGGCCGATGGCATGAACATCTTCTTCACCGTCGGGGCGCTGTTGTGGTCGGCGGCGATGATCATCGTGCCGCACCGCGTCGATCCGCCGCTGATGATTTTCGCCATCCCGCCGCTGGCGCTGTTCTTCTTCAAGGTCGGCAAGATCATCTTCCTCTACCGCCGCGCGGTGGGGGTGGACCTGCGCGACGCCTTCGCCGCCGCCCTGGCGGGCCTGGCGCTGTCGCACACCATCGCCAAGGCGGTGCTCTACGGCTTCTTCACCAGCAGCATGCCGTTCTTCCGCACACCAAAGAATGCCGACAGCCATGGTCTGCTGGTGGCCATCTCCGAAGCCCGCGAAGAGCTGTTCATCATGCTCTTGCTGTGGAGTGCGGCGGCCGGCATCTGCCTGGTGCAAGGCCTGCCCAGCTCCGATATGCGCTTCTGGGTGGCGATGCTGCTGGTGCAGTCGCTGCCGTACCTGGCGGCCTTGATAATGGCCTTCCTGTCCTCGCTGCCCAAACCGGCGCACACCGCGGTCGAGCCGCAGCAGGCTTGAGGCCCTGTGCAGCGCAGGGGTGCATCGCGCCCCCTGCGCCGGCCCGTTTGATATAAGATAACGCCCCCAGATTTTTCGCCTTGCCTTGCCCCCGGAGTTCTCCATGACGGCCCCAGCCGAGCTCTCGCCTACCCTTCAACTGGCCTGCGACCTGATCCGCCGCCCCTCGGTGACGCCGGTCGATGCCGACTGTCAGACCCAGATGATGAATCGCCTGGGTGCGGTCGGCTTCCAGCTCGAGCCGATGCGCATCGAAGATGTCGACAACTTCTGGGCCAGTCACGGCCAGCAGGACGGTCCGGTGCTGTGCTTCGCCGGTCACACCGACGTGGTGCCCACAGGTCCCGTGCAGCAATGGCAGCATGAGCCCTTCGACGCGCTGATCGATGCCGACGGCATGCTCTGCGGCCGCGGCGCCGCCGACATGAAGGGCAGCCTGGCCTCGATGGTGGTCGCCAGCGAACGCTTCGTGCGCGACTATCCCGATCACCGCGGCCAGGTCACGTTCCTGATCACCAGCGACGAAGAAGGGCCGGCGCATCATGGCACCAAGGCTGTGGTCGAGCGCCTCAAGGCACGCCAGCAGCGTTTGGACTGGTGCATCGTCGGCGAACCCTCGAGCACGTCCCTGCTCGGCGACGTGGTGAAGAACGGCCGGCGCGGCTCGCTCGGCGCGCACCTCACCGTGCGCGGCAAACAGGGCCACGTTGCCTATCCACACCTGGCGCGCAACCCGATCCACCTGGCGGCGCCCGCGCTGGCCGAGCTGGCGGCCGAGCATTGGGACCAGGGCAATGCCTTTTTCCCGCCGACCAGCTTCCAGATCTCCAACCTCAATGCCGGCACCGGCGCTACCAATGTCGTGCCGGGCGAATTGACCGCGCTGTTCAACTTCCGCTTCTCCACCGAGTCGACCGTAGAAGGCCTGCAGCAGCGCGTGGCGGCGATCCTCGACAAGCACCAGTTGGACTGGTCGATCGACTGGGCACTCTCGGGCCTGCCGTTTCTCACCGAGCCGGGCGAGTTGCTCGATGCGGTGTCGTCGAGCATCAAGGCCGTCACCGGCCGTGACACCCAGCCTTCGACCAGCGGCGGCACCTCCGATGGCCGTTTCATCGCCACCCTGGGCACCCAGGTGGTCGAGCTGGGGCCGGTCAACGCCACCATCCACCAAGTGGACGAGCGCATCCTGGCCAGTGACCTGGACCTGTTGACGGAAATCTACTACCAGACCCTGGTGCGGTTGCTCGCCTGATGCTGGCCTGCCCCCTCTGCCAGGCGCCACTGGCGCAGCTCGACAACGGCGTGGCCTGTGCGGCCGGCCACCGTTTCGACCGCGCTCGCCAGGGCTACCTGAACCTGCTGCCGGTGCAGCACAAGAACAGCCGTGACCCGGGCGACAACCAGGCCATGGTCCAGGCCCGCCGCGATTTCCTCGACGCCGGCCACTACGCGCCGGTGGCCGCGCGACTGGCGCAACTGGCTGCCGAACGCACACCCGGCGCGTGGCTCGACATCGGCTGTGGCGAAGGCTACTACACCGCACGAATCGCCGAGGCGCTCCCTGCCGCCGACGGCTACGCCCTGGACATTTCCCGGGAGGCGGTCAAGCGTGCGTGCCGGCGCGCCCCGCAGCTCACCTGGATGGTCGCCAGTATGGCCCGTGTGCCCATGGCCGATGCCAGCTGCGACTTCATCGCCAGCGTCTTCAGCCCCTTGGACTGGCGGGAAGCGAAACGCCTGCTGGCGCCGGGCGGCGGACTGATGCGCGTGGGGCCGACCAACGGCCACCTGATGGAACTGCGTCGCCTGCTCTACGATGAAGTGCGCCCTTACGCCGACGACAAGCACCTGGCTCTGGTACCAGCAGGCATGCAGCACGCCCACGGCGAGGTCCTGGAATTCACCCTGACCTTGCCCGAAGCCCAGGCCCGTGCCGACCTGCTGGCCATGACCCCGCACGGCTGGCGCGCCAGCGCCGAAAAGCGCACTCGCGTGATCGAGCAGCCCGCGCCACTCGAGGTCACGGTATCCATGCGTTATGACTATTTTGTGCGCCAAGACTGAGCACACCAGGAGCCCTGAAATGCGCCAACCCGATATCGAAATCTACCTCAAGGACGCAGACGTCGATCACAAGCAGATTGCCGCCTGGCTGACCGAGGCCCTGGGCCCGTGCAGCGAGTGGAAGCAGAAAGGCCAGACCTTCAAGTGCATGGCCGGTAACATCCCGGTCACTTGGTTACCCAAGGCTGTAGGGAAATGGAACAGCCTCTACCTGGAAAGCGACCAGACCCCATGGGTCGATGACATCGCCTGCGCCCGCGCCGCCTTCGCCGCGCTCAACGTGGAAGTGCGCTGCGCGCCGGGCAGTTGGGCCGAAGAAGACGGCGAAGAAGACGCCGACCGCTGGATCCGCATCAGCACTGACGGCGAAGAAGAAATCACCTGGCGCACGTGAAAGCAGCGGCGCGCTTCAGGAAAGCAGCGGCGAGCTTCAAGCTTCAAGCGGCAAGACCGGTGAACTCACGTCGGTATTGGCATCGCTTGCAGCTCGTCGCTCGCCACTCGTAGCGGTCTTAGAGGCCGACGACGTCCTCGGCCTGCAGGCCTTTCTGGCCCTGCACCAAGGAGTATTCCACCTGCTGTCCCTCGACCAGGGTGCGGTGACCCTCACCGCGGATGGCGCGGTAGTGGACGAAGACATCGGCTCCACCCTCGCGCTGAATGAAGCCAAAGCCCTTGGCATCGTTGAACCACTTCACGTTCCCAGTCTCACGAGACGACATCTGCAACACTCCGGATTTTTATTTTCAAGATCGCCGTGCAGACAGAGGATTTTCTTCCTCTGGCTACGCAGCTTGCGGAAATTTCCTGCAAAGTGCGGACCGAGTATCTGTCGGATAACAAAGATTTTTATGACATGGCTTCAAATGGCCGATTTTTGCTGAACTTATGCCGATACGGCAGCCTAACTTGCTGGTATATCTCCTGAAACATTTTCCCAGGGCAATCACCCCATGACCCGTTCTCCCCTGCGCCGCCTGATTTTCGGTGCCCTGCGTCGCGTCCTGTACCTGTGGGTGCGTTCCGAGACCATCAACCAGTCCTCGCTGACGCTCAACCTCGACCGCAGCCGACCGGTGTTCTACGCCCTGCCTTCACCCTCGCTCACCGACCTGGCGGTGATCGACCGCGAGTGCACCAAGGCGGGGCTGCCCCGCCCGGTACTGCCCGTGGCCGTCGGCCCGCTGCACGAGCCTGCGGCGTTCTTCTACTTGACCCCCGACCCGGACTGGCTCGGTCGCCAGGACAAGCGCGGCGCACCGCCGACCTTGCAACGGCTGGTGACCACCCTCAGCGAACACGCCGAGGAAGATGCACAGATCATCCCGGTCAGCGTGTTCTGGGGGCAGACGCCCGCGAGTGAGAACAGCCCGTGGAAACTGCTGTTCGCCGACAGTTGGGCAGTTACCGGGCGGTTGCGCCGGCTGCTGACCGTGCTCATCCTCGGACGCAAGACCCGCGTGCAGTTCTCCGCACCCATCCACCTGCGCGAACTGGTGCAGCACAACAAAGGCCATGAACGCACGGTGCGCATGGCCCAGCGCGTGATGCGGGTGCATTTTCGCAATCTGCGCACGGCGGTCATCGGCCCGGATATTTCCCACCGGCGCAATCTGGTCAAGGGCCTGGTCCACGACCCGCTGGTTCGCCAAGCCATCAGCGACGAGGCCGAGCGCGAGAAGATCCCCTACGCCAAGGCCGAAGCCAAGGCCCTGCACTATGGCAACGAAATCGCCTCGGACTATACCTACACCGCGATTCGCTTCCTTGAAGTGGTGCTGAGCTGGTTCTGGAACAAGATCTACGACGGCATCAAGGTCAACCACATCGAGCAGGTGCAGGAACTTGCCCCCGGCCATGAGGTGATCTATGTCCCCTGTCACCGCAGCCATATCGATTATCTGCTGTTGTCCTACCTGCTGTTCCGCAACGGCCTGACGCCCCCGCACATCGCCGCGGGCATCAACCTCAACATGCCGGTGATCGGCAGCCTGCTACGCCGTGGCGGCGCCTTCTTCATGCGCCGCACCTTCAAGGGCAATCCGCTGTACACCGCCGTCTTCAACGAGTACCTGCACACCCTGTTCACCAAGGGCTTCCCGGTGGAGTACTTCGTCGAGGGCGGACGCTCGCGCACCGGGCGCATGCTGCAACCGCGCCCCGGCATGCTGGCGATCACCCTGCGCAGCTTCCTGCGCTCCTCGCGCACGCCGATCGTCTTCGTACCGGTATACATCGGCTACGAGCGCGTGCTCGAAGGCCGCACCTACCTGGGTGAGTTGCGCGGGGCAAGCAAGAAGAAGGAGTCGATCTTCGACATCTTCAAGGTCATCGGCGCGCTCCGGCAGCGCTTCGGCGAGGTCTACGTCAATTTTGGCGAACCCATTCACCTGAATGGCTTCCTCGACCAACAACAGCCGGGTTGGCGCGAACAGGACCTGGCGCCGCAGTTCCGCCCGACCTGGCTCAACGACACCACCACGCACCTGGGCGCGAAGGTGGCCCAGCACCTGAACGGCGCGGCGGCGATCAATCCGGTCAACCTGGTGGCCTTGGCGCTGCTGTCGACCAGCCGCCTGGCCCTGGACGAGCGGGCGCTGATCCGCGTGCTCGACCTGTACCTGGCGTTGCTGCGTCAAGTGCCCTACTCCGCGCACGTCACCCTGCCGGAGGGCGACGGTCGCGCGCTGATCGAGCACGTCAGAGGCATGGAGCTGCTGTCCGAACAGAAAGATGCGCTGGGCCGCATCCTGTACCTGGACGAAGCCAACGCGGTGCTGATGACCTACTACCGCAACAACATCCTGCACATCTTCGCCCTGCCGGCGCTGTTGGCGAGCTTCTTCACCAGCAGCGCACGGATGAGCCGTGAGTTGCTCGGGCAGTACGTGCACGCGCTGTATCCGTACCTGCAGGCCGAACTGTTCCTGCGCTGGACACCCGAAGCGCTCGACGAAGCCATCGATCAATGGCTGGCTGCGCTGGTGGAGCAGGGGTTGCTGCGCGAAGAGCACGGGGTGTACCTGCGTCCGGCGCCGAGCTCACGGCAGTTCGTGATGCTCACCCTGCTGGCCCGCGCCATCACCCAGACCCTGCAACGCTTCTACATGGCCACCTCGCTGCTGCTCAACAGCGGCCAACACAGCCTGGACGCCGAGGAACTGGAAGCGCTGTGCGTGATGATGGCCCAGCGCTTGTCGATCCTGCATGGCCTCAATGCACCGGAGTTCTTCGACAAGACGCTGTTCCGTCACTTCATCCAGACCCTGGTCAGCGAAGGCGTACTGCAACCGGACGACAGCGGCAAGCTGGGCTACCACGACAAGCTCGGCGAACTGTCCGAAGGGGTGGCCAAGCGCGTGCTGTCGGCGGAGCTGCGCCTGTCGATCCGCCAGGTGGCGCTGCATCGGGACGATACCTCCGTCGCGTGATAGGGTGCATGTCTGATGCCCATCGGTGCGCGGATCGGAGCCGATCCGCTGCACCGAGTTCGATTCACTTTCTGCCCTCAAGGACGCCTTCATGATTCGTTCCTCCCTGCGCTTGACCACCCTGTGCGCCGGTCTGCTGCTGTCGGCCAGCGCCCTCGCCCTGTCGCTGGGCAACCTGTCCCAGCAAGATGCTGCCGGCGGCCTCAAGGACGCCCTGACCCAAGGCGCGCAGATCGCCGTCAAGCAACTGAGCACGCCCGGCGGTTTCAGTGACAATCCCGATGTGCGCATCGAGTTGCCCGGCAAGCTCGGCAAGGCGGCCCAGGCCATGAAAATGTTCGGCAAGGGCGACCAGGTCCAGGCTCTGGAAACCAGCATGAACAAGGCGGCCGAAGCCGCTGTGCCGCAGGCCCAGGCGATTCTGGTGGACGCGGTGAAGAAGATGAGCGTGACCGATGCCAAGGGCATCCTCAGCGGCGGCGACGAAGCGGCGACGAAGTATCTGGACAAGAGCAGCCGCGAGCAGATCCGCGCCAAGTTCCTGCCGATCGTCAAGCAGGCCACCGACAAGGTCGGCCTGGCCCAGCAGTACAACAGCTTCGCCGGCCAGGCCAAAGGCCTGGGCCTGATCAAGGACGACGCCAACATCGAGAACTACGTGACCGAAAAAGCCTTGGACGGTCTGTTCGAGATGATCGGCAAGCAGGAGCAGAGCATCCGCCAGAACCCTGCGCAAGCGGCCACCAGCCTGGCCAAGAAGGTCTTCGGCGCGCTCTGAGCCTCCCCGCATCCCTTTCGCGGCGTCCTCCCCGCGAAACACCGCCAGTCACCGCCCGGCCGACTGGCGCTGAGGCTGATCGCACACGATCGACCGCGGACGCCCACTTCCTTTCCAGGCGAATGCCTACCTGTCACATGCGACCTGCACCCTAGGGCTCTGTGCAGCGTGTTCGCGCGTTCGAGCCGACCGCCGCTACATGACGCGAGTGCCCTTTTTGCGCCAGGAGTCGATGACATGAGGCCAGAAATCGCTGTACTTGATATCCAAGGTCAGTACCGGGTGTACACGGAGTTCTATCGCGCGCAGACCGCAGAGCGGACCATCGTTCTGGTCAATGGCTCGCTGGCCACCACCGCCTCCTTCGCCCAGACCGTGCGCAGCCTGCATCCGCACTTCAACGTGGTGCTGTACGACCAGCCCTACGCCGGCAAGTCCAAGCCGCACAACCGCCATGAGCGGCTGCTGAGCAAGGAGACCGAAGCGCATATCCTGCTGGAGTTGGTCGAGCACTTCGGCGCCGACCACGTCATGTCCTTTTCCTGGGGCGGCGCTTGCACGCTGCTGGCTCTGGCGCACCAGCCGCAACGGGTGAACAAGGCGATCATCAGTTCGTTCTCGCCGGTGATCAACGGCCCCATGCGCGACTACCTGGAGCGGGGCAGCCAATACCTGTCGGCCTGCGACCGCCCTGGAGTGGGCAATCTGGTCAACGACACCATCGGCAAGCACCTGCCCTCGCTGTTCAAGCGTTTCAACTATCGCCACGTCAGCAGCCTGGACAGCCACGAGTACGCGCAGATGCACTTCCATATCCACCAAGTGTTGGATCATGACCTGCAGCGGGCATTGAACGGGGCGCGCAACATCGATATTCCGGTGTTGTTCATCAACGGCGAGCGTGACGAATACACCACGGTCGAGGACGCCAGGCAGTTCGCCCGGCATGTGGACAGGAGCGCGTTCAGCGTGATTCGCGACGCCGGGCACTTCCTGGACATGGAGCACAAGGCAGCCTGCGAAGACACCCGCAGCGCGATGCTGGGTTTTCTGCAACCGGCCCGTACACCTCGGCAGCGCTATGGCTATGAGGCGGGTCAGCAGGCGTTGGCGGGGTGAGTACAGCGTGGGGTGGGGCCTGCCAGCCGTAGACAAGCGCTGCTGCAAGGCTTTTTTGCTGCTTGGACTTTCCAGGACACCTGGATTCTGGTAAAAAGTCGGGCTGCGAAGCGGGTATAGTTTAGTGGCAAAACGAAAGCTTCCCAAGCTTTAGTTGAGGGTTCGATTCCCTCTACCCGCTCCACATTCTTCGCCCTGCGCATCTGATTGCAGCCCCCCAAAGAGCCCTCGGCTCTTTTTTCATTTCTACGCCCTTCGTTGACCTGCCCCATCGCTTTGCTCGCCGCAATCGGCTTGAATGCAGCCCCCACGACACGCTGCATGAGACTTGCAAGCGAAGCGGCTTCAGGTGCATATCGCGACTGCGCACCCAGAAAACATCAAAGGACTGCCCATGTTTCTTTCCCGCTGGCTGCCGGGCCTGGCCAACCTCCTGCACTACCGCCGCGAATGGTTCCGCGCTGATCTGCAAGCCGGCCTGTCGGTGGCGGCGATCCAGATCCCGATCGCCATCGCCTATGCCCAGATCGTCGGTTTGCCGCCGCAGTACGGTTTGTATGCCTGTGTACTGCCGATGATGGTCTATGCCTTGATCGGCAGCTCACGGCAACTGATGGTCGGCCCCGATGCGGCCACCTGTGCGATGATCGCTGGCGCCGTGGCGCCCTTGGCGATGGGCGATCCGCAGCGGATCGCCGAGTTGTCGGTGATCGTCACGCTGCTGGTCGGGGTGATGCTGATCGCTGCCGGCGTGGCCCGCGCCGGCTTCATTGCCAGTTTCTTCTCGCGGCCGATCCTGATCGGCTACCTCAATGGCATCGGCCTCAGCCTGATCGCCGGGCAACTGTCCAAAGTGGTGGGCTTCAGCATCGAGGGTGACGGCTTCATTCTCAGCCTGATCAATTTCGTCGAGCGCCTGGGCGAGATCCACTGGCTGACCCTGGTCGTCGGCCTGGGCGCACTGGCGCTGCTGATCTGGCTGCCGTGCCGCTATCCGAAACTGCCCGCAGCGCTGGTCACCGTCGCCGTGTTCACCCTGCTGGCGGGGCTGTTCGGGCTGGACCGCTTCGGCGTGGCCATCCTCGGCCCGGTGCCGGCCGGCATGCCCGAACTGGCCTGGCCGCAAAGTACCTTGGCCGAGACCAAGAGCCTGCTGCGCGACGCGCTGGGGATCGCGACGGTCAGCTTCTGCAGCGCCATGCTCACGGCACGCAGCTTCGCGGCCCGGCACGGCCATGCGATCAATGCCAATCACGAATTCGTCGCCCTGGGCGTAAGCAACCTGGCGGCGGGGCTCTCCCAGGGCTTTGCCATCAGTGGCGCCGACTCGCGCACCGCGGTCAACGACATGGTCGGCGGCAAGAGCCAACTGGTGGGCATCATCGCCGCCTTGGTCATCGCGTTGATCCTGCTGCTGTTCACCGCCCCCATGGCCTGGATTCCTCAGGCGGCACTCGGCGCGGTGCTGCTGATGGCGGGCTGGGGGCTGATCGACGTGAAGTCCCTGGGCAAGATCCGACGCCTGAGTCGCTTCGAATTCTGGTTGTGCCTGCTGACCACGCTCGGCGTACTCGGCCTCGGCGTGCTGCCGGGCATCGTCTTCGCCGTGACCCTGGCCATCCTGCGGCTGCTCTACACCATCTACCAGCCCACCGACGCCGTGCTGGGCTGGATGCCCGGCATCGAAGGCCAGGTCGATGTGCGCCAGCACCCGCAGGCCCGCACTGTGCCCGGCTTGGTGGTGTACCGCTTCGACGATGCCGTGCTGTTCTTCAATGCCGACTACTTCAAGATGCGCCTGCTCGAAGCCGTGCAACGCGAGCCCGATCCACAGGCGGTACTGTTCGACGCCGAAGCGGTGACCAGCATCGACGTCAGTGGCATTGCCGCCTTGCGGGAGGTGCGCGATACGCTCCAGGCACAAGGCGTGCACTTCGCCATCGCCCGCGCCCGCGGCACCTTCCTGCGCATGCTGGTGCGCTCGGGCATGGCCCACGAGATGGAGGACCGCTTGCTGTTCGGCTCGGTGCGCGCCGGGATTCGGGCGTATCGGGTTTGGCGCAATCGGGAGCGACGCGACCGCTGATCACGATCGCGCGCACCCGCGATTCATTCAGGCAATCAAAACCCTAACCCCTGCAACACCTGCCCTTCATCCGCCACCGCCGGTCGCTGGTAAAAGCGCAGCAACGCCCCGGCCCGGTTGGTGAAAATGCCATCCACCCCGGCGTCCATCGCCTTGGCGAAGTCTTCGCGATCGTCCAGGGTGTAGGCATGCACCAGCAGGCCACGCGCGTGGCTGGCCTGGTTCATCCACGGCTGGATCAGGTCGGTGTAACTCTGCTCGCCCAGGCGGCTACGCTGCGCGGAGGGACCGGTGCCGATGGCGCCGCCGGCCTTGGCGGCATCCAGCCAGCGCAGCAGCTCCTTGCGGTCCTTGGGCGCCTGACGCGCATAGAAACGTGCTTTGTCCTGCTCGCCCGAGTCGGCGAAGTCCTGGCCCGACTTGGGTTCGATGCTGCCCTTGCCTACCCACAGCAGCAGAATCTTCGGCACCTGCGGCATCTCCTGGTGCAGCAGGGCCAGGCTGTCGCGGTCGAAGGTCTGCAGGATCACTCGCCCAGGTCTGTCGAGCCAGCCACGGGCCTGAAGCCGTGCCTTGAGCTGTCGTTCGATGCCGGGAAACTGCTTGGGCACCTTGGTTTCGATGTACAGCCCCGGCTGACGCTCGGGATTGCCCTCGGCGATGTCGATCACTTCATCGAGGGTCAGGATCTGCTGCCCGGCGAAGCTCGCCCTGGCGCGCTGCGGGTAGGCCTGGTTGAACCAACTGCCAGCGTCCAGCGCTTTCAACTCGGCCAGGGTGAAGTCGCTGACCGGACGCCCGGCACGCCCAGGGAAGCGCGAGGCTACATCGCTGGTGCGCGCCAGCACATCGTCATGCACCACCACCAGCACATTGTCGCGGCTGCGTTGCAGGTCCAGTTCCAGGTAATCGGCGCCCAGCTCGCGCGCCAGCAGATAGGCCGCAGCGGTGGATTCAGGCGCGTCGAAGGACGCGCCACGGTGAGCGATCACCGCTGGATAGGGGATGGACTGGGCCTTGGCCAGGGCCGCACCGTCATCGGCTCGGACATCCATCGTCGACAACAGCAAGCCCAGCAGGGGCGCTACGCGTATACGCATGTTCAGATCCTCTCGGGCCGCACCCCGCACGCGCGGCGCAGCGGATTCCTTGGAGGGCCAAGCCTCTCACAGCTTCGATGACATGCTAAAGTCCCCGCTCACCGCTGCCCCACGGATGCTCGATGCCCTCTCTCGATTCTCAGCTCGCCCAATGGTCCGATCTCGATGCCCGCCACCCCTGCACCGCCCTGCTGCTGGGCAACGGCGCCAGCCGCGTGTTGTGGAAGCCGTTCGGCTATTTCTCGCTGTACGAGCAAGCGCAGAAGGCCGGGCGCAAGAGCGGTCTGGCGATCAGCGACCAGGCGCTGTTCAAGTCGCTGGGCACCGAGCTGTTCGAGCCGGTGCTGAGCATGCTCAATACCACGGTGCGCACCAATGCCGCCCTGGCGATCAACTCCACCGCGCCGCTGAACCGCTACTACTCGATCAAGGAAGCGCTGATCCACGCCCTGCGCGCCGTGCACCCGCCGCATGCGTTGTTGTCCAGCGCCACAATGGCCACGATCAACGCGGCCCTGCGTCAGTACCGCAGCGTCTACACCAGCAACTACGACCTGATTCTGCTGTGGGCGATGGAACAGGCACCGCAGGGTTTTGCCCGGCTGTTCGATGACGAAGGCTTCTTCGATGTGCGCCGCACCGCCAGCCCCGGCACCCGTGTCCTGCACCTGCATGGCGGCCTGCACCTGCTCAAGCTGCCCGACGGCAGCACGCGCCAGCGCAGCGCTATCGGCGCCGAACTGCTCGAAGGCGTTGCCGTGAACATTCCCGGCGAGGTGCCGCTGTTCGTCAATGAAGACCGCAGCGAGCACAAGCTGCGGGCCATCCGCCAGTCGGACTACCTGTCCTGGAGCCTGGCCCAGCTTGCGGGCGAACAGGGTGGCCTGTGCCTGTTCGGCCAGCACTTGGACAGCAGCGACGAGCACCTGCTGCTGGCCATTCGCCAGGCCAGGCCGAAACACCTGTGCATCGCCATCCGCCCTTTGAACGACGCCTCGATCCTCAACCAGAAGCAGCATTTCACCGAGCGCCTGGCCGGTGCGGTCGATGGCGCCCTGCACTTCTTCGACGCCAGCAGCCATCCGCTCGGCGCCGCCGAACTGGCCCTGCCCGTGCCCCTGACCCACGCCCGGCGCCTCTGAACGAGGCGTCACGCCTGGCTAGCAAATGTAAATAATTCTCGATAAGATCCGCACCCTTTCTCCAGGCCAGCCCGGAAAGCGTGCATGCAGCGCCTCAAGCCCGATCCCGCCACCGCCGACACCTGCCGCAGTTTCTACGCCGAAATCCTGCATTTCCTGCGCAAGCGCATGGACAACGCCAGCGATGCCGCAGACATGACCCAGGACGTGTTCGCCCAATGGCTCGGCTACCGTGACCGGACCAAGGTCGAGCAACCGCGTGCCTTCCTGTTTCGCATGGCACGCAACCTGCTGAGCGATCACTGGCGCCGGCAACAGGTGCGTCAGAGCGTGCTGGAGGAGACGACCATCGACCCCGCCACCAGCGCCAACGACCCCTTCGATCACGCCCAGCGCCGTCAGCGCTTGGAACAATTGCGCCAAGTCCTCGCCGAGCTCTCGCCGCGGCGACGAGAAGCCCTTATGCTGCACCGCTTTGAAGGCCTGACCCAGGCGCAGATCGCCGAACGCATGAATATTTCCGTAAGCATGGTCGAAAAGCACATCGCTGCGGCCCTGCTGCACTGCAAGCAACGGCTGGACAGTGAAGATGGCAGGGAGCAGCCGTAATGAGCCTCACCGACGAGACCGATCCACGCCCGCTCGACGCCCAAGCCGCCAGTTGGTTCACGCGTAACCGCAACGCGACAACGCGCGAGCAACGCAAGGCCTTCGCCCAGTGGATTCGCCATCCCGAGCACGCCCGCGCCTACCGTCAGTTCGAGCAACTGTGGGCAGACATGGCCGCGCTCAAGCAGGTCAACCACCCCGTCGCGCGGGTGCAGTACCGATCGCCGCGTTGGCGTCCACTGATCGCCACGGCGGCGGCGCTGCTGTGCGCGCTGCTGGCGGGTAACCTGGGCAGCGGCAGCACGCCGATACGCGAAACCCTGGTCGCCAGCACGATGCGCAGCCTGCACTTGCCCGACGGCAGCCAGCTGTACGTCAATGCCCGCACCCGTGTGCAACTGGACTTCACCGCGCAGCGACGGCTGATCACGCTGGAACAGGGCCAGTTGTACATCGACGTGGCGCCAGACAAGGAGCGGCCGCTGTTCGTCGATGCCGGCAGCGCGCTGGTGCGCGTGGTCGGCACCGGCTTCGACCTGCGTCGTGGCGCACGCGAGTTGACCCTGAGTGTCGCCCATGGCCAGGTCGCCTTCGAAACCTCCGGCGAGAACCAGGCGCCCATGCTGGTCGAGGCCGGCCAGCGCGTCACCTACGAGCCATCTCGTGGCAGCCTGCTGCGCCAGAACCTGGGCGAGCAGCGCGTGGCCGACTGGCGCGACGGTCATGTCAGCTTCAGGAACCGCGAACTGGCCAGCCTGATCGACGAACTGAGCCTGTACCGCCAGCAGCCGGTGCTGCTGGCCGATCCGAACCTGGCTCGCTACAAGGTTTCGGGCAATCTCGACGTACACGACCCCGACGCGCTGCTCAACGCGCTGCCTGCCTTGCTACCGGTGAAAACCGTGCGCCTGGGCGATGGCCGTTTGCGCATCGAGCACCGCGCGCATTAATTTGAGAATTTTTATCATTCGCAGGTGAGGATTTTTCCCAACACCGCGTCTCCTTCCCCGCCTGCCGGATGAACGGTGGGCTTTTTTCCGGCCATTTGCCGTTTGGGGGAATCCATGTCGTCTGCGTTGCGTCCGCTGCAAACCTTGCCCGTCCGTCCTACCCTGCTGGCCTTGTGCCTGAGCCTGAGCCTGGCCGCCCAGGCCGCGCCTGTGCAATTGGACCTGCCAGCGCAACCGCTGGCCCAGTCGCTGAGCCAACTGGCGCAGCAGGCGCAGGTTCAGTTGCTGTTCGATGAAGCGCTGCTCAGCGGTGCGCGTGCGCCGGCCCTGCGCGGCACCTTCGAGCCACAGGACGCCATCGCCCGCTTGCTGGCCGGCAGCCGCTTCGCCCTGGTGCGCGTGGGCGAGACTTTCGTGGTGCGTCAGCACGAGCCTGTCGCACCTGGCGAAGCCGCACAGGCGGATAACAGCATTCAGCTCGGCGCCCTGAGCATCGTCGGCGACGGACAGCAGATCGGCCCGCAGAACGTCGGGCGTTCGACCCTGGACCAGGAGCAGATCGACCGCTACCAGCCCAGCAACATCCCCAGCGTGATCGCCACCCTGCCCGGCGTGAACATGGGCGGCTCGGCCAAGCCGGGCGGTCAGACCATCAATATCTGGGGCCTGGGCGATGCCGAAGACGTGCCGATGACCGTCGATGGCGCGACCAAGAGCGGCTTCGAGCGCTACCAGCAAGGCACCGTATTCATCGAACCCGAGCTGATCAAGCACATCGAGGTGGAGAAAGGTCCGCACTCGGTCAAGACCGGCAACGGTGGCTTTGGCGGCAGCGTCAACATGACCACCAAGGATGCCGGCGACCTGCTTCAGGACGGCCGCAACAGCGGTGCCATGCTCAAGTACGGCTATGCCAGCAACGATCACCAACAGGTGTACAGTTCCGCGCTGTTCGGGCGCAGCGACGACGGCCGTATCGACGGCCTGGCCTACCTGACCAAGCGCGACGGCGGCGACATGAAGCTGGCCAGCAACCTGCCCGATCCCGACGGCGCTTACCCGATCAATCCTACCCGCCTGCCCAACAGCGCGCTGGACCTGGAAGGCGCACTGTTCAAGGGCAACCTGCACTTGAGCGACGAACACAGCCTGGGCTTCTCCTGGTCGCGCTCGCAGAGCGAACGCTGGGCGCCGTTCTCCTCCACGGCCTATCCGACACCGCCGAGCGCCGCCAATATCAGCCGCTACGGCTACGCCGCCGCACTGACCCGCTTCCTGGCCAACCGCACCACCACCGACACCACATGGTCGAGCACCTACGCTTATCAGCCGTTGGATAACCGTTGGGTCGATCTGGAGGTCAAATACTCCGACTCCGACACTCAGCAGACCGACGAGCGACCTGCGACCGCGTTCTTCCAGCCGGCCACCGGCGGGCGCAAGATGGATACCGAGTACCGCGACCGCATGCTTGCGGTCACCAACACCAGCCTGTTCGAGACGGCAGCGCTGGAGCACGCGCTGACGGTTGGCGCGCAGATCCGCCGGCACAACCGCGACACGCAGATGTGGATGCCTGGCAGCCTCTACGAAACTGCACGCTACAACTACGGCCACTACCAGCCCTACTTCATGCCCAGCGGCACGGTGCGCAGCCAGGGCTATTACCTGCAAGACGCCATCACCCTGGGCGATGTCACCCTCACCCCATCGCTGCGCTACGACCAGGTGACCAACGACGGCAAGCCCAACGATGCGCCGCTGTACGACAACCCCGCCGCCGGCCACGACTACAGCGCCAAGACCTACCGCGGCTGGTCGCCGCGCCTGGCACTGTTCTGGAAGGTGACGCCCAATGCCGCACTGTTCGCCGACTACAGCAAGACCTGGCGCGCGCCGGTGCTCGACGAGCAGTACGAAGTGCAGGGCAGCGGCAGCCGGACCGCCACCAGCCGCGACCTGGATCCTGAACGCATCACCGCATTGCGCGTGGGCAGCGTGTTCGACTTCGACAACCTGCTGTCGGCCAACGACAGCGCCCAGGTGCGCACCACCCTGTTTCGCAACCATATCGAGGACGAAATCTTCAAAGCCACCGGCATCGGCTGCCCACAGCAGTTGCTCACGGGCGGCTCCATCGCCAACACCTGCGGCGGCGGCCTGATGTCCAACTACCGCAACATCGGCGATGTGGTGATCAAGGGCTTCGAGATCGAGAGTTTCTACGACTCCACCTACCTGTTCGGCTCGGCGTCGTTTTCCTGGATCACGGGTCGGCACCAGGGCGCCTACACCAACCCCTGGGGACCGGACGTGTGGGCCAAGGACATCCCTGCGCCCAAGTGGATCACCACCCTGGGCGTGAAAATTCCGGCCTGGGACGCACGGGTCGGCTGGACCGCGCAGTTCGTGCGCAAGACCGACCGCCTGCCCAGCGACCGCTACTACAGCGGACCCGGCAGTGTGCTGGGCGACCGCTACTACGACCAGTACGCCAATGACCGCTATCAGATCCACGGCCTGTTCGCCAACTGGAAACCGCAGCAGGCCTACCTCAAGGGCACCGAGGTGAACCTCACGGTGGACAACCTGTTCAACGAGTCGGCCCGGCCTGAGCTGTCAGGGGAGAATGCGCTGATGCAGGGGCGCAATGCCAAGGTCAGCGTGACGCGGTTCTTCTGAGTGACGATACGCTCAGCCGGGGATCAGGCCGTCGGCACGCAGCAGGGTTTCCAGGCAGTGCTCCTGCACGCCGTAGAACGCCTTGAGCTGCGCGATCTTCTCCAGCAGCGTTGCGTTATCGCCGGCCTGGCGGCGCTTGACCGCCAGGATCATCTTGTTCTTGTTGGTGTGCTCCAGGGAGATGAACTCGAACACCTTGGTCTCGTAGCCGCAGGCCTCCAGGTACAGCGCACGCAGGCTATCGGTGAGCATTTCGGCTTGCTGGCCCAGGTGCAGGCCGTACTGCAGCATCGGTTGCAGCAAACCCGGGCTGTGCAACTGCGGGCGGATCTGCTTGTGGCAGCACGGTGAGCACATGATGATCGACGCGCCGCAGCGGATGCCGGTGTGGATGGCGTAGTCAGTGGCGATGTCGCAGGCATGCAGGGCGATCATCACCTCGATGGCCTCGGGCACCACGCTGCGCACGTCGCCGCACTCGAATACCAGGCCCGGATGCTGCAGACGCGCCGCGGCGGCGTTGCACAGTTCGACCATGTCCGCGCGCAGCTCCACGCCGGTCACCTGCGCTTCGCGGCCCAGGGTATTGCACAGGTAGTCGTGCATGGCGAAGGTCAGGTAGCCCTTGCCCGACCCGAAGTCGGCCACCCGCAGTGGTTGCGTCTGGGTCAGCGGCGCACTGGCCAGGGCATGGTCGAAGACTTCGATGAACTTGTTGATCTGCTTCCACTTGCGCGACATCGACGGAATCAGGGCGCCTTGCCCGTCGGTCACGCCCAGGTCGCGCAGGAACGGCCGCGACAGCTCCAGGTATCGCTTCTTCTCCCGGTCGTGGCCGCTGCTGGCCTGCTGGCTCGGCGCCTGGGCAGCGTGGCGCTGCAGCAGCGCCTTGCCTTTCTTGCTGAAGCCCAGTTGCACTTCGCCCTCGGCGGTGAACAGGTGAGCATTGCGAAACTGCTCGGGCAGCAGCTCGGCCACCAGCGTCAGCGCCGCGTCCAGGGGCAGGTTGCGGGTGATGTCGCGGGTCTGGTGGCGATACACCAGCGACAGGCAGGCCTGGCCCTTGAGCTGCACCGGTTTGGCAATGATGCGCTGCAGGCTGCCGTCGGCCCCGACAGGGCGCGCCAGCACCAGCTTGAGCAGGTGCTGGCGGTGCAGGGCGTCGCTCAGCAGGCTGAGAAATTGGTCGCGGGCGTCCGGCGCAGGTGTGGCGGAAGACATGAAAGGAGCAGCCTCGAAAATGCGTGATGGCCGGCATTCTACAGGGTTTACCGGCCGGCGCCCGAGGCTCAGTCCAGGACCACCAGTTGATTGGTCAGTTGATTACGCCGCCCGATCGAAGGCAGCGTGCGCCCCAGCAGTTCGCCACAGGCATCGATGCACTCGACGAAACCTTGCAGGGTGCTGCCCTGGTTCACCCGCTCGCTCAAACGCGCCACCAGTGCCGCACGGGCGGCATCGTCGAGGTGTCGGGCGGTGCCTTGATCGGTGAGGATGGTGACGAAGCGCTCGGCCTCGCAGACGAAGATCAGCACGCCACTGGTGCCGGCGGTGCGCTGCAGGTGCTGCTCGTGAAACTGCTGCTGGGCGAAAGCGGCGGCGCGGCGGCGGCGCAGCAGGCGCGGTGCCAGGCGGGCGGCCAGCCAGGGCGTGCGCAGCAACAGGCAGAAGGCGACGAACAGCAGCACTTGGGTCACCAGCAAGCCGCGCAGGCCCGGCCAGCCGAGCAACCACTGCAGCAGCGCCGGCAGCAGTACGGCCAACAGCGCGGCCCACAGCAGGGGCAGGTAAGGATAGTCGTCGGCGCGACGGGCCAGCACGGCCACCAGTTCGGCATCGGTGCGCTGTTCGGCGCGGGCGATGGCTTCGGCCACCTGGCGGCGTTGATATTCGTCGATGGGGATCATGCCCGGGGGTACTCGCTCGTTCTTATTGTCGTGGTCCCGGCGACGGGACGCCGGCAGTGTATCTCATCGGCACGCGCTTATAGGGCATAATCCGCCGCAGCCGCAGGGCGCAGTACGGCCAGCGCACCACAACAACAGTCGCCGCGAAGCCACAGCGGCGAGCAAATCGATGGATGATGGAATTGATGATCAAATTGCCGTTGCTGGGCCTGGCCATGGGCCTGGTCAGTCACGTGGCCCTGGCCGCCCCCTCCGCCCCGCCCCTGGAAGACAAGGCGGCCTTCATCGACCACCTGATCGGCCAGATGAGCGTCGAAGAAAAAATCGGCCAGTTGCGCCTGATCAGCATCAGTCCGGAAATGCCGCGCGAGAAAATCCGTGAGGAAATCGCCGCCGGGCGCATTGGCGGCACCTTCAACTCGCGCACCGCCCCGGAAAACCGCCCGATGCAGGACGCGGCGCTGCGCAGCCGGCTGAAGATCCCGATGTTCTTCGCCTACGACACCATTCACGGCGAACGCACGATCTTCCCGATCAGCCTGGGCCTGGCCGCGACCTGGGACATGGACGCGATCGCCAAGGTCGGCCGCACCTCGGCCATCGAAGCCTCGGCCGACGCCCTGGACATGACCTTCGCGCCGATGGTCGACATTGCCCGCGATCCGCGCTGGGGCCGCACCAGCGAAGGCTTCGGTGAAGACACCTACCTGACTTCGAAGATCGGTCAGACCCTGGTCCGCGCCCTGCAGGGCAAGAGCCCGGCCGAGCCGGACAGCATCATGGCCATCGTCAAGCACTTCGCCCTGTATGGCGCCGTGGAAGGCGGGCGCGACTACAACACGGTCGATATGAGCCTGCCGAAAATGTACAACGACTACCTGCCGCCGTACCGCGCCAGCCTCGACGCCGGTGCAGGCGGGGTGATGGTGGCGCTGAACTCGATCAACGGCGTGCCGGCCACTGCCGACACCTGGCTGATGAACGACCTGCTGCGCAAGCAGTGGGGCTTCAAGGGCGTGACCATCAGCGACCATGGCGCGATCCAGGAATTGATCCGCCACGGCGTGGCCCGTGACGGCCGAGAGGCGGCCAAGCTGGCGATCAAGGCCGGCATCGACATGAGCATGAACGACACGCTCTACGGCCAGGAATTGCCGGGTCTGTTGAAGTCCGGCGAAGTCACCCAGGCCGAGCTCGACCAGGCCGTGCGCGAGGTGCTCGGCGCCAAGTACGACATGGGTCTGTTCAAGGATCCCTACGTGCGCATCGGCAAACCCGACACCGACCTCAAGGACTACTACGGCGAAGACCGTCTGCACCGCGAGGCCGCCCGCGACGTGGCTCGACGCAGCCTGGTGCTGCTGGAGAACCGCGATCAGACCCTGCCGCTGAAGAAGGCTGGCACCATCGCCCTGGTCGGCCCGCTGGCCGACGCCCCCATCGACATGATGGGCAGTTGGGCCGCCGACGGCCGGCCCGAACACTCGGTGACCGTGCGCGAAGGCCTGCGCCGTGCCACCGAGGGCAAGGCCAAGCTGGTGTATGCCCGCGGTTCGAACATCAGCGGCGACAAGGCCATCGTCGACTACCTGAACTTCCTCAACTTCGCCGCCCCGGAAATCGTCGACGATCCGCGTCCGGCCGCCGTGCTGATCGACGAAGCGGTCAAGGCCGCGCGTCAGTCCGATGTGGTGGTGGCCGTGGTCGGCGAGTCGCGTGGCATGTCCCACGAGTCCTCCAGCCGCACCACCCTGGAAATCCCGGCCGTGCAGCGCGAACTGATCAAGGCCCTGAAAGCCACCGGCAAGCCGCTGGTGCTGGTGCTGATGAACGGCCGTCCGCTGTCAATCGCCTGGGAGCGCGAGCAGGCCGACGCCATCCTGGAGACCTGGTTCAGCGGCACCGAGGGCGGCAATGCCATCGCCGATGTGCTGTTCGGCGACTACAACCCGTCGGGCAAGCTGGCGATCACCTTCCCGCGCTCGGTCGGGCAGATCCCGATGTACTACAACCACCTGAGCATCGGTCGCCCCTACACCCCAGGCAAACCCGGCAACTACACCTCGCAGTATTTCGAGGAGCCTAATGGGCCGCTGTATCCGTTCGGCTACGGTTTGAGCTACAGCCAGTTCGAGCTGTCGGACCTGGCCCTGTCCAAGACGGCCCTCAAGCGCGGCGACACCCTGCAGGCGGAGGTGACGGTGAAGAACACCGGCAAGTTCGACGGCGAGACCGTGGTGCAGCTCTATGTCCAGGACGTCAGCGCGTCCATGAGCCGCCCAGTCAAGGAGTTGAAGCACTTCCAGAAGGTGCTGCTCAAGGCCGGCGAAGCGCGCACCCTGACCTTCGCCATCAGCGAGGACGACCTGAAGTTCTACAACGGCCAGTTGCAGCATGTCGCCGAGCCGGGACAGTTCAACGTCCAGGTCGGACTGGACTCGCAAGCGGTGCAGCAGCAGAGCTTCGAGCTGCTGTAGCGCGCAGGTACCGCTCCTGCAAGGGATCTGCAGGAGCGGCCTAGGTTCGACACGGCCAACAGCCCCCCCAGGATCCACCCATGCCCTCACCCCTGCGCGCCCTACGTCTGGGCCTGATCATCCTGCTGATCCTGATCGGCACCGCCCTGAGCGCCAGTTGGGCCATGCAGCACGCCAAGCGCCAGGCGATGCAGGCCGATGCACGGCGGGCCAGCGAACAGTTGACGCTCTACGCCAATGGCCTGCACACACTGATCGAACGCTACCGCGCCCTCCCCGCAGTGCTGGCGCTCGACCCGCAGTTGATCGACGCGCTGCGCGGCCCGGTCGGCGAACCCCTGCAGCGCGTGCTCAACCACAAGCTCGAACGCATCAACGGCGCGGCCAATTCCTCCACCCTGGAGCTGCTGGACCATACCGGACTGGCGGTGGCCGCCAGCAACTGGCGCCTGCCGACCACCTACGTCGGCTCCAACTACGGCTTTCGCCCTTACTTCAAGCAGACCCGCGTGAAGGGGCGCGGCAGCTTCTATGCCGTCGGCGTGACCAGTGGCGTGCCCGGCTACTTCCTCTCCAGCGCCGTGACCGACGAACAGGGGCGCTTCCTCGGTGCGATGGTGGTCAAGCTCGAATTTCCCGAGCTGGAACGCGAATGGCGGCAAGGCAACGACGACGTGCTGCTGGTCAGCGACGCGCGCGGGATCACTTTCATCGCTAACCAGAATGGCTGGCGCTACCGTGAGCTGCTGCCGTTGAGCGACGACGACCGCGCCGAACTGGCGCAGACCCGCCAGTACGACAAACAACCGCTGATACCGCTGCAGCATCAGTTGCTCAGCCGCTTCGACGAGCGCAGCACGCTGCGCCGGGTGAAGGGGCCGGAGGGCAGCGCCGACTACCTTTGGGAAAGCCTGCCGCTGACCACCGAGGGCTGGACCCTGCACCTGCTGCGCAAACCCCAGGTGAGCGAGGACGCCCGCAACGCCGCCTTGCTCGGCGCAGCGGTGTGGTTGAGCCTGGCCTTTGCCGTGCTGTTCGTCAGCCAGCGCCTGCGCATCGCCCGCCTGCGCCAACGCAGCCGCGAGGAACTGACGCGTCTGGTGGAAGCCCGCACCCGCGAACTGCGCACCGCCCAGGAAGGTCTGGTGCAGTCGGCCAAACTGGCCGCGCTGGGGCAGATGTCGGCGGCCCTGGCCCATGAAATCAACCAGCCACTGACCACCCAGCGCATGCAACTGGAGACCCTGCGCCTGCTGCTCGACCACGGTCGTATCGAACAGGCGCGCCAGGCACTGGAGCCGCTGGAACACATGCTCACGCGCATGGCCGCGCTCACCGGCCACTTGAAGACCTTCGCCCGCAACAGCCCCGGCGGGCTGCGCGAACGGCTGGACTTGGCCGGTGTGGTCGACCAGGCGCTGGAACTCATGGACACGCGTCTACGCAGCGAGCAGGTCGAGGTGGCGCTGTATCTGGCGCGCCCGGCCTGGGTGCGCGGCGATGCAATCCGTCTGGAGCAGGTGTTGATCAACCTGCTGCGCAACGCCCTCGACGCCATGCTCGACAAGCCTTACAAGCGCCTGGAAATCCGCATCGAAGCCGGCGACGGGCAGTGGCGCCTGAGCGTGCTCGACTCCGGCGGCGGCATCGCCCAGGCCGATCTGGCCAAGGTTTTCGACCCGTTCTTCACCACCAAGCCCGTGGGCGAAGGCCTGGGCTTGGGCCTGGCGATTTCCTATGGCATCGTCCATGAGGCGGGCGGTCAGTTGCAGGTCGACAATCTGCCTGGCGGCGCCCGCTTCACCCTGACCCTGCCCCGCGACCTGGAGCCTGCATGTTGAATTCAGTGATCGTCGTCGACGACGAAGCGAGCATCCGCACGGCGGTCGAGCAGTGGCTGAGCTTGTCCGGCTTCAGCGTGCAACTGTTTGCCCGAGCCGAAGAGTGCCTGGCGCAACTGCCCCCTCACTTTCCCGGGGTGGTCATCAGCGATGTGCGCATGCCGGGCATGGATGGCCTGCAGTTGCTCGAACGCTTGCACGCACTGGACGCCGAACTGCCGGTGATCCTGCTCACCGGCCACGGCGACGTGCCCATGGCGGTGGACGCCATGCGCAACGGCGCCTACGACTTCCTGGAAAAGCCCTTCACACCGCAGCACCTGCTGGGCAGCTTGCGCCGGGCGCTGGAGAAACGCCAATTGGTGCTGGCCAACCGCGCATTGCACCACCAGGCCGATTTGAAGGAACGCCTGCAAGGCACCTTGCTCGGCATGTCGCAAGGCTTGCAGCAGTTGCGCCGCCAGGTGCTGGAGTTGGCCGCACTGCCGGTCAACGTGCTGATTCGCGGCGACACCGGCAGCGGCAAGGAACGTGTGGCGCGCTGCCTGCATGACTTCGGTCCACGGTCAGAAAAACCCTTCGTGGCACTGAACTGCGCCGCCATCCCCGAAGCGCTGTTCGAAGCCGAACTGTTCGGCCACGAGAGCGGTGCGTTCACCGGCGCCCAGGGCAAGCGCATCGGCAAGCTGGAATATGCCAATGGCGGCACGCTGTTTCTCGATGAAATCGAAAGCATGCCGCTGGCCCAGCAGGCCAAGCTGCTGCGAGTGATTCAGGAGCACACACTGGAACGCCTGGGTGGCAATCAGAGCATCCGCGTCGACCTGCGGATCATTGCCGCGACCAAACCCGATCTGCTCGAAGAGGCCCGCGCCGGGCGCTTTCGCGAAGACCTGGCCTATCGCCTGAACGTCGCCGAGCTGCGGCTGGCGCCCTTGCGCGAACGGCGCGAGGACATTCCCCTGCTGTTCGAGCACTTCGTGCGCACCGCCGCCGAGCGTCTGGGCCGCAGTGCCCCGCCGCTGTCTGGCGCGATGCTGGCGCAGTTGCTGGCGCGCGAGTGGCCGGGCAACGTGCGGGAACTGGCCAATGCCGCCGAACGCCATGCCCTGGGTCTGGACTCGACACCGGTCGAACCTGCGCCGGGCGCGCACTCGCTCAGCGAGCAAATGGAGGCCTTCGAGGCACAGTGCCTGCGCGCGGCGTTGCGTCAGCATGGGGGGGAAATCAAGGCGGTGATGGAGGCATTGCAGCTACCGCGACGCACGCTCAACGAGAAAATGCAGCGTCATGGCCTGACCCGTGAGGATTTTCTCGATCCTCAATGAGCGGATTATTGCCCACGACTGCGCTTCGATAAGCGGAAATCCGCTCATGACGGGCGATACGTGCCATGTAGAGGTGCAGCGGGAAATCCTGCCAAGGCCTCAGCCACGAGGCCTAGCGCCCTGAAACGGCGCAGCGTGCTCCCATTTGGCACAGCTTCTGCAATCCCTTTTTCAAGCGCGACCCTGCGCGTCTCACAAAAACAACGAAAAAGGTATCCCCTGATGGATAACGCCACCACCCTGCCCACTGGGGCGGCCACTGCGCCCGCTGCCGAAAAGACCACCGCCAGTCGACTGAAATCGATCTTCAGCGGATCGATCGGCAACATGGTCGAATGGTACGACTGGTACGTCTACGCCGCCTTCTCGCTGTACTTCGCCAAGGCCTTCTTCCCGGCTGGCGACACCACCGCACAATTGCTCAATACCGCCGCCATCTTCGCCGTGGGCTTCCTCATGCGTCCGATCGGCGGTTGGCTGATGGGCCTGTACGCCGACCGCAAGGGCCGCAAGGCGGCGCTGATGGCCTCGGTCCTGCTGATGTGCGCCGGCTCGCTGGTCATCGCCTTGACTCCCGGCTATGAAACCATCGGCGTCGCAGCGCCCGTGCTGCTGGTCATCGCGCGCCTGATGCAGGGGTTGTCGGTCGGCGGCGAATACGGCACTTCCGCCACCTACCTCAGCGAAATGGCCAGCAAGGAGCGTCGCGGCTTCTTCTCCAGCTTCCAGTACGTGACCTTGATTTCCGGCCAGCTGATCGCCCTGGCGGTGCTGATCATCCTGCAGAACACCCTGACCACCGAGCAGCTGTACGCCTGGGGCTGGCGCGTACCGTTCGTGATCGGCGCGCTGTGTGCAGTGGTGGCGCTCTACCTGCGCCGCGGCATGGAGGAGACCGCCTCCTTCACCAAGAAGGAGAAATCCAAGGAAAGCCTGATGCGCACCTTGATGCGTCATCCCAAGGAACTGCTGACCGTGGTCGGCCTGACCATGGGCGGCACCCTGGCCTTCTACACCTACACCACCTACATGCAGAAGTACCTGGTCAACACGGTGGGCATGAGCATCAGCGACTCGACGACGATCTCGGCCGCGACGCTGTTCCTGTTCATGTGCCTGCAACCGATCATCGGCGGGTTGTCCGACAAGATCGGTCGACGTCCGATCCTGATCGCCTTCGGCGTGCTCGGTACGCTGTTCACCGTGCCGATCCTCAGCACCCTGCACACCATCCAGAGCTGGTGGGGCGCGTTCTTCCTGATCATGGCAGCACTGATCATCGTCAGCGGCTATACCTCGATCAACGCGGTGGTCAAGGCCGAGCTGTTCCCCACCGAGATTCGCGCCCTGGGCGTGGGCCTGCCGTATGCACTGACCGTGTCGATCTTCGGCGGCACGGCCGAGTACGTGGCGCTGTGGTTCAAGAGCATCGGCATGGAGACCGGCTTCTACTGGTACGTCACCGGCTGCATCGCGTGCTCGCTGCTGGTCTACGCGACCATGAAGGACACCAAGCAGCACTCGCGCATCACCACTGACTGAGTGACAGTGCTCGGGGCCGGGGTCGCACTCGCGATTCCGGCCTGCGTTTCAGACCATTCCCACCCCAGCCAAGGCTTGGCACACTAGGCGCTTCGTTCATCCCAGAGGAAGGGCCGCGGCCCTGTACCGATGTACTACTACGAACCCGCCCTAGGCCACGGCCTGCCCCATGACCCCTTCAACGCCATCGTCGGTCCCCGCCCCATCGGCTGGATCTCCTCCCATGATCGCGACGGCCGCCTGAACCTGGCGCCTTACAGTTTCTTCAATGCCTTCAACTACATCCCACCGATCATCGGCTTCTGCAGCGTCGGTCGCAAAGACAGCCTGAACAACATCGAACAGACGGGCGAGTTCGTCTGGAACCTGGCCACCCGTCCTTTGGCCGAGCAGATGAACCAGAGCTGTGCAGCGGTCGCGGCCGACGTCGATGAGTTCGACCTGAGCGGCCTGACACCCGCCGCCTCGAAGGTGGTGAGCGTGCCGCGTGTGGGCGAAAGCCCGGTGAACTTCGAGTGCAAGGTCACGCAGATCGTGCAGCTCAAGCGCGCCGACCAGGCGCTGGTGCCCAGCTGGTTGATCCTGGGCGAAGTGGTCGCCGTGCACATCGCCGAGCACCTGCTCAAGGACGGTCTCTATGACACTGCCGCCGCCGAGCCTATCCTGCGTGGCGGCGGCCCGGCGGACTACTTCGAACTGGGCAAGCTGTTCCAGATGCGTCGCCCACAGGCCTGATCACCAGATCAGTTCACCCGCGTCATCGACGCCCTGCAGGCGCTCCAGTTCAGCGCTGGCGGCCGCATCGGTCGCCACTGCCGAGGCCAGTACCTGGCCCTCGAGGATCTTGTGAAAACGCGGTGCACCGCCGCCGTTCAGGGCTTTCACCGCGATTGCCGGGTGATAGCCACCGCCCTCGGCTGGAACCATCGCCGAAACGGCTTCGAAACCTGGGAATTCTCTGCGTGCCATTACTGCCCTCCAGCAGTCGATCGAAGGGCGCGATTCTACTGCAAGCGCAAGACCGATGCGGTCAGTCGAAGGTGTGCAGGTCCATGCTTGCCACCACCCGCTCCTGCACCAGGTCGCCGAACAGCGTGAGGGTGGGCGAGGCGAAGTAGCGACTCATGGCCTGCTGGTCCTGCCAACTGCCGGTGAGCAGCCAGAGGTCGGCATCGGCCTGCGAGCGCTGCACGCTGAAGGCCAGGCAGCCGGGGCTGCGCTGCGAAGGCTCGAGCAGATCGCGCAGGCGCATGCCGAGTTCTGCCGAGCGGCCGCGGCTGGCACGGATGAAAGCCAAGTGGGTGACCGGTTGCTGCAGGGTCATGATCGATCTCCTTGAAAGCCGGCGAGACGGGAAAGCCAGGCTGCCAAGATTAGGATCCGCCCGATGCGGGGCGTTAGGCCAAAACTGCCGGTCGATTGCCTGATCCTGTCAGCGTGCAGGATCAGGCAATCGACAGGCAGTATCCGGCTAGCGCTTGGCGTTGCCCAAACCTATGCTGGCCCCGTCCCTGAAGGAATTCGACCATGACCACAGCCCTCGCCGCCCTCGATCCGACCCTGGAGCGCCAGCGTCAGGAACTCGCTGACCTGATCCTGCGGCACGCCGGCGATCCTCATGGACCGCCCTCGGCCATCGAGCAGTTGTACCTGTCACGCTACACCGACAACATCCGCTCCAAGCCCGGACTGGCGCTGCCCGCGCTGTGCGTGATGGCCCAGGGCAGCAAGAGCCTGTTCCTGGGTGATCAGCAGTATGCCTACGACCCCCTGCACTACATGGTGGTGTCGGTGGCCATGCCGATCAGTCGGGTGCGCCTGGACGCCAGCCCGCAACAGCCGGTGCTGGGCCTGCGCATTGACCTGGACGCCGCCGAGATCAGTCAGTTGATCGCCGAAAGCGGCCCGATGCTGGTGCCCAACGTGCAGTCCGGGCTCGGGCTGTACGTGGAGCGCACCGACCCGTCGCTGCTCGATGCCCTGCTGCGCTTGGTGCGCCTGCTCGACACCCCGCGTGATATCCCGATGCTTGCTCCGTTGTTTCGCCGCGAGATCCTTTATCGTCTGCTGCGCGGCCCGCAGGGGCATCGGCTGTACGAAATCGCCCTGGCCAACAGCCAGACGCACCGGGTGAGCCAGGCGATCACCTGGCTCAACCAGCATTTTCACTTACCGCTGCGCATCGAGGAGTTGGCCCGGGAAGTGAACCTGAGTACCTCGACCTTGCACCATCGGTTCAAGGCCGTGACCTCCATGAGCCCGCTGCAGTATCAAAAGCAACTGCGCCTGCAGGAGGCGCGGCGGCTGATGATCAACGATGGCCTGGAGGCCGCGGTGGCAGGTTACCGAGTGGGCTATGAAAGCCCTTCGCAGTTCAGCCGTGAGTACAGCCGGCTCTACGGCGCACCGCCGATCCGCGACATGGCGCGCTTGCGCTCGGGTGCCAGCTAGCGGCGAATCAGTAACCGACGGTGAAACGCTGACGCGAATGGGCCGGCTTCTCCAGTTCGTCGATCAGGGCGATGGCATAGTCGGCGAAGGTGATCCAGCTCCTGCCGTCGGCGCCGATCAGCAGATGGTCCAGGCCCAAGGTGTAGCGCCCGCTGCGCTCGCCTTCGACGAATTCGGCCGAGGGCGAGAGGAAGGTCCAGTCCAGCTCCGACGCTTGGCGCAGTGCGTCGAGAAAGCGTACCCCGGCACTCGCTTCGGCCTTGTAGGCGTCCGGAAAGTCAGGGCTGTCGATCACCCGTTGCCCGGACGGCAGCAGCAAACTACCGGCACCGCCGACCACCAGCAGGCGCTTGACCCCGGCGCGCTTGACCGGGCCGATGATTGCCTGGGGTTCGAGGGTGGAGAAATGCGCGGCACTCAACACCGCATCGACGCCGCTGACGGCCGCTTGCAGTGCGTCACCGTCTTTGGCGTCCAGCGCCTTGACCGTGACGCCTGGACGTCCTTGCAGCGACGACGGGTCGCGGGCGATGGCGACCACCTGATGGCCCCGGCGCACGGCCTCTTCCAGCAACTGGCTGCCGGCGCGGCCGGTGGCACCGATGATTGCGATCTTGCTCATGGGAAACACTCCATCAAGGTTGTAAGGGGTTACCACTTCATTTCACCTTTCGCGACCTTGGCGCTGAGCTCGAGCGAGCTTTCATCGGCCAGGTTCGGATAGCGCTGCTTCATGGCTGTGATCAGCGTCGCCGCATCGGCAGCCTTGGCGGTTTCGCTGTCGAAGGCGCGGATGTAATCGGCCGTGAAGCGCACGGCCTCCAGCGAGCGACTGCCCTGTCCCAGGTAATGGCCAGGGATCACCGTACGCGGCGCCAGGTGCTCGATGTGCGCCAAGGTCGCCAGCCAGTCGGTGTGGGATTGGGCTGACTGGGTGTCGGCCATCCACACATGGATGCCCTCGGACACCACCACACCGCCGACCACCGCTTTGATCGAAGGAATCCACACGAAACTACGGTCCGGCTGCGGCCCATCCAGGCCCATCACTTGCAAGGTCTGACCTTCCAGTTCCAGGCGATCGCCTTGCAGCACGTGCGGCACGATCAGCTTCGCAGGCTTGTCGTTGCCCATCTGCGGCCCCCAGTAAGCGAGCTTGGCTTCTCGGGTCTGGCGGATGTGCGCAACGGTAGCGGCGGAGGCTACCACCTTGGCCTTGGGGAAGGCGCGCGTCAGGGTGTCGAGACCGAAGTAGTAGTCCGGATCGCCATGGCTGATGTAGATGGTGGTCAGGCGCTTGCCGCTGGCGCGCAGTCGCTGCACCACCTGCTCGGCCTGCGACTTGCCGAATTGGGCGTCGATCAGCACCGCGTCGTGTGCACCGCTGACGATCACCGAGCTGACCGGAAACAGTCCATCGTGGCCGGGGTTGTAGACGTCCAGTTGCAGGGCTGGTCCGGCCTGGGCGTACCCAGTCAAGGCGGCGCAGGCCAACAGCAGGGCGCGGAGGGAAGAAAGAACGGACATGCGAAGATCCTGTGAATGAGAAGGATTGCGCACAGCTTAGTTGCCCAATTCGTTACAAAAAATGCGATGCTTGGACATAGTTTGTTTCTGAAATCGAGCGAATCATGGACCGTCTTACCGCCATGCGGGTGTTCGTCAATGTCGTCGATCTCGGCAGCCAATCGGCGGCTGCCGAGTATTTGCAACTGTCCAGGCCGGTCGTCTCGCGCTACCTGGCCGAACTGGAGACTTGGGTCGGCGCCCGCCTGATGCAACGCACCACGCGCAAACTGAGCCTGACGGCGGCGGGCCAGGAAACCCTGCCGCGCTGTCGGCAAATGCTGGAGTTGGCGGGGGATCTGCAAAGCGCCGTGCGTCAGCCCGACCAAGCCCCTCGTGGCGAGCTGCGCATCAGCGTCAGTACCTCGTTCGGCTACGCGCAACTGGCCGACGCAGTCGCCGACTATGTGCAGCGCTATCCCGGAGTGAAGGTGGAACTGCAGATGCTCGACCGTACGGTCAATCTGATCGAAGAGCGCATCGACCTGGCCATCCGCACCAGCAATGACCTGGACCCGAACCTGATCGCACGACGCCTGACCGTCTGCCGCTCGGTGGTCTGCGCCAGCCCCGCCTATCTCAGCGCCCACGGCGTACCCCAGCAGGTCGAGGATCTGGCCGCGCACAATTGCCTGACCCATGCCTACTTCGGCCATGGTGTGTGGCATTTCGAGGTGAACGGGGAGTCGGTGGCGGTGCCCGTGCAAGGCAATATCAGCGCCAACGAGGCACTGACCTTGCAGCGGGCGGCGCAGGCGGGTGCGGGCATCGCCATGCTGCCGACCTATCAGGCCGCCTCGGCCATACGCAGCGGCGAACTGGTCAATGTGCTGCCCCAGGCGCGTCCACGTGAGCTGAACCTGCATGCGGTGTACACCTCGCGCAAGCACATGCCGGCGACCTTGCGCAGCATGCTGGACTTTCTTGCGCAACGCTTCGGCGACGACTCGGAATGGGACTGCGACTGAACTGAATAGAGGATCATTCAGCAGGAGTGGTAGGGCTCATCTGACCTATGCTTGCAGGTATCCCTGTAAGCATTGCAGGAGGTCGACAAGATGGGCATCAAATCCAGACGCTGCGTCATCGTCCTGGCCCTGGTGGCCGTGGCCGGGCTTTACGCCTCGGCCTGTTGGCGCGTCGAACTGCTGCGCAGCCAGCCCGCTAGCGCAGCCAGTTGCAGCCACGCACACTGCATACCGCACACCGCGACCTTGAGCGCTCTCAGGTAGCGCGGCAGTTGCCGCTCACTCCTCGACGCTCATGTACTCCTTGGCCCAGCGGATGTATTCCTCGGGCTGCGTATAGGTGTGCGAAAGCTCGGTGGCGCTGAGGTTCTCGGACTTGTTCTGCTGACCGCGCTGCAGGCGCAGGCAGTCGTAGGTTGCCTTGATGGCAGCGAAGTACGCCGCGTGACCGTCCACCACGATGCGCACGCCCAGGCGCGCCAGGCGCTCGTCGTCGCGCAGATTGGGGTTGCCGTAGCTGACCAGCATCAGCGGCACGCTCAGGTGCTGGCTGATCTGCTCCAGTTGCTCGAAATCCTTCACGCCAACCATGCAGATGCCATCGGCACCCGCCTTCTGGTAGCTCTGGGTGCGGAAGATGATTTCTTCGGTGCTCAGTACCCCGGCATTGGTACGGGCGATGATCGACAGCGAGGTGTCGACCCGCGCTTCGAGCGCCGCACGAATCTTGCCAACGCCCTCTTCCACGGAAATCAGGTCGGTGGACTTGCGACCGAATTGGGCCGGCAGCAGGGTGTCTTCGATGGTCAGCGCAGCGACACCGGCACGCTCCAGCTCAGTGACCGTGCGCATCACATTCAACGCATTGCCGTAGCCGTGGTCGGCGTCGGCCAGCACTGGCAGTTGAGCGACGCGGCCGATGCGGGTGGCCTGCTCGACGAATTCGCTGAGGGTGATCAGGGCGAAGTCAGGCGCGGCCAGTACCTGCAACGAGGCGACGGAACCACCGAGGATGCCGACCTCGAAGCCCAGGTCGGCGGCGATGCGCGCAGACATGGGATCGAACACGGACGCTGTGTGATAGCACGAACCTGAGGCGAGGAGTTCGCGAAAGGCAAAACGCAGATCTTGGTGGGACGCTTTGGGCATGGTCACTCCGCATGAAGATGGAATTCGAACTGGCTGACTACCGACTCCTGCCGGGAAACACGCTGCCGGGTGTGGCGATGATCACAGGCACCATGCAGAGAGTGGAATAGACGGCGTGGGAATACGGCGATGCGGAAACCTGGAGCAATGTGCACCAAATGGGTGCAATCCAGTGTATTTCGGCTGCTTTGATCGCCCACGATATCACGCTGCCCTGATACTCCGGGTGAAAGCAGGTATGCCGATCGCGCATAGGCGATGCAGGTAGTACATAGGAAGCTACCTAACTCAGGTTACACTTTGCGACACGCTCGCCACGGCCCCGCACTTTGCATGAAGGCTGGCGACGCGCTTTTCTTCATCACCCGACCAGAAGGTGTGAACCGTGACCGCCGCCCTGCCCCCCGCCGTCTTGCGCAGCGTGCTCAGCGCGCTGATGCTGGCGATTCTTCTCGGTGCCCTGGACCAGACCATCGTCGCTGTCTCCCTGCCCGCCATTTCCGCGCAGTTCAACGACGTGGGCCTGCTGGCCTGGGTGATTTCCGGCTACATGGTGGCCATGACCGTGGCGGTGCCCATCTACGGCAAGCTCGGCGACCTGTATGGTCGGCGCCGGATGATCCTCACCGGTACCGCCGTGTTCACCCTGGCCTCGATCGGCTGTGCCCTGGCGCAGAATATGGAGCAACTGGTGCTGGCGCGCGTGCTGCAAGGCATCGGCGCAGGCGGCATGGTCTCGGTGAGCCAGGCGATCATTGGCGACTTCGTGCCGCCGCGTGAACGCGGGCGCTATCAAGGCTACTTCAGCAGCATGTATGCGCTGGCCAGCGTTGCCGGCCCGGTGCTGGGCGGCTGGCTCACCGCGTATCTGTCGTGGCGCTGGGTGTTCTGGATCAACCTGCCGCTGGGCGTGTGCGCCTGGTGGGTGATCCGCCGCGCGTTGCAGGGAATGCCGGTCAGACGGCGGCAGGCGCAGGTCGACTACCTCGGCGCGCTGTTGCTGACCGTCGGGCTGGGCAGCCTGCTGCTGGGCATCACCCTGGTCGGCCAGGGCGCAGCCTGGACCGCACCGGCGGTGCTGGTCCTGTTCGGCTGCGCAGCGCTGGGCGTGTCACTGTTCATCGCCCATGAACGGCGCTGCCCTGAGCCGCTGTTGCCCTTGAAACTGTTCGGCAATCGGGTGGCGGTGTTGTGCTGGTGCGTGATTTTCTTCGCCAGCTTCCAGTCGATTTCTTTAACCATGCTCATGCCGCTGCGCTTGCAGAGCATTACGGGGGCCGGGGCCGACAGCGCAGCACTGCATCTATTGCCGCTAGCCATGGGACTGCCGCTGGGGGCGTTCACCGGCGGCCGCCTGACCAGCCTCACCGGGCGCTATAAACCGCAGATTCTGGCTGGTGCGGTGCTGATGCCGCTGGCCATCGTCGGCATGGCCCTGACCGCGCCGCAGTCCGTCTGGCTGAGCGGGGCGTTCATGCTGCTGACCGGCATCGCCTGCGGATTGCAGTTTCCCACTTCGCTGGTGGGCACGCAGAGCGCGGTGGACATCAAGGACATCGGCGTGGCCACCAGCACCACCAATCTGTTCCGCTCGTTAGGCGGTGCAATGGGCGTAGCCTGCATGTCCAGCCTGTTGCTGGCGCTGTTGCAGGTCGGCGGATTGCACAGCGTCGGTAATCCTTTGCTCGGCAGCCTTCAGGGTAGCGTGGCCGATGCGTCGAATCAGGCGCACCTGACGCAGACGTTCAGCTATCTACTGCTGGCCAGTGCAGGGGTCGCGGTGCTGGGGCTGGTCGCGGCGCTGGTATTGCCGGATCGACAGCTGCGCGGTCATGACTGAGAGCGCATCAGGATCGATAATCCCCCGTTAATCCTGCGGGGAAAGACTTCCTCACAAACCTTCACAAAGTCTTATTTGCGCAGCGCGGGGCTCAAGCGCAGCATATCCAGCCCTGCATCGACCCATTTGTCCGCATCGCGCAACAACTCGAAGCTGTCCGGCAGTAGCAGCCAGCGCCCGATCAGACCGTCGATGTAGGCAAACATGGCGATGGCCGCCCGCTCGGTATCCAGATCGACGGGTAACTGGCCGCGCCGAGCGGCATTGGCCAAGGTTCTGCTGATGCCATCGTGGCATTCGGCGACAGCCTGCTGCCGTTGCTGGCGGATTTCACACATTTCATCGGTGAACTCGCACTTGTGATGCAAGATCTCATTGATGCGCCGGGTCCGGGCGTCGAGCACCAGCTCGCTGAACACTTGCACCAGCAATTTGCGCATGCAGCCGAGCGGGTCGGGTTCGTCCTCGCTCTCGCCAGCGCGTGCCAGGTGGTCATGGGTTTCGTGCAGGCTGTCGAGCAGTGCCTGCACCAGGTCGGCTTTGTTGCTGAAGTGCCAGTAGATCGCACCGCGGGTCACGCCGGCGATCTCGGCGATATCGGCCAGGGTGGTACGAGCGACGCCACGCTTGTAGAAGGCGCGCTCGGCCGCGTCGATGATCTGCGCGCGAGTCTCCTGTGCTTCCTCTTTGGTACGACGAACCATGGCAGCTCAACCTCATCAGAACCCCACGCGATGGGCGCGCGGGTTGTACCGGGCGCGCCTCTGCAGGGCGGGTCCCGAATGCATTGATCACGTATTGCGGTAGTAGCCAGATACCACCACCGCGCTATTTACAAACAACCATGAATGTAAGTATATTCGTTAGTAAGCTACTTATCCACCGGATAGCGTTTTTTCTGACAATACTCTTCCACTATTCTTGAGCTCCCCCTGCTCCTGCGACCCGAGGATCCTCATGCACTTCAAGCCAGCCGTTACCGCCCTGGTATCCGCCGTCGCCTTGGCCACCCTGCTCAGTGGCTGCAAGAAAGAAGAGGCCCCGCCTGCCGCGCAGACGCCTCAGGTCGGCGTCGTCACCTTGCAGCCCCAAGCCTTCACCCTGACATCGGAACTGCCGGGGCGTACCAGCGCCTACCGCGTGGCCGAAGTTCGGCCACAGGTCAACGGCATCATTCTCAAGCGCCTGTTCAAGGAAGGCAGCGACGTCAAGGAAGGGCAGCAGCTCTACCAGATCGACCCTGCGGTGTACGAAGCCAACCTGGGCAATGCCCAGGCCAACCTGCAGGCCACGCGCTCGCTGGCCGGGCGCTACAAGCAGTTGATCGATGAACAGGCGGTGTCCAAGCAGGAATACGACGACGCCAATGCCAAGCGTCTGCAGGCCGAGGCCACGCTCAAGAGCGCGCAGATCGACCTGCGCTACACCAAGGTACTGGCACCGATCAGCGGCCGCATCGGTCGCTCGGCGGTCACTGAAGGCGCGCTGGTGAGCAATGGCCAGAGCAACGCCCTGGCCACTATTCAGCAACTCGACCCGATCTACGTCGACGTTACCCAGTCCACCGCCGAACTGCTCAAGCTGCGCCGCGACCTAGAGAGCGGGCAGTTGCAGAAAGCCGGCGAGAACGCCGCCAAGGTCCAGCTCATTCTCGAAGATGGCAGCACGTTCGCGCGCGAAGGTCGCCTGGAGTTTTCCGAGGTCTCGGTCGACGAGTCCACCGGTTCCGTGACCCTGCGCGCCGTCTTCCCCAACCCGGACCACACGCTGCTGCCAGGCATGTTCGTGCATGCGCGCCTGCAGGCTGGGGTCAACGCCAATGCGATCCTGGCGCCCCAGCAAGGGGTGACCCGCGACCTCAAGGGCGCGGCCACCGCGCTGGTGGTGAACCAGGACAACAAGGTCGAACTGCGCCAGCTCAAGGCGACCCGCACCTTGGGCAACGAGTGGTTGGTCGAGGACGGCCTGAAGGCAGGTGACCGCCTGATCACCGAAGGTCTGCAGTACGTGCGTCCAGGTGCCGAGGTCAAGGTCAGCGAGGCCACCAACGTCAAGAAGCCGGGCAGCCCTGACCAGCCCAACTCGGCGAAAGCAGACGCCAAAGCGGAGTAAACCATGTCGAAGTTCTTTATCGATCGCCCGATCTTCGCCTGGGTGATCGCCTTGGTGATCATGCTGGTCGGGGCCCTGGCAATCCTCAAGCTGCCGATCAACCAGTATCCCAGCATCGCGCCGCCGGCCATCGCCATCGCCGTGACCTACCCGGGCGCCTCCGCGCAGACCGTGCAGGACACCGTGGTGCAGGTCATCGAGCAGCAGCTCAACGGCATCGACAACCTGCGTTACGTGTCCTCGGAGAGCAACTCCGACGGCAGCATGACCATCACCGCGACGTTCGAGCAGGGCACCAACGCCGACACGGCGCAGGTCCAGGTGCAGAACAAGCTGAACCTGGCCACGCCCCTGCTGCCACAGGAAGTACAACAGCAAGGTATCCGCGTCACCAAGGCGGTGAAGAACTTCCTGCTGGTGATCGGCCTGGTGTCCGAAGACGGCAGCATGACCAAGGACGACCTGGCCAACTACATCGTCTCCAACATGCAGGATCCGATCTCGCGTACCGCCGGTGTCGGTGACTTCCAGGTGTTCGGTGCACAGTACGCCATGCGTATCTGGCTCGACCCGGCCAAGCTCAACAAATACCAGATGACCCCGGTGGACGTGCGCACGGCCGTGACCGCGCAGAACGTCCAGGTGTCCTCAGGGCAACTGGGCGGCCTGCCTGCCATGCCTGGCACCCAGCTCAACGCGACCATCATCGGCAAGACCCGCCTGCAGACCGCCGAGCAGTTCGAGAAGATCCTGCTGAAGGTCAACAACGACGGTTCGCAGGTGCGCCTGGGTGACGTGGCCAAGGTTGGCCTGGGCGGCGAAAACTATGCCGTCAGCGCCCAGTTCAATGGCAAGCCGGCCTCCGGACTGGCAGTCAAGCTGGCTACTGGCGCGAACGCCCTGGATACCGCCAAAGCGCTGCGCAAGACCGTGCAGGACCTGGAGCCTTTCTTCCCGCCAGGGGTCAAGGCGGTTTTCCCGTATGACACCACCCCGGTGGTCACCGAATCGATCAGCGGCGTGATCCACACCCTGATCGAAGCGGTGGTGCTGGTGTTCCTGGTGATGTACCTGTTCCTGCAGAACTTCCGCGCCACCATCATCACCACGATGACGGTACCGGTGGTCCTGCTGGGCACCTTCGGCATCCTTGCCGCCGCAGGTTTCAGCATCAACACCCTGACCATGTTCGCCATGGTGCTGGCCATCGGCTTGCTGGTGGACGACGCCATCGTCGTGGTGGAAAACGTCGAGCGGGTGATGTCCGAGGAAGGGTTGCCGCCCAAGGAGGCGACCAAACGCTCGATGGAGCAGATCCAGGGCGCCCTGGTGGGTATCGCCCTGGTGCTGTCGGCGGTATTGCTGCCCATGGCCTTCTTCGGCGGTTCCACCGGGGTGATCTACCGGCAGTTCTCCATCACCATCGTCTCGGCCATGGGCCTGTCGGTGCTGGTGGCACTGGTCTTCACCCCGGCGCTGTGCGCAACCATGCTCAAGCCCCTGAAAAAAGGCGAGCACCATACCGCCAAGGGTGGATTCTTCGGCTGGTTCAACCGCAACTTCGATCGCAGCGTACAAGGCTATGAACGCAGCGTCGGCGGTATCCTGCGCAACAAGATCCCGTTCCTGCTGGCCTACGTGTTGATCGTGGTGGGCATGATTTGGCTGTTCATGCGTATCCCCACCGCATTCCTGCCTGAAGAAGACCAGGGCGTGCTGTTCGCCCAGGTGCAGACGCCGGCCGGCTCCAGTGCCGAGCGCACCCAGGCGGTGGTCGACCAGATGCGCGAGTACCTGCTCAAGGACGAAGCCGACACCGTGTCATCGGTGTTCACCGTGACCGGCTTCAACTTCGCCGGCCGTGGCCAGAGCTCGGGCATGGCCTTCATCATGCTCAAGCCTTGGGGCGAGCGCTCGTCGGAGAACAGCGTCTTCAACCTGTCGACCCGTGCGCAGCAGCACTTCTTCGGCTTCCGCGATGCCATGGTATTCGCCTTCGCCCCGCCTGCGGTACTGGAGCTGGGTAACGCAACCGGCTTCGACGTCTTCCTTCAGGACCGTGCTGGTGTCGGCCACGAGAAACTCATGGAAGCGCGCAACCAGTTCCTCGCCAAGGCCTCGCAGAGCAAGATCCTGGCCGGGGTACGCCCGAATGGCCTGAACGATGAACCGCAGTACCAACTGATCGTCGACGACGAACGCGCCAGCGCTTTGGGCGTGACCATCGCCGACATCAACAACACCCTGTCGATCGCCCTCGGCGGCAGCTACGTCAACGACTTCATCGATCGCGGTCGGGTCAAGAAGGTGTACATCCAGGGTGAAGCCAATGCCCGCATGAGCCCGGAAGACCTGCAGAAGTGGTACGTGCGCAACGGCAAGGGCGAAATGGTGCCGTTCTCCTCCTTCGCCAAGGGTGAATGGACCTACGGCTCGCCGAAACTCTCGCGCTATAACGGTGTGGAAGCGGTCGAGGTGCTCGGTGCACCGGCGCCCGGCTACAGCACCGGTGAGGCGATGGCCGAGGTCGAACGCATCATTGGCGAGTTGCCAAGCGGTGTGGGCTTCTCCTGGACCGGCATGTCCTACGAGGAAAAACTCTCTGGCTCGCAAATGCCCGCGCTGTTCGCCCTGTCGCTGCTGTTCGTGTTCCTCTGCCTGGCAGCGCTGTACGAAAGCTGGTCGATTCCGATCGCCGTGGTCCTGGTGGTGCCCCTGGGCATCATCGGTGCGCTGATCGCCACCAGCTTGCGCGGCCTCTCCAACGACGTCTATTTCCTGGTTGGACTGCTGACCACGATCGGCCTGGCGGCGAAGAACGCCATCCTGATCGTCGAGTTCGCCAAGGAGCTGCACGAACAGGGCAAGAGCCTGTACGACGCGGCAATCGAGGCGTGCCGCATGCGTCTGCGTCCGATCATCATGACCTCGCTGGCGTTCATCCTCGGCGTGGTACCGTTGACCATCGCCAGCGGCGCCGGTGCAGGCAGCCAGCATGCCATCGGTACCGGTGTGATCGGCGGCATGATCAGCGCAACCGTGCTGGCGATCTTCTGGGTACCGCTATTCTTCGTCGCAGTGTCGTCGCTGTTCGGCAGCAAAGAGCCGGAACACGACTTCACCCCTGAAACTCCACGTAATGAGGCTGGGCAATGACCAAGTCTTTGCTGTCCCTGACAGTCACCGCGTTCATTCTCGGCGGCTGCTCGCTGATTCCCGATTACAAGACCCCGGACGCTCCGGTGCCCGCGCAGTGGCCACAAGGCCCGGCCTACTCGCCGACCGAGTCGGCCGACGTGGCCGCCGCCGAGCAGGGCTGGCGCCAGTTCTTCAACGACCCGGCGCTGCAGAAGCTGATCCAGACCGCGCTGGTCAACAACCGCGACCTGCGCGTGGCGGCGTTGAACATCGACGCCTACCGTGCGCAGTACCGCATCCAGCGCGCCGACCTGTTCCCGGCGGTGTCGGCCACCGGCAGCGGCAGTCGCCAGCGGGTGCCAGCGGACATGTCGCAGACTGGCAGCTCGAACATCAACAGCCAGTACTCGGCGACCCTCGGGGTCAGCGCTTACGAGCTGGACCTGTTCGGCCGCGTACGCAGCCTCAGCGAGCAGGCCCTGGAAATCTACCTGTCCAGCGAACAGGCACGGCGCTCCACGCAAATCAGCCTGGTGGCCAGCGTGGCCAATGCCTACTACACCTGGCAGGCCGATAAGGCGCTGCTGGTGCTGACCCAGGACACGCTGAAGAACTACGAAGAAAGCTTCAACCTGACCCGTCGCAGCAACGAGGTGGGGGTGGCGTCAGCGCTCGACCTGAGCCAGGCGCGCACCGCCGTCGAAGGCGCACGGGTCAAGCTGTCGCAGTACCAACGCCTGGTGGCGCAGGACCTCAACAGCCTGACCGTGCTGCTGGGTACCGGCGTGCCGAGCGATCTGCCGGCTCCGCTCAAGCTCGATGCCGACCAGCTCGCCCAAGTGCCGGCAGGCCTGCCGTCGGACCTGTTGCAACGCCGGCCTGACATCCAGGAAGCCGAGCACCAGCTCAAGGCCGCCAACGCCAACATCGGCGCGGCGCGCGCGGCGTTCTTCCCGAGCATCAGCCTGACCGCCAATGCTGGCACCCTGAGCCCGGACATGGGCGGCCTGTTCAAGGGCGGCTCGGGCACCTGGCTGTTCCAGCCGCAGATCAACCTGCCAATCTTCAACGCCGGCAGCCTGCGCGCCAGCCTGGACTACTCGAAGATCCAGAAGGACATCAACGTCGCCAAGTACGAAAAGACCATTCAGACGGCCTTCCAGGAAGTCTCCGATGGCCTGGCGGCACGCAAGACCTTCGAGGAACAGTTGCAGGCCCAGCGCGATCTGGTGGCCGCCAACCAGGACTACTACCGCCTGGCCGAGCGCCGCTACCGCATCGGTATCGACAGCAACCTGACCTTCCTCGACGCCCAGCGCAACCTGTTCAGTGCCCAGCAGTCGCTGATCAGCGATCGTCTGTCGCAGTTGACCAGCGAGGTCAACCTGTACAAGGCCTTGGGCGGTGGCTGGTACGAGCGCACCGGTCAGGCCAATCAACAGGCTTCGATGCAGGCGCCCAAGGGCTGAGTGATCAGCCTTCGACACAGAGCCCACCCTTGCGGTGGGCTTTTTGTTGTCCGGTTGTCAGCGACCGCCTGCCGCCTGTGACCGCGGTTCGCCGCAGCGATGTCTGCGCGTCGACGCCCTGACGCGCTGGAGCGCAACAATACGTTCGATTACCGCCCCATTCCGCTCGACACGAATTGCCTGGCGCCAAGCCCATCACGCACCATCGGCTACGCAACGTTGCACAAGTTCATCAAGAAAAGCGTCGACCTATGGGCACTCCCGTAGGGCCTCGGCTCGCCCAATAAAAACAAGAGATCCAAGACAGATGAGCATTCTGCAACCTGCACGCCCGTTGCTGCCGGGCCTTCTGGCCCTGTCCTGCACCCTGCCCGCCTTCGCTGACGACGGCGGTTTCGCAGAGGATGCCAAGGCCACTCTCAACCTGCGCAACTTCTACATCAACCGCAATTTCGTCGATCCGGCCAGAGCTCAGGGCAAGGCCGAGGAATGGACGCAAAGCTTCATCCTCGATGCCCGCTCGGGCTTCACCCAAGGAACCGTGGGCTTCGGTGTCGATGTGCTGGGGCTGTACTCGCTCAAACTCGATGGCGGCAAGGGCACGGCCGGCACGCAGCTGCTGCCGGTGCACGACGATGGCCGACCGGCGGATGACTTCGGTCGCCTGGGCGTAGCGCTGAAGGCGCGGGTTTCGCAAACTGAACTCAAAGTCGGTGAGTGGATGCCGGTATTGCCGATCCTGCGTTCGGACGACGGCCGCTCGCTGCCGCAGACGTTCCGCGGCGGTCAGATCACCTCCAAGGAGATCGCCGGCCTGACCCTCTACGGCGGCCAGTTCCGCGGCAACAGCCCGCGCAATGATGCCAGCATGGAGGATATGGCGCTGTTCAGCCGCCCTGGCTTCACCACCGACCGCTTCAACTTCGCCGGCGGCGAGTACAGCTTCAACGACAAGCGCACCCAAGTCGGGCTGTGGCATGCCCAGCTCAAGGACATCTACCAGCAGCAGTACCTCAACCTGATCCACAGCCAACCCCTGGGCGACTGGACCCTGGGCGCCAACCTGGGCTACTTCATCGGCAAGGACGACGGTGCCGCCCGCGCCGGCAGTCTGGACAACCGCACGGCGTCGGCGATGCTCTCGGCGCGCTACCAGGGCCACACGTTCTATGTCGGCCTGCAGAAGGTCAGCGGCGACACCGAGTGGATGCGGGTCAACGGCACCAGCGGGGGCACCCTGGCCAACGACAGTTACAACGCCAGCTTCGACAATGCCAAGGAGCGCTCCTGGCAGGTCCGTCACGACTTCAACTTCGCCACCGTCGGGATCCCTGGGCTGACCCTGATGAACCGCTACATCAAAGGCGACAACGTACAGACCGGCACGGTCACCGATGGCAAGGAATGGGCGCGGGAAACCGAGTTGGCCTACGTCATCCAGTCCGGCACTTTCAAGGACCTCTCGCTGCGCTGGCGTAACTCCAGCATGCGACGTGACTTCAACACCAACTCGTTCGACGAGAACCGTCTGATCCTCAACTATCCGTTGAGCCTGCTCTGACAGGCGCGAAATCGCTACAGCGAGTCGCAAGCAGGCTATTCTGATGGGCAGCACTCACTTGTCCTAAAGGCACAAGGGATCCTGCCCTGATGGAGGCACAACCATGAAGACCCTCGTCGAACACCTGAGTCAGTACGCGGCCTACCACCGTGACCCGCGCAACATCACCACCCACTTCGTCGGCATTCCGCTGATCGTGCTGGCGGTCAGCATCCTGTTGTCCAGACCCGGCTGGAGCGTGGTGGGCCTCTGGTTGTCTCCGGCATTGCTGGTCGCGGCGGCTTCGGTGTGGTTCTACTTGCGCCTGGACCTGCGCTGGGGGCTGCTCATGGGCACATTGCTGGGGCTGTGCCTGTGGGCAGGGCAATGGCTGGCGCAACAGCAGACCGGCCTGTGGCTGAGCATTGGCCTGGGCCTGTTCGTGGTGGGCTGGATGATCCAGTTCATCGGCCACGCCTACGAAGGACGCAAACCGGCCTTCGTCGACGACCTGAGCGGCCTGATCATCGGGCCGCTGTTCGTGGTGGCGGAATTGGCCTTCATGCTTGGCCTGTGCCCCGACCTGAAACGCGCCGTGGAGGCCAACGCCGGGCCGGTGGCGATACGCCGCAAACCCGCAGCGACGTAACCGTTCAATGGCGTCGGCTGGCAAGCACGCATGGCCGACGTTGCGCCCTACTCGCGCGATTCAACGCCCAGCTCGTCCCACACCGACTCGGCCAGGTGGAACGTGGCATTGGCCGCCGGAATGCCGCAGTAGATTGCGCTCTGCATCAGCACTTCCTTGATTTCCTCACGGGTCACGCCGTTGTTGGCGGCCGCGCGCAGGTGCAGCTTGAGTTCGTCATTGCGGTTCATGCCGATGAGCATGGCGATGGTGATCAGGCTGCGGGTGTGGCGCGGCAGCCCTGGGCGGGTCCAGATGTCGCCCCAGGCGTGCCGGGTGATCATTTCCTGGAACTCGCCGTTGAAGTCGTTGAGCTTCTCCAGACTGCGGTCCACGTGGGCGTCGCCCAGCACCGCGCGGCGCACGTGCATGCCGGCGTCGTAGCGTTGTTTTTCGTCCATGGGGCGCTCCTCAGCGGGCCAGCAGAAAGTCGAGCACGCACCGGCTGAACGGCTCGCCGACCTCGACGTTGGACAGGTGCGCGGCCTGGAAGCCAGCGTACTGCGCGCCCGCGACATGCGCCTGGATGAACTGCCCGCCCGACGGTGGCGTGACCGCATCGGCTTCGCCGGAAATCACCAGCAGCGGCACCTCGATGGCGCCCAACTGGTCACGGAAATCGGCATCGCGCACGGCCGCGCAATTGGCCGCATACCCTTGCGGCGAGGTGCTGGCCAGCATCTCGGTGATGCGTGAAACCTGCTCGGCATGGGCCGCCGACCACGCCGGCGTGAACCAGCGCTCGATGGAGGCATCGCGCAGGCCACGCATGGCCGCCGCGCCGTCTCGCAGCACCGTTTCGATGCGCGGGTTCCAGGTGTCCGGCGAGCCGATCTTCGCCGCCGTATTGCACACCACCAGGCGCAGCAGGCGCTCACCGGCGTGAATGCCCAGCCACTGGCCGATCAACCCGCCCATCGACAGGCCGCAGAAGTGCGCGCGCTGGATGTTCAGGCCATCGAGCAAGGCCAGCACATCATGGCCCAGTTGTTCGATGCTGTACGGGCCTTCGGTGACCTGCGAGTCGCCGTGGCCGCGGGTGTCGTAGCGCAACACGCGAAAATGCGGGGTCCACAACGGCATCTGGGTGTCCCACATGTGCAGGTCGGTGCCCAGCGAGTTGGACAGCACCAGCACCGGGGCGTGCTCGGGGCCGTCGAGTCGGTAGTTCAGTACGCCATCGGGCAGTTGCAAATGCGCCACAGCGGTCTCCTTCAGACAGTCAAACGTTGATGTTCAGCCACCGCGCGCGCCACCCAGACGCGGGCCTGACCGAGGTAATGGGCGGGATCGAGCAAACGGTCGAGTTCTTCGTCGCTGAGCTGCTCGGTCACCTGGCGCTCATCGCCGAGCACGGCGCGCAGGTGGCGCCCCTCGGCTACGGCGCGCTGGCAGCACTGCTCCAGCAGATGGTGGGCGGTATCGCGCCCCAGGCGTTGCGCCAGCACGATGCTCACCGCCTCGGCCAGCACCAGACCTTGGGTCAGTTCCAGGTTGCGGCCCATACGCTCGGCGTCCACCTCCATGCCCTCGGCGATCAGCCGTGCCTGCTGCAGCGCGCCAGACACCAGGCAGCAGATCTCCGGCAGGGTTTCCCACTCGGCATGCCACAAGCCAAGGCTACGCTCGTGCTCCTGGGGCATGGCGGCGAACAGCGTCGAGAGCAGGCCGGGCACGCGGGTCGCGGCGCCGATCAACACCGCCGCGCCTACTGGATTGCGCTTGTGCGGCATGGTCGAGGAGCCGCCTTTGCCGGGCGCCGAAGGCTCGAACAGTTCACCGGCCTCGGTCTGCATCAGCAGGCTGACGTCGCGGCCGAACTTACCCAGGCTGCCGGCGATCAGGCCCAGCACCGAGGCGAACTCCACCAGCCGATCGCGCTGGGTGTGCCAAGGCTGTTCGGGCAAATTCAGGCGAAGTTGCGCGGCCAGCGCTTCGGCCACCGGCAGCGCCTTGCTGCCCAGCGCGGCCAGGCTGCCGGAGGCGCCACCAAACTGCAGGCAGGTCAGGCGCGGGCGCAGCTCGCGCAGGCGCTGGCGGTGACGCGTCAGCGCACCCAGGACACCGGCCAGTTTCATGCCCAGGGTCACAGGCGTTGCATGCTGCAGCCAGGTGCGCCCCACCAGCGGCGTATCGGCATGCTGCAGGGCCTGCCGGGCCAGGGCCTCGGCCAACCCAGCCAGCTCGACTTCGATCAGGTCCAGCGCGTCACGCAATTGCAGCACCAGGCCAGTGTCCATGGCGTCCTGGCTGGTGGCGCCTAAGTGGACGTAACGCTCGGCCTCGGGCACACCGCTGGCGACCACTTTGCCCAGCGCCTTGACCAACGGAATGGCCGAATTGCCGGCCACCGCGATGGCCTGGGCCAGGGCCTGGACATCGTAGCGCTCGGCCTTGCACGCGGCTTCGATGGCCGGCACCGCCGTGTGCGGCACCAGCCCGACACTCGCCTCGGCGCGGGCCAGGGCCGCCTCGAAATCGAGCATGCCCTGTAGCCGGCCACGGTCGGAGAAAATCGCGCGCATCGCCGGGGTGGTGAAGTAAAGATCGAACAGCTGATTATCCGCCTGACTCATCGAAACGCCTCAGTGATCGTGGTGCAGGTACGCCGCCTGCTTGGGCAGGCGCAGGCTGAACAGGAAGGCGATGGCCATCATTGCCGTCACGTACCAGTAGAAGGTGTTCTCCATGCCCAGGCTCTTCAAGCCCAAGGCCACGTACTCGGCGGAACCGCCGAACACCGCATTGGCCACCGCGTAGGCCAGGCCGACGCCAAGGGCACGCACCTGCGGCGGGAACATCTCGGCCTTCACCAGGCCGCTGATGGAGGTGTAGAAACTGACGATGCACAGTGCCAAGGTCACCAGCACGAACGCCATGAACGGACTGCTTATCGTTTTGAGCGCCATCAGCAGCGGCACGGTGAACAGCGTACCCAACGCACCGAACCACAGCATCGAGTTACGTCGACCGATGCGGTCGGAGAGCATGCCGAACAGTGGCTGCAGGATCATGAATAGAAACAGCGCGCCGGTCATCACGAAGCTCGCGCTCTTGGCGTCCATGCCGGCCGTGTTGACCAGGTACTTCTGCATGTAGGTGGTGAAGGTGTAGAAAATCAGCGAGCCACCCGCGGTGTAGCCCAGCACCGTGATGAACGCGGCGGTATGGTTGCGGAACAGCCCGGCGATGCTGCCGGCGTCCTTGTCCTGACGGGTCTCGGCGCTGCTGGTTTCCTTGAGCGAACGGCGCAGCATCAGCGAAATCAGCGCAGCGACGGCGCCGACCACGAACGGAATGCGCCAGCCCCAGGCGCGCAGCTCTTCATCGCTGAGCAGTTGCTGCAGGATCACCACCACCAGCACCGCCAGCAATTGGCCGCCGATCAGGGTGACGTACTGGAACGAGGCGAAGAAGCCGCGTTGGCCGCGCAGCGCCACCTCGCTCATGTAGGTCGCGGTGGTGCCGTACTCGCCGCCCACCGACAGGCCCTGTACCAAGCGGGCGAACAGCAGCAGTGCCGGGGCCCAGGCGCCGATGCTGGCGTAGGTCGGCAAACAGGCGATCAGCAGGGAACCGGCGCACATCATCAGCACCGAGATCATCAACGAATGCTTGCGTCCGTGACGGTCGGCCAGGCGACCGAAGATCCAGCCGCCGATCGGTCGCATCAGAAAGCCCGCCGCGAACACGCCGGCGGTGTTGAGCAGTTGAACGGTGGGATCGTCCGAGGGGAAGAAGGCGGGGGCGAAATAGATGGCGCAGAAGGCGTAGACGTAGAAGTCGAACCATTCCACCAGATTGCCCGAGGAGGCACCGACGATGGCGAAGATGCGGCTTTTGCGCTCTTCGCCCGTGTAATGAACTGAGGTCATGGGTTGCTTGCTCCTGGAGGGATACCGTGAAGTCTAGACATACCCGGTAACAGTCTCGTTCCGCCTCGGGTCTGACCAGTGGCCATGCGTCGTATTGACCGGCCCCATCACGGTTGAATCCGCGATGAGGCCGACGCGCATCAGACCCGCTCGATCGCCAACGCCAGGCCTTGCCCCACGCCTACGCACATGGTCGCCAGGCCCTTGCGCCCGTCGCTCTTCTCCAATTGATGCAGCGCAGTCAGCACCAGACGCGCGCCGCTCATGCCCAGCGGATGACCCAGGGCGATGGCGCCGCCGTTGGGATTGACCTGCGGCGCATCGTCGGCCACACCAAGCTCGCGCAGTACCGCCAGTCCTTGGCTGGCGAACGCTTCGTTGAGCTCGATGACATCGAAGTCGGCCACGGCGATGCCCAGGCGCTCGCACAGCTTGCGCACCGCCGGCACCGGGCCGATGCCCATCACACGGGGCGCGACACCCGCACTGGCCATGCCCAATACCCGGGCGCGCGGGGTGAGGCCATGTTTTTTCACCGCCTCGGCGGAGGCCAGAATCAATGCCGCTGCACCATCGTTGACCCCCGAGGCATTGCCGGCCGTGACGGTCTTGTCGGGCCCGTTGACCGGTTTGAGCCGGGCCAGCGCTTCCAAGGTGGTGTCAGGACGCACGTGCTCATCCTGCTCGACCCAGGTCTCACCCTTCTTGTGGGCGATGCGCACTGGCACGATCTCCTCAGCGAAGAAGCCGGCGGCTTGGGCGGCGGCCGCTTTCTGCTGGCTGCGCACAGCGAAGGCATCCTGGTCGGCGCGCGACACCTGATAGTCGTCGGCCACGTTATCGGCGGTCTCGGGCATGGCATCGACGCCGTACTGGCTTTTCATCAAAGGATTGACGAAACGCCAGCCGATGGTCGTGTCTTCCAGCTTCATGGCACGCGAATAGCCGCTTTCGGCCTTGCCCATGACGAACGGCGCGCGCGACATCGACTCCACGCCACCGGCAATGGCCAGCTCCATCTCACCACTGGCGATGGCACGGAACGCTGTGCCGACCGCGTCCATGCCCGAGGCACACAGGCGGTTGAGGGTGACCCCGGGAACGTTCTCCGGCAGCCCGGCCAGCAGCAGCGCCATGCGTGCGACGTTGCGGTTGTCTTCGCCGGCCTGATTGGCACAGCCGAGGAACACTTCGTCGAGCTGCGCCCACTGCACCTGTGGATTGCGCTCGATCAGCGCCTTGAGCGGGACGGCCGCCAGGTCGTCGGCGCGAACGCTGGCCAGGGCGCCGCCGAAGCGGCCGATGGGCGTGCGGATGGCGTCGCAGATGAATACCTCACGCATCAGGCTTCTCCTGCGGTTTGGCCGTGGGCGGCGGCGGTACGCGCTTCCAGGTCGCGCAGCGCGGTCAGTTCGTGGTCGCTCGGCGCTTGCGTGGTCTGCACGCTGTCGGCAAAACGGATGGCCCAGCCAGTGGCGGCGACGATCTGCTCGCGCGTCACGCCTGGATGAATCGAGGTCACCACGAACTCATGGCTGCCGGCTTCCGGCTCCATGATGCACAGGTCGGTAATGATCCCCACCGGGCCCTCGCCCGGCAGGCCCAGGCGCTTGCGCGAGTCGCCGCCTTCGCCATGGCCGACCGACGTCATGAAGTCGAGCTTGTCGACGAAGGCGCGCTTGGACTGCTTGAGGATGATCAGGACCTGCTTGGCGGAACCGGCGATCTCCGGCGCGCCGCCCGCGCCCGGCAGGCGGGTCTTGGGTGCATGGTAGTCGCCGACCACGGTGGTGTTGATATTGCCGAAGCGGTCGACCTGCGCGGCGCCGAGGAAGCCGACGTCGATGCGTCCGCCCTGCAGCCAGTAACGGAAGATCTCGCCAGTCGGCACCACGGTGTCGGCGGTCTCGGCCAACTCACCGTCGCCGATCGACAGCGGCAACACGCTAGGCTTGGCGCCGATGGGGCCGGACTCGTAGATCAGCACGACGTCGGGCGAAGAGGTCAACCGTGCGAGGTTGGCGGCCTTGGACGGCAGGCCGATGCCGACGAAGCAGACCGCGCCGTTACGCAGGCGTCGGGCGGCAGCCACGGTCATCATTTCCGAGGTGGAGTAGCTCATTGTGCGGCCTCCAGCGTGCGCTTGAATTCGGTGAAATCGGCGGTGCCGCGGATGTAGGTGTCGATCCAGGCGGTGAAGGCTTCGCGGTCGCGCGCGATCGGATCCCAGGCCTGGTAGAAGCGATTGTCACGCTCGTAGTAGCCGTGGGCATAGGACGGGTGCGCACCGCCCGGCACCAGGCACACGGCGCTCAGGGCCCAGTTCGGCAGCACGCAGGCGTTCATCGGTGCCTGCAGGTCGTCGACAATCTCCTCGACGGTGACGATGCAGCGCTTGGCCGCCAGCGCGGCTTCCTTCTGCACACCGAGGATGCCCCACAGCAAGACGTTGCCCTTGCGGTCGGCTTTCTGCGCATGGATCACAGTGACGTCCGGGCGCACCGAAGGCACGGCCGCCAGTACTTCGCCGGTGAACGGGCAGGTGACCGACTGGATCAGCGGGTTGACCTTCGGCAGGTCGGAGCCGGCGTAGGCGCGCAGCACCGCGAACGGCAGGCCGGAGGCCCCGGCGACGTAGGCATTGGCCAGGTCAGCGTGGCTGTGCTCTTCGATTTCCAGGGCGTGCGGCCATTGCTTCTCGACCGCGTCGCGCAGGCGGTGGAGCGAGCCGACACCGGGGTTACCGCCCCAGGAGAAGATCAACTTGCGGGCGCAGCCAGCGCCGATCAGTTGGTCGTAGATCAGGTCTGGGGTCATGCGCACCAGGGTCAGGTCACGCTTGCCCTGGCGAATGATCTCGTGGCCGGCGGCGGTGGGAATCAGATGGGTGAAACCTTCGAGGGCAACACAGTCGCCGTCGTTGACGAACTGCTTCACGGCGTCGTGAAGCGAGAGGATTGCTGCCATTGCAGACTCCTGGTCAGGCTGAGTCGGGTACGGGTGCAGCGGGGCTGCGATGGGTTCAGAGTAAGGAGGCTGGTGGAGCGCTACAATCCGATAATCGACCTTTTGGGCGGTTATCGAACGGTTTGAATGGTGAGTCCGTGCTATCGATGCAGGCCCGTATCGAAGGTGAGACGGCGCGCTCACCCTCGACCGGCGCCCTCGATCACGTCGCGTCGGCGTGACTCACCAGTCCTTTCACGATCACGCCCACGGCCGCCAACGCAGCAGGCACCAGCAAGGCGGTGAGCACCTGCTCGAAGGTCCAGCCGAGCCCCAGCAAGGTCGCGCCGCTCCAGGCCCCGAGAATCGCACCGAAGCGACCGATACCCAGCATCCACGACACGCCCGTGGCGCGCCCCTGGGTCGGATAGAAGCGCGCCGCCAGCGACGGCATGGCCGACTGTGCACCGTTCACGCACATGCCCGCGACCAGCACCAGCACGGCCAGCAGGGTGATGTTGCCCAGGCTCTGGCCGACGGTGTAGGCGAAGACCCCGGCCAGCAGGTAGAACAAGCCGATCACCTTGTGCGGATTGAAGCGGTCCATCGCCCAACCCACGGCGACCGCGCTGAGCACACCACCGAACTGGAACAACGCGCCGATGAAGGCGGCCTGCTCCATGCTCGCGCCGCTGTCGCGCATCAGCGTCGGCAGCCAACTGGTCAGCAGGTAGACGATCACCAGGCCCATGAAGTAGGTCAGCCACAGCAGCACCGTCCCCAGCCCATAGGTGCCGGAGAAAATCACCGCGAAGACGTTGCGCGTGGCCACGGCCTTTTGCTCCGGCACGCTGAAGCTCGCCGCCTGGGCCACCACGGCCGGGGCAATCGGCGCCAGGGTGCGGCGCACCTTGTCGGTGCCACGATTGCGCACCACCAGAAAGCGCGCCGACTCCGGCAGCCACACCAGCAATACCACGGCAAGCAACAGCGGCAGCACGCCGCCGAGCACCAGCAGGCTGTGCCAGCCGTAGGCCGGGATCAGCTTGGCAGAGACGAAGCCACCGCCAGCCATGCCCAGGTTGAAGCCGCAGAACATGCTGGTGACCAGCAACGACTTCAGGCGCTCAGGGGTGTACTCGGACAACAGCGTGGTGGCATTGGGCATGCCGGCGCCCAGGCCCAAGCCGGTGAGAAAGCGCAGCACCAACAACTGGTCGACGTTGGTGGCGTAGGCCGAGGCCAAGCTGAAGCCGCCAAAGACCAAAACGGCGCCTACCAGCACGCCCTTGCGGCCGAAACGATCAGCCAGCGGCCCCGAGCCCAGCGCACCGAAGACCATACCGATCAGTGCCGCGCTCATCACCGGACCCAGACTGGCCCGATCGATACCCCACTCTTGGGACAACGCCGGGGCGATGAAGCCCATGGCGGCGGTATCCAGTCCGTCGAGGAAGACGATGAGGAAACACAGGATCACCACCCGCCACTGATAACGCGACAGCGGCTGGGCATTGATGAAGGACTGGACGTCGAGGCACTGGCCGACGGCGGATTGCGGTGTGTTCATAGTGGTTATCCAGAAGAGGGGCGCAAGTACACCGCTGCGCCAGGCAAGGCACAGGGCTGGTGGGACCGGGTACGGGCGTTGCGATCAACTGGGTCGGCGGGCAACTGCGCCAGGCAGCGAGGGGACAATGGTCATGGAGGTCTCTCGTGTTGTTATTGTGCGGTCGGCGCTGCCGACCGTTGCGAGAAACAGTAATCAGCGCCAGACGGGGGCGCAATCGCTGCACAGCGACATTGTGCGTTTATCGAACAGGAACTGCTGCGTTGGTCATTCAACCGAACAACTGATGGCAGAGGTCGCGACTGGCCGCCAGCAGGATCGGCAGAAAGCGCTGCTCCAGCTCGTTACGAGTAACCCGGCCGACATGGGTGCTGACGTTCAGCGCCGCCAGCACCTGCCCGGACGCGTCGTAGATGGGCACGGCGATCGAACGCAGGCCCTGCTCCAGTTCCTGATCGACCACGCACCAGCCTTGGGCGCGGACCTGCTGGATGCAGGCGAACAGCGACTCCGGGTCGTTCAGCGTACGGGTGGTACGGGCCTTGAGGTCGGCGCGCTCGAAGTATTCGCGAAGGCTGGTGTCATCCAGCGCGGCGAGGAGGATACGACCCATCGAGGTGCAGTAGGCCGGTAGACGACCACCGACCGAGAGGTCGACCGATATCAGACGCTCCACGGTCGCCGAGCGGGCGATATAGAGAATATCGTCGCCTTCCAGCGTGGCCATGTTCGCCGCTTCGTGAAGCTGCTCGCTGATGCGGTCCAGATAGGGTTGGGCAGAAACGGCCAGGGGTGTGGAGGACAAATAGGCATGGCCGAGTGTCAGCACCTTGGGCAGCAGCGAATACGTGCGCCCGTCGGAGGTGGCGTAGCCCAGTTTCATCAGGGTATGCAGGCAACGGCGCACGGCGGCGCGGGGAATTTCTGTGCGGTGGCTGATCTGCGCGATGGTCAGGTGGCGCTTGCGCTCCTGAAACGCCTGGATGACTGCCAGGCCGCGCGCCAGCGAGGTCATGAAGTCGGGATCGCCCGTGAATGCCTGGATACGTTTGGCCGGGGACGCCACGATGGGCGGAGCCAGCGCGGGAGCCACTGGCGGCAGTGGATCGCTGGGCGGGAAAGACGGGGTTTCATCGTTCATCGGCAGACCTCAAAAAAACGGCGCTTTGTGCGATTATCGAACAAACGGCCGATAATCGCAATTGACCGCCGACACGTTTGCTTATACCTTTCCAGTGCCCTTGTGGCTTCTTTGGAGAGACTGGTCAGGTACCCACCGTTGAAGACTCGAGGCAGCGGCCTTGCCCCACGGCGAGGCCGTTTTTATTTGGGCGACTCAGCGCTCGAACTTTTCCAAGACGTCCTCCTCAAACTTTCCAACACACGTGTGCCTTGGCCGACGCGTTAGTTCGACGTACTTCACAGCCTCCGGCAAGTTCACCAGGAACTGCGTGTGCGGGCGTGGAGCACTGGTTATACTCCGCGGCGCCGGCCCTGCTCGGTGTTGAACATGGAACCCAAAGCCTTTCGCAGCCGCAGCGCTCGCCCCAGGCTATTTCAACTTAATTCAGGTCGATACTGTGACGAAAGATGAACTGCGCGCCGAACTCGAGCGCCAGGCAGAACGTTACAAGGATGTTTATGGTGGCGAAGTCACCACCTATGCTGCCCAACCGGAACCGGAACGCAAACCTTGGCGCAAACGTGCCAGCTTGCTGGACCAGGCATTTTCCGAAGAACTGGAAAAGATGGAAAAGGAACTGCGTCCAGTTGAACCGGAGCGTTGATCCTGCGTTCACCGGACGTCTGTTTTTTACGGAAGCTGACGTCCGGTGAGGCAATTCAAACGGCTCAGAAATACGTGCACATAAATTTCATACGACCGTTTTAAACGACAGATACCCTCCGGTGCTTGAGCGTTACCCTCCGATTCGCTGGATTTTGCGCTTTTTAGCGCAGTCGCCAGGAATTGATACGCATCAACGCTTTTCTGGATTCGAGGGTGAAATCGTTCCGCCAACGCGTCAGGGGTGCATCGATTGCCATGGTTTTCTGGCATAATCCGCCCCCCCTACGACCGCCAGACAACCTTCATGATCGATTTATTCAGCGGACTGGATGCCTGGGTAGCCGTGAGCCTGGTGCTCGCCCTTACCTTCGTGCTTGCCTTCGAGTTCATCAATGGCTTTCATGACACCGCCAACGCGGTGGCGACCGTCATCTACACCAAAGCCATGCCGCCGCACCTGGCCGTGTTCTTCTCGGGTGTCTTCAACTTCCTCGGCGTATTGCTCGGCGGTGTCGGGGTGGCCTATGCCATCGTCCACCTGCTGCCGGTCGAACTGCTGATCAACGTCAATACCGGGCACGGACTGGCGATGGTGTTCTCGTTGCTCGCAGCCGCCATCACCTGGAACCTGGGCACCTGGTACTTCGGTATCCCGGCTTCCAGTTCCCATACCCTGATCGGCTCGATCCTCGGTGTGGGCCTGGCCAACGCGCTGCTCAACGACATCGCGCTGGGCGATGGCGTCAATTGGCAGAAGGCGATCGACATCGGCCTGTCGCTGGTGGTTTCGCCGATCGCTGGCTTCGCCATCGCCGCCCTGGTGCTGATCGGCCTGAAATGGTGGCGCCCGCTGTCGAAAATGCACAAGACCCCGGACCAGCGCCGCAAGCTCGACGACAAGAAGCACCCGCCTTTCTGGAATCGCCTGGTGCTGGTGATCTCGGCCATGGGCGTAAGCTTCGTGCACGGCTCGAATGATGGCCAGAAAGGCATCGGCCTGATCATGCTGGTACTGATCGGCATCGTGCCGGCCAAGTTCGTCCTCGACCTGAACAGCACCACCTACCAGATCGAACGCACCCGCGACGCGACCCTGCACATGAGCCAGTTCTACCAGCGCAATGCCGCCACCCTCGGTGAGTTCCTGGCGTTGGGCAAGGCCAAGTCGACCGATCTGCCGGAGCAATTCAGTTGCAACCCGCAGCAGACCGAGCCGACCATCGCGGCGCTGCAGACTTCGCTGCAAGGCGTGACCGACTACCGCGACCTGAGCGCCGAGCGCCGGGTCGAGGTGCGCCGTTACCTGCTGTGCCTGGACGACACCGCGAAGAAGGTCGGCAAGCTGCCGGGCCTGGACAGCCGCGAGAAGTCCGATCTGGACAAGCTGCGCAAGGACCTCACCGCCACCACCGAGTACGCGCCGTTCTGGGTGATCGTCGCAGTGGCGCTGGCGCTGGGCCTGGGCACCATGGTCGGCTGGCGCCGCGTGGTGCTCACCGTCGGCGAGAAGATCGGCAAGCAAGGCATGACCTATGCCCAGGGCATGTCGGCGCAGATCACGGCGGCCTGCGCCATCGGCATGGCCAACGTGTTCAGCCTGCCGGTGTCGACCACCCATGTGTTGTCCTCGGGTGTCGCCGGCACCATGGTCGCCAACAAGAGCGGCCTGCAGAGCAGCACGGTGAAGACCATCCTGATGGCCTGGGTGCTCACCCTGCCCGCCTCCATGGGACTGGCCGCCGGCCTGTTCTGGCTGGCGTCCAAGGCCATCGGCTGAAGCGTATTGCGATAGGAACGGCGCTCGGCCGTTCCTATCGTCTGCTCAACGCTTCTTGCCGCCCAGCAACGACCCCATCAACCCCCGCACCAACTGCCGACCCAACTGGTTGGCGGCTTGGCGTACCGCCGATTTGATCGCCTGCCCCGCTGCGCCCTGCAGAAACTCCCCGGCCTTGTCGGCGAAGCTCTCCTGCTCGGCCTGGGGCTGTGGTGCCGGCTCGACCGGCTCACCCTTGCGCTGGGTGAGCCGTTCATAGGCCGACTCGCGATCGATCGGCTGGTCATAGCGCCCGGCCAAGGGCGAAGCGGCGATCAGCGCGCTGCGTTCGGCCGCCGTCAGCGGCCCGATGCGCGATTGCGGCGGGGCCACCCGCACACGCTGCACCACCTCGGGCGTGCCCTTGTCCTGCAGCGTGCCCACCAAGGCCTCGCCAATGCCCAACTCGGTCAACACCGCCAAGGTGTCGAACGCCGGGTTCGGGCGAAAACCCTCGGCCACGGCGCGCAGCGCCTTCTGCTCGCGGACGGTGAAGGCCCGCAGCCCGTGCTGGATACGCAAGCCCAGCTGGGCGAGCACCGCATCCGGCAGATCGCTCGGTGACTGGGTGACGAAGTACACCCCGACGCCTTTCGAGCGGATCAGCCGCACCACTTGTTCCAGCCGGTCCTGCAAGGCCTTGGGCGTGCCGTTGAACAGCAGGTGCGCTTCGTCGAAGAACAGCGCCAGCACCGGTTTGTCCGCGTCGCCGCGCTCTGGCAGTTGCTCGAACAGTTCCGCCAGCAACCAGAGAAGGAACGTCGCATAGACCTTGGGCGCTTCGTGCACCAGGCGACTGGCGTCGAGCAGGTGAATGCGCCCGCGACCGTCGGCATCGACCCGCAACAGGTCCTCCAACTGCAGTGCCGGTTCGCCGAACAAGGCCTCGGCGCCCTGCTGCTCCAGGGTTGCCAGGCGCCGCAGCAACGCCTGGGTGGAGCCTGTGGTCATCAACGCCCGGTCATCGCCGAGCAGTTGCGGGTTGTCCCTCAGGTGCGCGAGCAGCGCCTTGAGGTCCTTGAGGTCGAGCAGCAGCAAGCCTTCTCGATCGGCGACCTTGAACGCGGCATACAGCGCCGCTTGCTGGCTGTCGGTGAGCTCCAGCAGGTTGCCCAGCAGCAACGGCCCCATTTCGCTCAAGGTAGTGCGCAGTGGATGACCGCTTTGCCCCGCGATGTCCCACAGCGTCACCGGATAAGCCCGCGGTTGGTGCTGCAGCCATGGCATGTCGGCGATACGCTCGGCCACCTTGCCCACAGGCGCCCCGGCAGCGCCCAGCCCGCACAGATCACCTTTGATGTCGGCGGCGAAGACCGCCACCCCGGCATCGCTGAACACCTCGGCCAGGCGCTGCAGCGTGACCGTCTTGCCCGTGCCGGTGGCCCCGGCGACCAGGCCGTGACGGTTGGCCAGACGCATGGCCTGGCCAACGGGCAGGCCGTCAAGACCGGCACCTACAACGATTTGCGAAGAATCTGACATCTTCTTTGTTCCTCTTCTCAAGCTTTGCCCCAAGGCGGCCGATAGCCAGAGGCGTTAATGGCCCAACTGCAGGAAGCAACCCACCAGGCCCGCAAAATTGTTGCGCTGTTCTTTCTGCTGCTGTGCGTTGTGCGAGCGACCCGATAAACCTTAGCGGACCGGATTACGTCATGAACAAAAGCCTTCGTTTCAGCCACAAGATTCTCTTGGCGGCGTCCCTTATCGTGATACTGGCCTTCGCGCTGTTCACTCTGTACAACGATTACCTCCAGCGTAATGCCATTCGCGAAGACCTGGAGAACTACCTGGTGGAAATGGGTCAGTCCACCTCGACCAACATCCGCAGCCTGTTCGAAGGGCGTATCCGCCTGGTAGAGAACCTGGCGCAGAACATTGCCCAGAGCCCCAGCGACGCCGAAACCCTGATGGGTCAAAAAGCCCTGATCTCCAGCTTCCTCACGGTTTACCTGGGCAAGGTCGACGGCGGCTTCAGCGTGCGCCCCGACAGCAAGATGCCGGACGGATACGATCCGCGCGTGCGCGGCTGGTACAAGGACGGCATGAATGCCGGCGGCCCGATCCTCACCGAACCCTACATCGACGCCACCACCGGCAAGATGGTGATCGGCGTGATCGACAAAGTCTCCACCAGCGTCGGCGTGGTCGGCGGCGACCTGGCGCTCGATGGTCTGGTGCAGATCATCAACTCGCTGAACTTCGGCGGCCTGGGCTATGCCTTCCTGGTCAACGACCAGGGCAAGATCCTGGTGCACCCTGACAACGCCCTGGTGATGAAGCCGCTGACCGAAGCGTTCCCGCAAAACACCCCGAAATTGACCGGCAAACTCACACAAGTCGAGGTCGACGGCCACCAGCGCCTCATTACCTTCACCCCGATCCAGGGTCTGCCGTCGGCCAACTGGTACATCGGCCTGTCGGTGGATAAAGACAAAGCCTTCAGCATGCTCAGCACCTTCCGCACTTCTGCGGTGATCGCCACCGTGGTGGCGGTGGTGATCATCATCGCCCTGCTCGGCCTGCTGATCCGCGTCCTCATGCAGCCGCTGATGACCATGACCCGCGCCATGGAAGACATCGCCGAGGGTGAAGGCGATCTGACCAAACGCCTGACGATCCATAATCACGACGAATTCGGCGTGCTGGGCAGTGCCTTCAACCGCTTCGTCGAACGCGTGCATGGCTCGATCCGCGAAGTGTCGTCGGCCACAGAGCAGGTCAACGAGGTGGCCATGCGGGTGATCAGCGCCTCCAACTCGTCGATGCACAACAGCGACGAGCAGGCCAACCGCACCAACAGCGTGGCCGCCGCCATCAATGAACTGGGCGCCGCGGCCCAGGAAATCGCCGGCAACGCCGCCCAGGCCTCGCAGCATGCCAGCTCGGCACGGCTGCTGGCCGAAGAAGGTCAGCAGGTGGTGGAGCGCAACATCCAGGCGATGAATCGCCTGTCGGACCTGATCGTCAGTTCCAGCGCCAACATCGAAACCCTCAACGACAAGACCGTGAACATTGGTCAGATCCTCGAAGTCATCACCAGCATCTCCCAGCAGACCAACCTCCTGGCACTGAACGCCGCGATCGAAGCGGCACGTGCGGGCGAAGCGGGACGAGGGTTCGCCGTGGTCGCCGACGAAGTGCGCAATCTCGCCCACCGCACCCAGGAGTCGGCGCAGCAGGTGCAGTCGATGATCGAAGAGCTGCAAGTCGGCGCCCGCACTTCAGTGGAGACCATGGACCAGAGCCAGCGCCACAGCCAGGACAGCATGCAGATCGCCAACCAGGCCGGTGAGCGCCTGGGCAGCGTGACCCAGCGCATCGGCGAGATCGACGGCATGAACCAGTCGGTCGCCACCGCCACCGAGGAACAAACTTCCGTGGTGGAGTCGATCAACATGGATATCAGCGAAATCAACATGCTCAATCAGGAAGGCGTGGAAAACCTGCAGGCTACCTTGCGTGCCTGCTCCGACCTTGAGCAGCAGACCGTCCGCCTCAAGCAGTTGGTCGGCAGCTTCCGCATCTGATCCGCCACTCGCCGCGCTGTCTGCGACACCCGTCGCAGGCAGCGCAGCGTGCCCCACCCCGATCGAACGAACCCGTCCCAGCCAAGGTCAATCATTAGGCGCGTCACCCCCGGCCTGTTACCGCCGGATGACAGACCCGAAGACGATCCCGGAGGGATGCTGATCGTGCACATCGCTGACATCACCATGTTCTATGCCCCCGCCAGCGGCGGCGTACGGACCTATCTTGATGCCAAACACCACCGTCTCGATGCCATGGCCGGCGTGCGTCACAGCCTCCTCATTCCCGGGGCCCACGCCCGCCATGCCGACGGCATCTATCACGTGCCGGCGCCGCCGCTGCCGTTCGGCAAGGGCTACCGTTTCCCCGTGCGTCTGGCGCCCTGGTGCAATGTGCTGCGGCGCTTGCAGCCAGACCTGATCGAAGTCGGCGATCCCTACCTCACCGCCTGGGCGGCGCTGGAGGCGCGGCGGCAGTTGGATGTGCCGGTGATCGGCTTCTACCATTCCGACCTGCCCCTGTTGGTCAGCAACCGCATGGGCAACTGGTTCACCCCCAACGTCGAGGCCTATGTCAGCAAGCTGTATGGCAACTTTGATCGGGTGTTGGCGCCCAGTCAGGTGATGGCCGACAAACTGCGCCGTCTTGGCGTACGCGAAGTGCATGTGCAGCCACTGGGTGTCGATCTGCAGATGTTCCATCCGAGCAAACGCGACGATCAGGTTCGCGCCGAACTGGGCTTGCCCGATACCACGCGCTTGCTGGTGTTCGCGGGTCGCGGGTCGCGGGAAAAAAACCTGCCGGTGCTGCTCGAGTGCATGCGCCAACTCGGCAGCCCCTATCATCTGTTACTGGTGGGCTCGGGCATGCCGGCCAGCGTGCCGGAGAATGTCAGTGTGATCGACCACTTCTGCCCGGCCGATGAAGTCGCGCGCCTGCTCGCCAGCGCCGACGTGCTGGTGCATGCCGGCGATCAGGAAACCTTTGGCCTGGTGATTCTCGAGGCCATGGCCAGCGCCATACCCGTGGTCGCGGTGCGCGCAGGTGCGTTCGGCGAAATCGTCAACGACCAGTGCGGCCGCCTGTGCCGCCCAAACGATGCCCGCGCCATGGCCGATGCCGTGCGTGAAACCTTCGAGGGGGACGTGCGCGCCCTGGGCGCGCAGGCCCGGCGCCATGTGGAGCAGCACTATGCCTGGGACTGCGTGGTCGATGGCCTGTTGCAGCACTACCAGGCGGTGCTCGGTCACCAACCCCAGGTGCGTGCCCATGCGTGACGCCCACACCTCTGCGCGCAGCCTCATGCTGGTGCTGCACGACGTCGCCCCGGAAACCTGGCCGGACTACCAGCCCTTCGTCGAGGCCATCGACGCCCTGGGCGAGGTGCCCATGACCTGGTTGGTGGTGCCGGACTTCCATCACCGCAATGCCCTGTATCGCTCACCGACCTTCTGTCGCTTGCTCGACCGTCGCCTGACACGCGGTGACGAGCTGGCGCTGCACGGTTTCTACCACGCTGATGACGGCCCCGCACCGCGCGGGCCAGGCGAATTCTTCATGCGCAGGATCTACACCCATGAAGGTGAGTTCTATGCGCTGGAGCAGCAGGAGGCGATGCAGCGCCTGGAGGCAGGCCTGGAGTTGTTCACGGCCTTGGGCTGGCCGGTGTCCGGCTTCGTCGCCCCGGCCTGGCTGATGAGCGAAGGCACGCGCCAGGCCCTGCGCCAATTGCCCCTGCGCTACACCAGTACCCCGCAGCATCTGTACAGCCTGCCGGATTTCACCGCGATCGAAGCACCGGGCCTGGTCTGGAGTGCGCGCAGTGCCTGGCGCCGGGGTCTGTCGCGAGTGCTTTGCGACTGGCAGGTGCGGCGTTGGCACAAGGCCGAGACATTGCGCCTGGGCCTGCATCCAGTGGACATGCGCCACGCCAGTTCGCGCGACTACTGGCTGCGCACCGTGCGCGAGCTGGTCGAGCAAGGGCGCCAACCTTTGACCAAATCCGCCTGGCTGGAGCGCAGGTTGTCTGCATGAACCGCCTGCTCTGGCTAGGCCTGGCGTTGCTGGTGGCTGTGCTGGTGCCCGCCTGGCTTGGCGGCGGCGAGCTGTTGCCGCGTCTGCAGCGATTCGATCCCGGACTGATGATGACCCTGCTGGGCATGATCGTGCTGTGCTGGATCATCAACGCGGCGCGCCTGCGCCTGCTGCTCGGCCAGCAAGGCGCGCAACTGGGCAGACTGCGCAGCCTGGGCGTGGTGATGGCCACGGAATTTGCCATCTGCACCACCCCCGGCGGCAGCGGTGGCCCGCTGACGTTGATGACCCTGCTGGCGCGCGAGCGCATCGGTGCGGCGCGCAGTGGCGCGGTGTTCGCCATGGACCAGTTGAACGACCTGCTGTTCTTCTTCTGCGCCATGCTGGCCATCGCCGGCTATGCCCTGTTCCACAGCCTTGGGCGTAGCCAGGAAGGCATGTTGCTGGGCAGTGCGGCCTTGCTGTGCGTGGCGTTGGCGGTGATCGTGCTGCTGTCGCGCTATCGGCGCGCGATGATGCGCGGTAACGGGCGTCTGCTGCGGCGTCTGGGCGTCTCGGCAGCGCGGCGGCGGCGCTGGGCGCGCAAGCTGTTGCATTTCGTCCACGCGCTGATCGACACCTGGCGCTTGCCCAAGCGCATCCTGGTGCTGGTCTTTGCGCTCACCTGCGTGCACTGGAGCCTGCGCTACAGCGTGCTGTATCTGGTGCTCAAGGGGCTGGGTGTGGACCTGGCGTGGATTCCGAGCTTTCTGGTGCAGATGCTCTCGCTCAGCGCCGGTCAATTCAGCCTGCTGCCAGGCGGTGCGGGGGCCGCCGAGCTGACCTCGGCCACCCTGCTGTCACCGCTGGTAGGTAGCTCGACGGCGGCGGCGGCGATCCTGATCTGGCGCGCCATCACCTACTACTTCTACCTGCTGGCCGGGGGGCCGGTGTTCGTCTGCCTGCTGGCGCGTCCGCTGCTGGAGCGCTGGCGTCGTCAGGCCGGTTGAGCTGCGCCCAGAGCTGGGCGGCGCCCTCGAACGCCGTGCCGAGCTCATCGCTCAGCGCATCGGGGTCATAGCGGGCCAGACAGCCTTCGCCAAGGGTTGGCGGGGGCTGGGCAGCGGCTTTGTCACGCGGATCGGCCATCGACGCCCCTGCGCCTAAGTCAGTCGAACACCACGGTCTTGTTGCCATGGACCAACACGCGGTCTTCCAGGTGGTAGCGCAGGCCACGGGCCAGCACCATTTTCTCCACGTCACGGCCGAAGCGAACCATGTCCTCGATGCTGTCGGCGTGATTCACCCGCACCACGTCCTGCTCGATGATGGGACCGGCGTCCAGCTCTTCGGTCACGTAATGGCACGTGGCACCGATCAGCTTGACCCCGCGCAAGGCCGCCTGATGATAAGGCTTGGCGCCGACGAACGATGGCAGGAAGCTGTGGTGGATGTTGATGACCCGCTGCGCATAGTCCTGGCAAAGTTGCGGCGGCAGGATCTGCATATAGCGCGCCAGCACCACCACGTCGGCACCGTACTCGGCGACCAGACGCGATACTTCGGCGAAGGCCGGTGCCTTGTCCTTCGGATCGACCGGCACGTGATGGAATGGAATGCCATGCCACTCGACCATGCTGCGCAGGTCGTCGTGGTTGGAAATCACGCAGGGAATGTCGCAGTCCAGCTCATCGGTGTGCCAGCGGTGCAGCAGATCAGCCAGGCAGTGGGACTCGCGGCTGGCCATCAGCACCACGCGCTTCTTCTGCGCCGAATCGGTGATGTGCCACGCCATGGAGAACTCGTCGGCGATCGGCGCGAAGGCTTCGCGGAAGGCTTCCAGGCCGAACGGCAAGGATTCGGCGCGGATTTCATGGCGCATGAAGAACCAGCCGCTCTGCTCGTCGGAATGGTGGCTGGCTTCGGTGATCCAGCCGTTGTACAGGGCCAGGAAGTTACTGACCTTTGCCACGATGCCGACACGGTCGGGGCAGGCAATCGTCAGGCGATAGGTGCGCATCAATGAAAACTCCGAATACTTCGCAAAGGCGCATATTCTAGCCACCTGCCGAGAAAAACGCAGTAGTCATCGACGGGGCGGTCGCCGCTGGGGTAGCGCTTGATGCAGTGTCGACGCGCGACCCTGCGCATAGAAAAAGGCGCAGCATTACCCGGTTAAATTTTCTTAATCTTCACCGTGTTAATTGTTGCTTCAACACATTTCAACATGCCCACTGATTATTACTTGTTTACTTGCGAGTATCGCCTGTCTATTATTGACGCACTGTCTCCCTGTACATTTACCAAGGAACACCCCATGTCCCTGATCAACGAATACCGCGCCACTGAAGAAGCCATCAAGGAACTTCAAGCTCGTCTGGCCAACCTGTCGCAAGATGACAAGCTGAAAAAAGAGCTGGAATTCGAAGGCAAACTGCGCACGCTGATGGGCGAATACTCCAAGTCGCTGCGTGACGTCATTGCCCTGCTCGACCCAGAGTCCAAACTGAGCAAAGCCCCACGCGGCGCGGTCAAGACCACCGGCACCAAGCGTGCACGCAAGGTCAAGCAGTACAAGAACCCGCACAATGGCGAAGTCATCGAAACCAAAGGTGGCAACCACAAGACCCTGAAAGAGTGGAAAGCCAAATGGGGCGGTGATGTGGTCGAAGGTTGGTCCACGTTGCTGGACTGATCCTGCAGTTGCTGATCCCGTACAAAAAACGCCAGCGCATTGCTGGCGTTTTTTATTGTCTATCACTCTGTCAGGCTGTAGTCCGAACGCAATTGCCGCGCATGCACCAGCCACGCCTCGAGCACCGCGCGTCCGCCCTCGCCAGCCCCCTCCATGTGCGCTCCCGCCGCCTGCTCGAAAGCCTTCAACGTGTTGGGTGCGCCCATTCCGGGATCCATCAGGCGTTGCTGACAGAAACGTTGCCAGCGCTGCTGCTCCTGCGCATTCAGTGTCTCGTTGAAGTTGCGCGCCCGATAACGGAACAGCAATTCAGGCAGGCGCTGATCGTCGAACATCCACTGCCCGTCGGCCAAGTGCCGCGGCTCACTGAGTCGAACTTGCTCGCACAGGCGTCGATCACGGTCGCCAATAAATCCGTCATACAGTTGTTGTTCGGGATCTTCGCTCGGGGCAAATTCCTCGGCGCCGTAGATCTCCACAAGCTTGTCTTGCCACGCCCCCTGCTGCTGAATCAATCGTTCGGCGCGCTCGTTCACGTGCGACATATCCAGGCCTAATCGTTGTTGATCGACCGGGCGTAACACACTCAAGGGTGCCACCACTGGGCATTTATTGATGTGCACCAACTTCAGGGGAACGGGTAGTTCTCCGTCAGCCATTTCGTCGCGACGCCGGTACAAACGGCGACGCAATGCTTCGGCACTTTCCCCTATCAAAGGCAGGGTTTCCATGTGCAGGTCGCACACTATCAGGGCATTACGGTTGCGCGGATGCCAAGCCAACGGTAATACCACGCCCAAATAACTGCGCTCGCTGGAGAAGCGACCCGAAATATGCACCAGGGGTTGCAGCAGTTGAATCTGCTCCATCACCTTGTGCTTGCTACGCAACTGGAACAGCCAGTCGTAAAGCCTGGGCTGTCGTTCACGTACTCTTCGCGCCAAGGCGATGGTAGCCCGCACATCGGACAGCGCCTCATGGGCCTGACCATGTTCGATGCCATTGGCCTGGCTGAGCAACTCCAGGCGCAAGCTGGTGCGGCCGTCCTGCTGTGGCCAGACGATGCCCTCCGGGCGCAAGGCATACGCGGTGCGCAGCACGTCGATCAGGTCCCAGCGGCTGTTGCCGCCCTGCCACTCGCGCGCATAAGGATCGAAGAAATTGCGGTACAGGCTGTAACGCGTCACTTCGTCGTCGAAGCGCAAGGTGTTGTAACCGGCGCCACAGGTGCCCGGGCGCGCCAACTGGGCGTGCACGCGGGTCATGAAATCCGCTTCGCACAGGCCTTCGTCGGCCAACTGTCGCGGGGTGATGCCCGTGACCAGGCAGGCCGCCGGATGCGGCAGGATGTCGTCGGAGGGACGGCAATACAGGTTGACCGGTTCCTCGATCTCGTTCAGGTCGAAGTCGGTGCGCACCCCGGCGACCTGCAGCGGTCGATCGCAGCGCGGGTTGATGCCGGTGGTTTCGTAATCGTGCCAGAAGATGCTGGAGCTCACGGTGTCGTCCTGTACAAAGTTCGCGGACGAGTCTACCGTACGAACAACCTCAGGCCGACTCGTTGAGCGGCCTGAAGCTGAAGAACTCGCGCAGCGAGCGCACGAACTCGTCGTACTCGCGCGGCGCCTGCAACAGCATGAAGCCTGCATCGTAATAGCCGGGGGTCTGATCCTCGCGGCTCCACAGGCAACTGGCGGTCAGGTTGATGAACTGGTGACCGCCCCCTGCAAGCGGCACGCGCAGTTGCAGCTCGAAATCCGGGCCGACCATGATGGGCAGTTGGCTGATCACCATGACGCCATGCTCGGAGGCGTTACCCAGAAAACCGATCTCCTGATCGGTGAACCGGTTGAACACTCTGAGCACGTAGGGCAGTTGGTGTCGATCGATCTGTCGTTCGGTGAACATGATTCTCCGTACCTTTGCCAAATGAGCAGGTACCGTCGGCGCGTTGAAGGTACTGTAGAGCCTAGCTCAGCCTGCGGCGCAGGCACGTTGAAATCATCGGTCGAGGCAATCAGCGCCAGGGCGCGGCGGGTGCTGCCTGTGTGACAGCCGCTTCGCCCCGCAGATGGCCAAGCTGCTGCAACGTCTGCAGACGCGCCTGGGCGCGATAGGCGTACTCGTTCTGCGGGTAGCGCTGGATCAGGAACTGATAGGTCTGCGCCGCATCGACGTAGAGTTTCTGCCGCTCCAGACACTGCCCACGCAGCATCGCCACTTCGGGGTGAATGAACGGCCGCGCCCGGCTGGTGCGGTCGACCTGCGACAGCTCCAGCATCACACGTTGGCAGTCGCCGCGGTCATAGGCCCGGTAGGCATTGTTCAGATGGTGGTCCATGGACCAACGGGTGCAGCCAACGACACTGGCCGCCATGACTAAAACGATCAGGGCTCGCATGGGAATCTCCTTTGCTGCACAGCCTATCGGCCGCGTCCAAGGATTCTTCAGCCGCAAGCGACAAGCTGCAAGCTGCAAGCTGCAAGCTGCAAGCGACAAGCGACAAGCGACAAGCGACAAGCGACAAGCGACAAGCTGCAAGCTGCAAGCAAAACCAGCCCCCGCCGCCACCCGCGCTTTTTCTTGTAGCTTGCCCCTTGTAGCTTGCAGCTTTTCCCCCCGCCTCCTGAGTGACTACAGCCAAATTCAGGAGTAGCCTTTCGCTGCGCTTCACTATAGGAGTCTGTGCATGACCATCCGCCGTACCAAAATCGTCGCCACCCTGGGCCCCGCCAGCAACTCGCCCGAAGTGATCGAACAACTGATCCTCGCTGGCCTGGACGTGGCACGTCTGAACTTTTCCCATGGCACTCCGGACGAGCACAAGGCCCGCGCCCGGCTGATCCGTGACATCGCCGCCAAGAATGGCCGCCATGTCGCGCTGCTCGGTGACCTGCAAGGCCCGAAGATCCGTATCGCCAAGTTCAGCAACAAGCGCATCGAGCTGAAGATCGGTGACACCTTCACCTTCTCCACCGCTCACCCGCTCACCGAAGGCAACCAGGACATCGTCGGCATCGACTACCCCGACCTGGTCAAAGACTGCGGCGTGGGTGACGAGTTGCTGCTCGACGACGGCCGTGTGGTCATGCGCGTCGAAACCGCCACTGCCGATGCCCTGCATTGCGTGGTGATCGTCGGCGGTCCGCTGTCCGACCACAAAGGCATCAACCGCAAAGGTGGCGGCCTGACCGCTCCGGCGCTGACCGAGAAAGACAAGGCCGACATCAAGCTGGCCGCCGAAATGGACCTGGACTACCTGGCCGTGTCCTTCCCGCGCGATGCCAAGGACATGGAATACGCTCGCAAGCTGCGTGATGAATCCGGCGGCAGCGCTTGGCTGGTGGCCAAGATCGAACGCGCCGAAGCCGTGGCCAACGACGAAACCCTCGACGGCCTGATCGCCGCCTCCGACGCGGTGATGGTCGCCCGTGGCGACCTGGGCGTGGAAATCGGCGACGCCGAGCTGATCGGTATCCAGAAGAAGATCATCCAGCACGCCCGCCGCAACAACAAAGCGGTGATCGTCGCGACCCAGATGATGGAGTCGATGATCCAGAACCCGATGCCGACCCGTGCCGAAGTGTCCGACGTGGCCAACGCCGTGCTGGACAACACCGATGCGGTGATGCTGTCGGCCGAAAGCGCCGCCGGTGCCTACCCGATCGAAGCCGTGCAAGCCATGGCGCGCATTTGCCTGGGCGCCGAAAAGCACCCGACCAACCAGCGCTCCAGCCATCGCCTGCACACCACGTTCGAGCGCTGTGACGAGAGCATCGCCCTGGCGGCCATGTACACCGCCAACCACTTCCCGGGCGTGAAGGCGATCATCGCCCTCACCGAAAGTGGCTACACCCCGCTGATCATGTCGCGCCTGCGCTCGCACGTGCCGGTGTTCGCCATGTCGCCGCACCGCGCCACCCAGGCTCGCGTCTCGATGTTCCGCGGCGTCTACCCGATCGCCTTCGATCCGGCTTCGCAGCCGGCCGACAAGGTCAGCCAGGCAGCGGTCGACGAGCTGCTCAAGCGTGGGCTGGTCGAGCAAGGTGACTGGGTGATCCTGACCAAAGGCGACAGCTACCACACCATCGGTGGCACCAACGGCATGAAGATCCTGCACGTCGGTGATCCGCTGGTCGGCTGACCCTCAGCCCGAGGCGCTCTTACGGCCCATCGCGAGTAACGCCGCGATGGGCCGTAAGGCGCGCCATCCCTTCAAGCCCTCTCGCTGAACACTTCGGCCAGCACCTGGTTCCTCGGCACCCCGGCCAGGAACAGCCGACGCGCCACCTGCTCCACCCACTGCGGCGAACCACACACCAGCGCCACCGTCTGGCGCGACGACACCTGAAACCCCGCCAGCGCCTGCTCCGCACCTTCTCGGCTCACCTGCTCGACGTGCACCCGCTCCCCAGCCAATGCCTGCAATGCCTCGGCCAGGTAAGGTGTGCGCGCCACATGCAGGATCCTGATCGGCCCCTCATGCCCCTGACGCAGTGCTTCGCGCAGGATGCTCCACAACGGCGCCAGTCCCGTTCCCGCCGCCAGCAGCCACAACGGCCGCGTCTGCCAGTCTGGATCGTACTGCAGCGCGCCACCGCTCAATGCGCCCAATGCCAATGCATCACCCACCTTCAGGCCCCGCGCCTGGTCGCAGAACGCACCGGGTCGGCGGCAGTCGATGTGGAACTCGAGCAAGGCGTCTTCGCCTGGCAGGCTCGCCAGCGAATAGGGCCGCGCCACCGGGCCCAACCACAGCAGCAGATGCTGGCCGGCGCGGTAACGCAGCGCCCGCGCCGGACGCAGGTGCAGGCGCAGCACATCACCCAGCCAGTGCACCGCGCTCACCTCAGCCGGCACGCCATCGGTCTGCGGGTCGAACACCGCCACTCGAAGGTCGCCCGTCACCTGACACTGACAGGCCAGGCGCCAGCCCTGTTCACGGGCGTCCGTGCCCAGCGCCTCGGGCCGCGCATCGTCGGGTAGCCCGTCCAGGCAGCGCACCAGGCACGCCTGGCAACTGCCGGCGCGGCAGCTATAGGGCACGTTCAGGCCGGCGCCGTTGAGGGCGTCGAGCAGGTTGCTGCCGGAGGGCACCGCCCAGCAGCGGTGGCCCACGCAGAGTTCGGGCATTCGGGGTTTCTCCGCCGATTGAGTGGTCATCGTCGCGCCATAGGAGCGCCCGGATGACGCTGTTCGTGTAAGAGCGGCCTGGTATCGCGACACCGCGGCAACGATTCTAAGCCCCCTCGCCTGCTTGGCGCTGCAAAACTGCGGCCAGCATCCGACCGACCTTGGTCCAGCGCGCGTGCAGGTGTACCGCGCCAGGATGCGCGCTATACTGCCGCGCCCTTTTTGCGCCGGCCTGACCTGCCGGCGCGCCTTGCAAGGTGATTCGACGCGCTGGTCGGCGGTGTCGAGGCCTTTACGAATGTTCCCGTCTTCAAGAGGAGCGCGCAGCATGACCGTGATCAAGCAAGACGACCTGATTCAGAGCGTGGCCGACGCCCTGCAATTCATCTCGTACTACCACCCCGTCGATTTCATCCAGGCGATGCACGAGGCCTACCTGCGCGAAGAGTCGCCAGCAGCCCGCGACTCGATCGCCCAGATCCTGATCAACTCGCGCATGTGCGCCACCGGCCACCGGCCGATCTGCCAGGACACCGGCATCGTCACCGTGTTCGTGCGCGTGGGCATGGACGTACGCTGGGACGGCGCGACCCTGAGCCTGGACGACATGATCAACGAAGGCGTGCGCCGCGCCTACAACCTGCCGGAGAACGTCCTGCGCGCCTCGATCCTGGCCGACCCGGCCGGCGCGCGCAAGAACACCAAGGACAACACCCCGGCAGTGATCCACTACTCCATCGTGCCCGGCGACAAAGTCGAAGTGGACGTGGCCGCCAAAGGCGGCGGCTCGGAGAACAAGTCGAAGATGGCCATGCTCAACCCGTCCGACTCGATCGTCGACTGGGTGCTCAAGACCGTGCCGACCATGGGCGCTGGCTGGTGCCCGCCCGGCATGCTCGGCATCGGCATCGGCGGCACCGCCGAAAAGGCCGCGGTGATGGCCAAGGAAGTGTTGATGGAATCCATCGACATCCATGAACTGAAAGCCCGTGGCCCGCAGAACCGCATCGAAGAGATCCGCCTGGAGCTGTTCGAGAAGGTCAACCAACTGGGCATCGGCGCCCAGGGCCTGGGCGGCCTGACCACCGTGCTCGACGTCAAGATCATGGATTACCCGACCCACGCCGCCTCCCTGCCGGTGTGCATGATCCCCAACTGCGCGGCCACCCGTCACGCCCACTTCGTGCTCGACGGCTCCGGCCCTGCGGAACTCGAAGCGCCGTCGCTGGACGCCTACCCGGAAATCGTCTGGGAAGCGGGTCCGAGCGCGCGCCGGGTCAACCTCGACGACATCACCCCGGAAGAAGTCGCCAGCTGGAAGCCAGGCGAGACCGTCCTGCTCAACGGCAAGATGCTCACCGGCCGCGACGCCGCGCACAAGCGCATGGTCGAGATGCTCAACCGTGGCGAAGAACTGCCGGTGGACCTGAAAGGCCGCTTCATCTACTACGTGGGTCCGGTCGATCCGGTCGGTGACGAAGTGGTCGGCCCAGCCGGCCCGACCACTGCCACGCGCATGGACAAGTTCACCCGCCAGATCCTCGAACAGACCGGTCTGCTGGGCATGATCGGCAAGTCCGAGCGTGGCCCGACCGCCATCGAGGCGATCAAGGACAACAAGGCCGTGTACCTGATGGCCGTCGGCGGCGCGGCCTACCTGGTGGCCCAGGCGATCCGCAAGTCCAAGGTCCTGGCATTCGCCGAACTGGGCATGGAAGCGATCTACGAGTTCGAGGTCAAGGACATGCCGGTCACCGTGGCGGTGGACAGCAACGGCGAGTCGGTGCACATCACCGGTCCCGCCTTGTGGCAGAGCAAGATCGCCCAGAGCCTGGCGGTGGAAGTGAAGTGATACAGCGGTAACAGCGGCGTAGCCATTGCGGATCAATCCGCAGTGGCTATCGCTTCACCCTCACCCCAGCCGCTCGACCTGCTCCGGCCAATCTCGCCTGGTAAAGACCTGCCCCTCTCGCCGCACCCGCCTCACCTCGTCCACATCCACATCGCACACCAACCACTGGCTCTGCTCAGGACACAGCGTGACGCTCTGGGCCAGCACCCCATCGCTGGGCATGCCATGGTCCGGCGGCACATATAAACCGGCGCGGCCGATGTTCTCGTCCAACGCTGGCGACCAGGGCGCCAGCCCCACCGTCGGGCTCTGCAACACCGCCACCTGGTTCTCCAGCGCCCGTGCCTGGGCGCCGATGCGCACGCGGTGATAACCGGCCTCGGTGTCGGTGCAACTCGGCGCCAGGAGCAAGTCGGCACCCTGCTCGGCCAGACGCCGTGCCAACAGGGGAAATTCAGTGTCGTAGCAGATCAAGATGCCCAGGCGCCCCAGCGCCGTATCGAACACCTTCAGGCCCTGCCCGGCGGCAATGTTCCAGTGCTCGCGCTCGAAGCGGGTCATCATCAGCTTGTCCTGAAAACCCAGCGCACCGCTTGGACCGAACAGCCAGGCACGGTTGCGATAGCGGCCATCGGGGTCGAGCACCGGCAGCGTGCCAGGTTGCAGATACACACCCAAGTCTTTGGCGAGGCCCTCGCACAACGCCCACCAAGGCGCGACCAAAGGCTGGATACCGACGATCGAACCATGCAGGTCACTGCGCTGGTCAGGCGGTAACTGGCCACTGAGCGCCAGCCCTGCGTACTCGGGCAGCAGCAACAGTTGGGCACCGCTGCGCGCCGCTTCGACGCACAGGTCGCGCAGATGGTCGGCGTAGGCATCCCAGGTTTCATGCAGTTCGATGGCGTACTGGCACGCTGCGAGCCGAATCATGGCAACAGGTCCTTGAGCCAGAACGACAGGGTCTTGTCCGACGCATCGTCCTGATCCAGGTCGCGCCAGGCATAGGTGGTGCGCAACGAAGGCTGATGAAGAAAGCCGCGGTTGCGCCAGAAACCATGCAGTGGCTTGTAGTCATCGGGCCGCAGCGGGTGTCCGTTGGGACGCTCCACGGTGCAGAACGTGCAGTAGTGAAAACCGCCGAGCTTGTGCGCATAGGATTCGCGCTCGATGAAGAAGCGCACGCCCAGCCCGCGCCCCCGATAGGCCGGCAACAGCACGGACTCACCGAAGTAGTAGACGGTATCCGGGTCGCGGCCTTGATCCAGAAAAGGCTGGCGAAAGGCATCGGTTTCGTCGCCCAGGGGCAGGCCGGTGGAGGCGCCCACCACCTGGCCGTCGTCCACCGCCAGCACCACCAGGCTGCGCTCGGAGGCCATGTAGGTGGCGAGGTAGTCGGATTCGTACTCCGGCGTGCCGTCATAGAGGTAGGGAAACTCGCGAAACACCGTCAGGCGCAGGCGAGCGAGGTCATCGAGGTAAGGCGCGATGGCAGCGCCGTGCAGCAGGCGTATTTCCATGCGGGACGGTCGTTTTGTCGATAGGGATGACGCGCTCGGCTAAGCCGGGCCTGAAGGGAAACCCTATCATCGGCGGCACGCTCGGCCCTTTCCCCTCCGCGACAGGTATTTCTCCATGACCGCTACCGAACTCGTCACCGCCTACTACGCCGCCTTCAACGCCGGTGACATGCCGGCCTTCCTCGCCCTGCTCAGCGAAGACGTGATCCACGACATCAACCAGGGCGAGCGGCAGATGGGCAAGGCCCGCTTCGCCGCCTTCATGGACAAGATGAACCGCTGCTACCGCGAGCGCCTGGCCGACATCGTGGTGATGCAGAACGCCGACGGCAGCCGCGCCGCCGCCGAGTTCACCGTGCACGGCGAGTACCTGGCCGACGACGAAGGCCTGCCCGCCGCCAACGGTCAGACCTACGTGTTGCCGGCCGGGGCGTTCTTCTATATTCACTGCGGCAAGATCGCCCGGGTGAGCAACTACTACAACCTCAACGATTGGCTCGAGCAGGTGAGCTGAAGCCGGTCACCCCCACTCACGAAATGCGCGTACCCAGCACCTTGAGAAACGCTGCCAGCCAGGCCGGATGCGCAGGCCAGGCGGGCGCGGTGATGAGGTTGCCATCGACATGGGCCTGGTCCACGGCGATGTCCACGAATTGCCCACCGGCCAGCTTCACGTCCGGCGCACACGCCGGGTAAGCACTGCACTGCCGTCCCTGTAGCACGCCGGCAGCGGCCAGCAGTTGCGCGCCATGGCACACCGCGGCAATGGGTTTGCCGGCCTGGTCGAACGCTCGCACCAAGGCCAGCACGCGTTCGTCCAGGCGCAGATATTCCGGGGCGCGTCCGCCAGGGATCACCAGGGCGTCATAGCGTTCGGCACGCACCTGGACGAAATCGAAGTTCAGGGCGAACTGGTGACCCGGCTTCTCGCTGTAGGTCTGGTCGCCTTCGAAGTCGTGGATGGCCGTGCGCACCGTCTGCCCGGCGATCTTTTCCGGGCAGACCGCATGCACGGTGTGGCCCACCATCTGCAGGGCCTGGAACGGCACCATCGCCTCGTAGTCTTCGACGTAATCACCCACCAGCATGAGAATCTTCTTGGCCGTCATCGCATCCACTCCTTCGTGTGCAGGGAACATTCCCTGCACCATAGTCGGCTTCGTCGATGACCGATACTGCGCGCCGCGTCAGCTGCGCCGGTCGAGCAGAATCACCACCAGTCGGTCGAGCCAGCCCCAGAGCCGCTGCTGCACCCGACGCCACAGTGGCCGGGCTTTCCAGTGATCCAGGTCGACCTCTTCGCTCAGCGCGAAGTCGCGCTGGAAGCTGGCCACCACCGTTTCGGTGAACGGCCGATCCAGTGCTTCCAGATTGGCTTCCAGGTTGAAGCGCAAGTTCCAGTGATCGAAGTTGCATGAGCCGATGCTGACCCAGTCGTCCACCACCGCCATCTTCAGGTGCAGGAAGCACGGCTGGTACTCGAAGATGCGCACGCCGGCGCGCAGCAGGCGTGGATAGTAACGATGGCCGGCATAGCGTACCGACGGGTGATCGGTGCGCGGGCCGGTGAGCAGCAGGCGCACGTCGACGCCGCGTTGCGCGGCGCGGCGCAACGAGCGCCGCACGCTCCAGGTCGGCAGGAAGTACGGTGTGGCTAGCCAGATGCGCTGCTGGCCACCACTCACGGCGCGCACCAGCGCGCGCAGGATGTCGCGGTGCTGGCGGGCATCGGCGTACGCCACCCGGCCCAGGCCCTGACCCTGCGCAGGCATCCTCGGCAGGCGCGACAGACCGAAGCCTTGGGGCGGACGCCAGGCTGTGCGGCGGTGGTTGGCATGCCACTGGCGGTCGAACAGCAGTTGCCAGTCGAGCACCACCGGGCCCTGCATGCGCACCATCACCTCGTGCCACTCGCTGGTGGCATGACCCGGCGTCCAGAACTCATCGGTGACCCCGGTTCCCCCGACAGCCGCCCACTGCTCGTCCACCAACAACAACTTGCGATGATCGCGGTACAGGTTGCGCAGGCCGCGGCGCCAGTGCAGAGGGTTGTACAGCCGCAGTTCGACGCCCGCGGCGTGCAACCGCTGGCGCAGGGCCGTCGCAAAGGCCAGGGCACCGTAGGCGTCGAACAGGCAGCGCACGCGCACGCCGCGTGAAGCTGCATGCTCCAGTGCCTCCACCACCGCCTGGGCGCAGGCGCCCGCTTCGACCAGGTAGAGCTCAAGGTCGACCTGACGCTCGGCGCGCTCGATCGCCGCGAGCATGATAGGAAAGAACTCGGGGCCGTCGACCAGCAGTTCGAACTGGTTGCCATCCCGCCAGGGGAAGACCGGCCCTGGCATGTCAGCGGGCGGTGAAGATCAGCACCGCATTGACCGGTACCGACGGGTTGATCGACTTGAGCCCGGCGAAACTGCGCAGCGTTTCCAGACTCGGCAGCAGGTCGAAATCCCGGGCCTGCAACACCAGCGGTTCCAGGGTCACCACCTGAAAGCGGCGCTCGTCCAGACGCGTGACCAGCAGCAAGGCATTGTAGGTGTGGGATTGGCCGCGCAGCGTCACTGTCACCGGCAGGCGCAGCTCCAATTGGGCGCCATTGGCCAAGTCGCTGACCGGGCGCAGGTCCAACTGGGCGCTCACCGTCGCCTCGGGAAAGCGCGCCACCTCGAACAGACCGTCACGCATGCGTTCGTCGCGCAGCGGGATGCCGCTGCTGACCGAATCCATCTCGATGCTCAGCCCCGCCGCGCCCTTTCGGTCGATGGTGCCGTGCAACACCAGGAAGCGGTGCACGTCGGCGGTGTCGCCGTTGTTACCGGTGATGAACGACAGGCGCGAGGACTCACCGTCCAGGTGCCAGTTGGCGTGGGCAGGCAAGCACAGGGCCAGGAACAGCGCGGGCAGCAGACGCAGCAGCATGGAGATACCTCGGAAAGCGAGACCGCCAACCTTACCGCGTGGCCATTCACGGCAGCAAGCGACAACCCTCGCGCGGCCCCTGCCACGCCGCCTGGCTCTGACGGCCCAGCCCTTGGGCGAGCACGCGGCGGGTGTCGGTGTGCTCCTCCAGGCGCGTGAGCGGCAGGTACTGCTTCACATAGCCCCGGCAATAGCCCTCGTCCAAGCCCATGACGAAGCGGCATGAGCAGTACTCCTTGGCCGAGTAGGCCGGCAGGATGCCGGGGAAATCCACCAGTGCCTGGCGCTCGAACCAGGCCCAGATCGCCATGCCCAGCAGGGCTATCGACAGCACCCCGTACCGACGCTTCATCGAACTTCCTCCCCCAGTGCGGCCAGCACACGCTTGAGCAACTCGTCATGGCGGTAGCTGCCATCGCGGTCGTCCGCGTAGCGAACGATCACCAGTTTCTGCGTCGGCAGGATGTACAACGCCTGCCCCCAGTGGCCGAGCGCGGCGAAGGTGTCGGTGGGGGCGTGAGGCCAAGAACGCGGCTGGGCGGGCAGCGGCTGATTCAGCCACCAGTGACCACCCGGGTTGGCCTCGCCTGGCACCGGCTCGGCCTGGGGGAACAGCGTACGGTTGAACGTCACCCAGTCGGCGGGCAGCAACTGCCGGTCGCGCCACCGCCCCTCGCGCAGCATCAGCAGGCCGATGCGCGCCAGGTCGCGGGCGCTGAGGTAGAGGTAGGAGGAGCCCACGTAGGTGCCAGCGCCGTCGCGTTCCCACACCGCATGGGCAATGCCGAGGGGCTCGAACAGTGCCTGCCAGGGATAGTCGGCGTAGCGCTCCGGCGCCAGCATGCCGCGCAGCGCGGCGGCCAGCAGGTTGCTGTCGCCGCTGGAGTAGACGAAGCGCCGCCCGGGCGTCTCGGCCTGCGCCTGGCCCGCCGCATAGGCGGCCATGTCGTGGCGGCCGCGGGTATAGAGCATGGCCACCACCGAAGAGTTGAGCGGCGCGTACTCGTAGTCTTCCTGCCAGGCAAGACCACTGGCCCAGTGCAGCAGATCCTGCAGACGCACCTGCGGGTGCGCCGCGAGTGCCGGGTAGTAGCGCGCAGCCGGATCGCCGAGCTGGAAGCGTCCTTCCCCCTGGGCGATGCCCAGCAGCGTGGCCAGCACACTCTTGCTGATCGACCAGGTCAGGTGTGGCGTGTCGGCGGTGGTGGGCGCTGCGTAGCGTTCATGCAGGATGTGGCCATCGCGCACGATCAACAGGGCGTCGCTGCGCACGCCACGGCGCTCGACGTCATCGCGCGGGGCGAAGGCGTAACGATCCACCGCTTGCCAATCATAGTGTGCGGGATCTTCCAGCCATTGGCTGTCGGGCCACGCCGTGGCCAGCGCCGGCAAGGCGAACAGCTGCAAATAGCACCACAACCCTCTGTTCCAGAACATCAGCATCTCCCGCCGCAGGCACTGCGTGCAGCCTCCCATCTGCGCATGACAATCCGGCGGCGGCGCACCGCCCAGCCTGTCACGCAAGCATCACCAAAGCGTCATGGAGGTGACACTGCCTCTACCTAGGCTGACCTTGCACAACAAAGCCGACCGGCCGCCCTTGGCTGGCTTATGGAGACTCGCAATGACTCGGATCGCTCGCTCTGGCGACAACAGCACTGAACGCCGTCTGCAAGCCGAACGCCTGGTCGGCGCCGCGGCCCTGCAGGAAGCCCAGGCCCTGCGCTACAAGGTGTTCAGCGCCGAATTCAAGGCCAAGCTCAAGGGCGCCGAACACGGCCTGGACATGGACGACTACGACATCCATTGCCGCCACATCGGCGTGCGCGATCTGGCCACCGGGCAGTTGGTCGCCACCACCCGCCTGCTCGACCACCAGGCCGCCAGCAGCTTGGGGCGTTTCTACAGCGAAGAAGAATTCAGCCTGCACGGGCTGCTGCAACTGCAAGGCCCGATCCTCGAGCTGGGCCGCACCTGCGTCGATCCGGGTTACCGCAATGGCGGCACCATCGCCGTGCTCTGGGGCGAGTTGGCCGAGGTGCTCAACGAGGGCCGCTACAGCTACCTGATGGGCTGCGCCAGCATCCCCATGCAGGATGGCGGCGTTCAGGCCCATGCGATCATGCAGCGCCTGCGCGAACGCTACCTGTGTAACGAACACCTGCGCGCCGAACCGAAGAAGCCGCTGCCGTCGCTGGCTTTGCCGAACAACGTCATCACCGAGATGCCGCCGCTGCTCAAGGCCTACATGCGCCTGGGGGCGAAGATCTGCGGCGAACCGTGCTGGGACGAAGACTTCCAGGTGGCCGACGTGTTCATCCTGCTCAAGCGCGACGACCTCTGCCCGCGCTACGCCCGTCACTTCAAGGCGGCGGTCTGATGCCGAGCGTGCGGGCCAGTGCCCGCCTGGTGCGCCTGATGCTGGTGCTGCTGCTGGGCGTGGCCATGGCCACGCTCATCGCCGTCGGCGAACGTCTTGGCCTGCGCGCCGGCAGCGAACGCCGCCAGCGCTGGAGCTGCTGCTTCATGAAACAGCTGGTCGGCGCCCTGCCCTTCGAAGTGCGGGTGGTCGGCACCTTGCCGCAGCAGCCGATGCTGTGGGTCAGCAATCACATTTCGTGGACCGACATCCCATTGCTGGGCATGCTCACGCCGCTGTCGTTCCTGTCCAAGGCCGAAGTGCGCCAGTGGCCGCTGGCCGGCTGGTTGGCGGAGAAGGCCGACACCTTGTTCATCCGTCGCGGCGGCGGCGACAGCCAGCGCCTGCGCGAGCAGATCGGCGCGCGCCTGGGCCAGGCCTGCCCGCTGCTGATCTTCCCCGAAGGCACCACCACCGATGGCCGCGCCCTGCGTACCTTCCACGGGCGCCTGCTGGCGGGCGCCATCGATCACGGCACACCGGTCCAGCCAGTAGCGATTCAATACCTGCGTGAGGGCGAGCCGGACCCGATTGCGCCGTTCGTCGGCGACGACGACTTGCTGTCGCACCTGCTGCGGCTGTTCGGCCAGGCGCCTGGTCAGGTGCTGATCCACCTGCTGCCGCCCTTGCACAGCCAAGGCAAGGAACGCGCGGTGCTGGCATTGCAGGCTCAGCAGGCGATCCACCTGGCGCTGTATGCCGAGCATGACAGCGAGCCGCTGCCGCAACGCCAGGCCAGGGCGGCGTGAGGCATCGCGGGCGCGGCGCGCTCAGCGTCGCGTTGCCGCGAATGCCTGCAACTGCGGGTAGAAGGCGCGGAAATCAGCCGTCAGTGGCTCGTACAACGCTTCCAGTTCAGCCATCACGCCGAGCAGCGCTTCGGGCCGCGACAGCCGTCGCCCAATGCCTCGAAACACCGCCTCCAGCGTCGCGAAATCGGCATAGGCCCCCAACCAGTCATCTGCGGCCATGAACGGCGCAATCCGCGCCAGGCGTCCTGGCAACTCGGGCTCGGCTAGCAGCACCTGGTAGAAGCGCTCGGTGAACAGCGCCAGCGGCTGCTGGGCGTAATCCTGCCAATGCAGGGCCAGGCAATGGTCGAAGAACACGTCGAGCACGATGCCGGCAAAGCGCCGCCGCGCTTTGGGAAAGCGCGCCAGCGCGGCCAGCACCAGGGGATGGCTGTCGGTATAGGTATCGATGTGACGGTGCAGCCTGATCGCCGCTTCGAGTTCGGGAGCGAAGCGGCCTTGCAGCGAACCTTTGACGAAATCGCCATACAGGCTGCCGAGCAGTTGCTGGGGCGAAGGGCCGCCCAAGTGGAGGTGTGCCAGATAATTCATGGCGGCAGTCTAGCACCGCCGCCGCACATATCGTTATAACGCGATATAACGATTTCGAACCAACTCAGAACGGCTCGGTCTTTGTATATCGTGAGCAGACGATCTATATTTCGCTCTATCGCGATATATCGCTACAGACCACGAGCCCAGCCATGCCCCTCGACCTCGACGACATCATCAAAGCCCTGGCCCATCCGGTCCGCCGAGACATTCTCAATTGGCTCAAGGACCCCGCCGCGCATTTCCCAGAACAGCATCACAGCACCGAGTTCGGCGTGTGCGCCGGGCAGATCGACCAGCGCTGCGGCCTGTCCCAATCGACCGTGTCGGCGCACCTGGCCACCTTGCAGCGCGCTGGCCTGATCAGCAGCCAGAAGGTCGGGCAATGGCATTTCTTCAAACGCAACGAGTCGACCATCCAGGCCTTCCTCGAACAGATGAGCCAGGAGCTTTGACCGTTACCCCACTTGTGCGGCGCCCTCGGGCGCTGCCTTCACCGTCCACCCTACCCTTGCGAGGCTTCTGACATGACCACGCTTTTCGATCCGATCACCCTGGGCGACCTGACCCTGCCCAACCGCATCATCATGGCCCCGCTGACCCGCTGCCGCGCCGACGAAGGCCGCGTGCCCAATGCGCTGATGGCCGAGTACTACGTGCAGCGTGCCAGCGCTGGGCTGATTCTCAGCGAAGCCACCTCGGTGACGCCCATGGGCGTCGGCTACCCGGACACCCCCGGCATCTGGTCCACCGAGCAGGTGCGCGGCTGGCTCAACGTGACCCAGGCGGTGCACGCTGCCGGCGGGCGAATCTTCCTGCAACTGTGGCATGTCGGGCGCATCTCCCACCCGTCCTACCTCAACGGCGAACTGCCGGTGGCGCCCAGCGCGATCAAGCCTGAAGGCCATGTGAGCCTGGTGCGTCCGCTGAGCGACTACCCCACGCCGCGCGCGCTGGACACCGAAGAAATCGCCGACATCGTCGAGGCCTACCGGGTGGGCGCAGAGAACGCCAAGGCCGCCGGCTTCGACGGCGTGGAGATCCACGGCGCCAACGGCTACCTGCTCGACCAGTTCCTGCAGAGCAGCACCAACCAGCGCACCGACCAGTACGGCGGTTCGCTGGAAAACCGTGCGCGGTTGATGCTGGAAGTCACCGATGCGGTGATCGAGGTGTGGGGCGCTGCGCGCGTCGGCATGCACCTGGCGCCACGGGCCGATGCCCATGACATGGGCGACGCCAACCGCAGCGAGACCTTCACCTACGTTGCGCGGGAGTTGGGCAAGCGCGGCATCGCCTTCATCTGCTCGCGCGAGAAGGAATCCGACGACAGCCTCGGCCCGCAGATCAAGGCAGCGTTCGGCGGTCCTTACATCGTCAACGAGCGCTTCACCAAAGCCAGCGCCAATGCCGCCCTGGCCAGCGGCAAGGCCGATGCCGTGGCGTTCGGCGTACCCTTCATCGCCAACCCGGATCTGCCAGCGCGTCTGGCGTCCGATGCTGCGCTGAACGAGCCGCACCCTGAAACCTTCTACGGCAAAGGCCCGGTGGGTTACATCGACTATCCACGCCTGTGAGCCGTCGCCACACGTCAGGGCCGCTTGACGGTCCAAGCGTGTGGCATGCGCCCGTCAGGGCCGGGCGTTGATCTGCTGCTGCAGGTTCTGGATCTGGCTCTGCAAGGTGTTGAGACTGCGGGTGGTCTGGCCACGGAAGGCATCGAATTCCTGCACGGACGCCCCCGCAGCCTGCGCGGCCGGACGGTTGTCGGCCTGGCTCTTGAGCACCAGCACATCCTGGGCGAGGCTGTCGATGGCCGCGCCTTGCTTCTTCAGGTTGGCCACCTCGCCACTGAGACTCTTGAGCTGACCATCGAGCTTGCCACCGTCCACCTGACCCGACTTGAGCGCCGCCAGCTCGCCATTCACCGCCTTGAGCTGCTCTTGCAACTGGGCCTGCATCTCGGTGAGCGCTTTCTGCTGCGCGGCGGTCTGCTCCAGCACCTGCTCCAGACGCTTGCCCATATCACCCGCCTGACCAGCGACACCTTCCTGCTGCTTGCCCTGCTCGGCCAACGCCGCCTGCAACTGGCTGATCTGCTGCTTCAGGGCTTCGCTGCCAGAGCTGTTGCTCGACTCGCTCGCCTCCACTTTGCCGCTGATCACCTGCAACCGACCCGCCGCTTCTTCGCTGATGCGGGCGAAACTTTCCTGGGTGGCGACCAGTTGCTGCTCCATCAGCGAAATCTGCTGATAACTCCACCAGCCAAGGCCGCCGAGGGCAACGAACGAGGCCACCAGCAGCGCCCACAGTGGCCCGCTGCTGGCGGGACGTTCGGCCTTCTGGCGCACGCGGGCCACACGGGTCGGCAGCAGTTCGTCATCGTCGGGCGTACCGGCTCTGAGAACAGGAACGTCATCGAAATCATCGTGGGCATCGTTGCGCATGGGTTAGGTCGACCGAACTGATAGCAAAAAGGCGCATTATAAACAGAGCAGGCGACGTCGTGATGACCGTGACCGGTTCGGCGGATTCAGCGCGAGCCCGGCAGGTGCTGCCACCACGTGCAGAATTCATCCAAGGCGGTCCACAGACTGACCTTGGGGCGATAGTCCAGATTATGCCGGGCGCGGCTGATATCGAGGGTGAAATCCTGGCTCATCACCTGCACCGCCGTGCGGCTCAAGGTGGGTTGCGGGCGGCCAGGCCAGAGCAGGCAAGCGGCCTCGTTGACGGCGGCCATGCTGTAGGCCAAGCCGTAGGAGCGGTAGCGGGTGACCTGCGGCAGTTGCATCTGGCGCATCACGTAATTGACCACATCCCACACCGGCAATGGCTGGCCGTTACTGATGTTATAGACCTGGCCGAGGGCCGGCGCGTCGGCGAACAGGGCGCTGAGCAACGCCTCGTTGAGGTTGTGCACGCTGGTAAAGTCGACCTTGTTCAGACCATTGCCGATGATCGCCAGGCGACCCTTCTGCTGCAGGCGCATCAGCCGCGGGAAGATGCTGGCGTCGCCGGCCCCGGTGACCAGGCGCGGGCGCAGAGCCAGCACCTCGAGACCGAACTCCTGGGCACCGAAGACTTTCTGTTCGGCCAGGTGCTTGGTCAGCGCGTAGTGGTCGTGGAAGCGCCGCGGCACCTGGTCCTCACGCACCTCCAACCGCGAGCGGCCGGTGAAGCAGATCGACGGCGAGGACAGGTGCACCAGGCGCCGTACATGCTCTTTCAAGCAACCTTCGACCACGTTCTCGGTGAGCACCACGTTGCCGTGATGGAAGTCCTGATAACGCCCCCAGGTGCCCACGGCCCCGGCGCAATGCACCACCGCCTCGACGCCCTGACACAACCGCCGAGCCACCTCGGCATCGCCCAGGTCACCCGGAATGAACTGCGCGCCGCGCTTGACCAGATGCTCGACGCCCTCGGCGCGACGGCCGTTGACCCTTACCTGCAGGCCCTGCTCCAGGGCGAAGCGCGCAAAGCGCCCGCCGATGAAGCCGCTTGCGCCGGTGACCAGAATTCGCATGTAAGACTCCGCCTTGCCAGATTACAGATGCAGTTGACGCTGCCCGTGCCTACAAGGGCACCAGCCACGCCGGCGCCGCCTGGCGCAGGTGTTCGGTCAAGTCGCCGAGCAGTTGCCCGCCATTGCGCCAATGATGCCAGTACAACGGCACGTCGATGGGGGTATCGCTGCAGATTTCCACCAACTGGCCGCTGGCCAACGGCTCGCGCGCTTGCAACTCAGGCACCAGTCCCCAGCCAAGTCCGGCTTCGGTCAGACGCAGAAAACCTTCGGAGGATGGACACAGGTGATGGATGAAGCCGTCGCCCAGGCCCAGGGACGCGAGGTAACGGTGTTGCAGGAAGTCGTCGGGGCCGTAGACCACGGCGGGCGCGCGGGCCAGGCGCGCGACCTCGAAGCCGCGAGGGAAATATCGGGCCATGAAGGCCGGACTGGCCAGCGCGCGGTAACGCATCGCTCCTAGCGCCAGACTGCGTGCGCCGGCCACTGGCCGTTCGCTGCCACACAGGCAGGCCGCCACTTCGCCGGCGCGCATGCGCCGCAGGCCGACGTCCTGGTCCTCCACCACCAGGTCCAGCAGCACCTGCTGGCCAGCGCAGAAATCGCCCACCGCACCTGCCCACCAGGTGGCCAGGCTGTCGGCATTCAACGCAATACGCAGGCGCTCAGGGATGCCCTGCTCGTCCAGTGCCGGCACCTGACGCTGCAGGTCGCGCTCGAGCAGGCGCACCTGCTGGACATGGTTGAGCAATTGCCGCCCGACCTCGGTCGGGCTTGGCGGCGTGGCGCGCACCAGCACTGGCTGGCCGACCCGCGCCTCGAGCAGTTTGATGCGTTGCGACACCGCCGATTGCGACAGGCCCAGCACCTGAGCAGCCCGCTCGAACCCACCCTGCTCGATGACGGCCGCCAGTGCGGCGAGCAATTTGTAGTCGAACATCGATTTCACTAATGCCTAATCAGCTTTATTTGTTTTTCTTATACCTCTGCGCTCCGCACAATGGCCAGCCTCTTCTCATGTAACCCGCGTCGCACCGTGCAGTGGCGCTCTTGGAGTCTATGGCCATGTGGCAAAGTTATATGAACGGCATGTTGGTGGCCTTCGGCCTGATCATGGCCATCGGTACGCAGAACGCGTTCGTCCTGGCCCAGAGTCTGCGCCGCGAACACCATGTGCCCGTGGCGCTGCTGTGTGTGGCCTGCGACGCGCTGCTGGTGGCCGCGGGTGTGTTCGGGCTGGCCACCGTGCTGGCCCACAACCCGATGTTGCTGGCGGCGGCGCGTTGGGGCGGCGCGCTGTTCCTGATCGGGTACGGCGCCAAGGCGCTGCAGCGCGCCTGCTCGAAACAGAGCCTGGCGCAGCAGGAGGGCCAGGGCCTGCGCTCACGGCGCGCGGTACTGCTCAGCGCCCTGGCGGTGACCCTGCTCAACCCCCATGTGTACCTCGACACCGTGCTGCTGATCGGCTCGCTGGGCGCCCAGCAGAGCGTCCCCGGCGCCTATGTGGCAGGGGCTGCGAGCGCTTCGCTGGTGTGGTTCTTCACCCTCGCGCTGGGCGCCGCCTGGCTCGCGCCCTGGCTGGCGCGCCCAACGACCTGGCGACTGTTGGACCTGATGGTCGCGGTGATGATGTTCGCGGTGGCAGCGCAGTTGATTCTCGGCTGATCGCCACGCGGCCTCCTGTCGCTGTCGCCACCCTCGCGCCGGAACCCTTAATCCCTATAGTTGTTGCGTGGTTATGCGCGGGGGCCGGTGCTATGATCGAACGCTTACGTCGCAAAGAGTAAAGACTCGCCGACGTACAAAGGGCCGCCCGTGATCGGCCCTGCGCAAACCGCGAACTAGACCTGAATCAGGAGATCCACCATGGCTTTTGAATTGCCGCCGCTGCCCTACGCCCACGATGCCCTGCAGCCGCACATCTCCAAGGAAACCCTGGAGTATCACCACGACAAGCACCACAACACCTACGTCGTGAACCTGAACAACCTGGTCCCAGGTACCGAATTCGAAGGCAAGTCGCTGGAAGACATCGTCAAGACGTCGTCGGGCGGCATCTTCAACAACGCCGCGCAGGTCTGGAACCACACCTTCTACTGGAACTGCCTGGCGCCCAACGCCGGCGGCCAGCCGACTGGCGCCCTGGCCGATGCCATCAACGCTGCCTTCGGTTCCTTCGACAAGTTCAAGGAAGAGTTCACCAAGACGTCGGTCGGCACCTTCGGCTCCGGCTGGGGCTGGCTGGTGAAGAAGGCTGACGGCTCCCTGGCCCTGGCCAGCACCATCGGTGCCGGCAACCCGCTGACCAGCGGCGACACCCCGCTGCTGACCTGCGACGTCTGGGAACACGCCTACTACATCGACTACCGCAACCTGCGTCCGAAGTACGTCGAGGCGTTCTGGAACCTGGTCAACTGGGCCTTCGTGGCCGAGCAGTTCGAAGGCAAGACCTTCAAGGCCTGATCAGCTCCAGCTCCACGAAAACCCGGCATTTGCCGGGTTTTTCGTTTTCGGGTGTGCGCCCTTGCAGCCGTACTGCACGGAGGGAGGCATTATCCGCCCCTCACGCTCTTGCCCCGCGCCCATAGCGCGCTAACATCAACCATCTGGAAAGTTGACGCAGGACATTCAAGTCCCCGGGTCGCTTAACCGATACAATCATCAGGGTGCATCCAGCGACGGGCTCCTCGCCTGCCGCGGCAATCGGTCGATAGTGTATTGCCAGGGTTGATGGCAAAATAATGGCATGCGCATGGATTAAGGAACCCCCTTTGAAGCTGGAATTTCGGAACAGCTTGTCCGTCAAGTTGCTCAGGGTCGTGCTGCTGGCGGCGCTCGCGGTGGGCGTGGTGCTCAGTTGCGCGCAGATCGTCTATGACACCTACAAGACCCGCCAGGCCGTCGACAACGACGCCCAGCGCATCCTCGACATGTTCCGCGATCCGTCCACCCAGGCGGTCTACAGTCTCGACCGAGAGATGGGCATGCAGGTCATGGAAGGTCTGTTCCAGGACCAGTCGGTGCGCATGGCCTCCATCGGCCACCCCAACGAGACCATGCTCGCGCAGAAATCCCGCCCGCTGCAGGACATGCCACTGCGCTGGCTGACCGACCTGATCCTCGGCCAGGAACGCACCTACACCACGCAACTGGTCGGTCGTGGCCCCTACAGCGAGTACTACGGCGACCTCAGCATCACCCTCGACACCGCCAGCTATGGCGAGGGCTTCCTGGTCAATGCGGTGATCATTTTCATCTCCGGCGTGCTGCGCGCCCTGGCCATGGGCCTGGTGCTTTATCTGGTCTACCACTGGCTGTTGACCAAACCGCTGTCGAGGATCATCGAGCACCTAACCCAGATCAATCCGGATCGACCCAGTCAGCACCAGATTCCCCAGCTCAAGGGCCATGAACGCAACGAACTGGGGCTGTGGGTCGACACGGCCAACCAACTGCTGGCCTCCATCGAGCGCAACACCCACCTGCGCCACGAAGCCGAGACCAGCCTGCAGCGCATGGCTCAGTACGACTTCCTCACCGGCCTGGCCAATCGTCAGCAACTGCAGCAGCAGTTGGACAAGATCCTGGCCGATGCCGGACGTCTGCAGCACCGGGTGGCGGTGCTGTGCGTGGGACTGGACGACTTCAAAGGCATCAACGAGCAATTCAGCTACCAAGTGGGCGACCAATTGCTGCTGGCCCTGGCCGACCGCCTGCGTGCCCACAGCGGTCGGCTCGGTGCCCTGGCGCGCCTGGGCGGCGACCAGTTCGCCCTGGTCCAGGCCAATATCGAACAGCCCTACGAAGCGGCGGAACTGGCGCAGAGCATTCTCGACGACCTGGACACCCCGTTCGCCCTCGACCACCAGGAAATCCGCCTGCGCGCCACCATCGGCATCACCCTGTTCCCCGAAGATGGCGACAGCACCGAAAAGCTGCTGCAAAAAGCCGAGCAGACCATGACCTTGGCCAAGGCCCGCTCGCGCAACCGCTACCAGTTCTACAGCGCCAGCGTCGACAGCGAAATGCGCCGCCGCCGCGAGTTGGAAAAGGACCTGCGCGAGGCGCTGCCGCGTAACCAGCTGTACCTGGTGTACCAGCCGCAGATCAGCTACCGCGACAACCGCGTGGTGGGCGTCGAGGCGCTACTGCGCTGGCAGCATCCAGAGCTGGGCATGGTGCCGCCGGACCAGTTCATTCCCCTGGCCGAGCAGAACGGCAACATCATCAGCATTGGCGAATGGGTGCTCGACCAGGCCTGCCGTCAACTGCGCGAATGGCACGACCTGGGCTTCAGTGACCTGCGCATGGCCGTCAACCTGTCCACCGTGCAATTGCACCACGCCGAGCTGCCACGGGTGGTCAACAACCTGTTGCAGGCCTATCGCTTGCCGCCGCGCAGCCTGGAATTGGAGGTCACCGAAACCGGCCTGATGGAAGACATCAGCACCGCCGCCCAGCACCTGCTCAGTCTGCGCCGCTCCGGCGCGCTGATCGCCATCGACGACTTCGGCACCGGTTATTCCTCGCTCAGTTACCTGAAGTCGCTGCCGCTGGACAAGATCAAGATCGACAAGAGTTTCGTCCAGGATTTGCTCGACGACGATGACGACGCCACCATCGTTCGCGCCATCATCCAACTGGGCAAGAGCCTGGGCATGCAGGTCATCGCCGAAGGCGTGGAAACCGCCGAGCAGGAAACCTACATCATCGCCCAAGGCTGTCACGAAGGTCAGGGCTACCACTACAGCAAGCCGCTGCCGGCGCGTGAACTCACGGCCTTCCTCAAGCAGGCCCAGCGCAACCAGGTGTCGGTGCTCTGATCGGCAGCGACCTCGAAGGTCGCGGCAACGCCATTTTCGCGAAAAGCGCGACTGACGCTTTACATCAAATGCAAATCTTTCGCATCATGTGCCGGTTCAGCGTGCCATCACGCACCGGCCGCACCACATGGTCCAACCACACGACGCAGGGATACTCACAATGATTCGAATGCCTCTGGCCTCCGCCAGTCTGCTGGCCATCGCCATCGCTCTCGCCGGTTGCGGCGAAGGCAAGGACGACAAGGCTGCCGCCCCGCAAGCCCAGGCACCGGCTGCCAGCACCGCTGCCAGCGCGCCGGCAGCGGTCGACGAGGCAGCGGCCAAGGCCGTGGTCAAGCAGTATGCCGACATGGTCCACGCGGTCTACAGCGACTCGCTGAGCACCGCCAAGCACCTGCAAACCGCCATCGACGCATTCCTCGCCCAACCCAACGACGACACCCTCAAGGCCGCCAAGCAGGCCTGGGTCGATTCGCGCGTTCCGTACCTGCAAAGCGAGGCCTTCCGCTTCGGCAACACCATCATCGACGACTGGGAAGGTCAGGTGAACGCCTGGCCGCTGGACGAAGGCTTGATCGACTACGTCGACAAGAGCTACGAGCACGCCCTGGGCAACCCGGCAGCCAACGCCAACATCATCGCCAACCCGGAAATCCAGGTGGGCGAAGACAAGATCGACGTCAAGGACATCACCCCCGAGAAGCTCGCCAGCCTGAACGAGCTCGGCGGTTCGGAGGCCAACGTCGCCACCGGCTACCACGCCATCGAATTCCTGCTCTGGGGCCAGGACCTCAACGGCACCGGCCCTGGCGCCGGCAACCGTCCAGCGTCGGACTACCTGGAAGGTCCAGGCGCCACCGGTGGTCACAACGACCGTCGCCGCGCCTACCTCAAGGCGGTGACCGATCTGCTGGTCAGCGACCTGCAGGAGATGGTCGACAACTGGGCACCGAACGTCGCCGACAACTACCGCGCCTCGCTGGAAGCCGAGCCGGTCAAGGACGGCCTGCGCAAGATGCTGTTCGGCATGGGCAGCCTGTCGCTGGGCGAACTGGCGGGCGAGCGCATGAAAGTCTCGCTGGAAGCCAACTCGCCTGAAGACGAGCACGACTGCTTCAGCGACAACACCCACTGGTCGCACTTCTACGACGCCAAGGGCATCCGCAACGTCTATCTGGGCGAGTACACCCGTCCCGACGGCTCCAAGGTCAGCGGCCCGAGCCTGTCGTCGCTGGTGGCCAAGATCGACCCGGCCACCGACGCTACGCTCAAGGCCGACCTGCAGGACACCGAGGCGAAGATCCAGGTGATCGTCGACCACGCGCTCAAGGGCGAGCACTACGACCAACTGATCGCTGCCGACAATGCCGCCGGCAATCAGATCGTGCGCGACGCCATCGCCGCCCTGGTCAAGCAGACCGGCGCCATCGAGCAGGCCGCCGGCAAGCTGGGCATCGACAACCTGAACCCGGATACCGCAGACCACGAGTTCTGATTCGGGCAAGGTGACTAAAAAGGGCGGCCTTCGGGTCGCCCTTTTTCATGGAGCAGGCGTGGCGGGCGATCCTGGTCCTGTGCACTGGCAACAGGCTTTTCACCCGGTAGTTGCAAATTGCTCTTATTCAAACATCCCCGTTTTGCTAAGCTTGCCGCCGGTTTTTCGCTCATGCTCAGGATTGTCGATGTCCTCGCCGCTGTCCCGACTGCCCCTCTTGCTGCTGGCTAGCGTCCTGGCCGCCTGTGACGACGCCCCGCGCTTCACCCAGGCCGAGCCCGGCGAAGCCCTGTCCGGCGGCCAGGCGACGGTGCTGCGCAGCGACCGCAATGCCTATTCCATGCCATCGGCCAATCTCACGCCCGAGCGGCGCCTGGATTTCAGCGTCGGCAACAGCTTCTTCCGTAATCCCTGGGTCATCGCGCCGTCCACCACCACCGCACGCGACGGCCTGGGCCCGCTGTTCAACACCAACGCCTGCCAGAACTGCCATGTGCGCGACGGTCGCGGGCACCCGCCCGAGGCCGATTCGAACAATGCCGTGTCGATGCTGGTGCGCGTGTCGATTCCTGACCAACCCGCCTACGTCAAGGAAATCCAGCGCCTGGGCGTGGTGCCCGAGCCGGTCTACGGCACTCAATTGCAGGACATGGCCATTCCCGGCGTGCGCCCCGAGGCCAAGGTGCGGGTGGACTACAGCGTCGAGCCGGTCACTTTCGAGGATGGCTACCAGGTCGAATTGCGCCGCCCGCGCCTGCAGATCACCCAGCTCGGGTACGGCCCGATGCACCCCGACACCCGTTTCTCCGCGCGCATCGCGCCACCGATGATAGGCCTCGGCCTGCTCGAAGCCATTCCCGAAGCCGCGATCCTGGCCAACGAAGACCCGCAGGACCGCAACGGCGACGGCATTCGTGGCCGCGCCAATCGGGTCTGGGACGACGCCCAGGGCAAGACCGTGGTCGGCCGCTTCGGCTGGAAGGCCGGGCAACCGAACGTCAACCAGCAGAACGTGCACGCCTTGGCCGGCGACATGGGCCTGACCAGCACCCTCAAGCCCGAGGACGACTGCACAGCAGCGCAGGTCGAGTGCCTGGCCGCGCCCAACGGTGACGGCCTGAACGGCGAGAAGGAAGTCAGCGACAACATCCTGCGGCTGCTCACCTTCTACACCCGCAACCTCGCCGTGCCCGCGCGGCGCAAGGTCGATGCACCCCAGGTCCTGACCGGCAAGACCTTGTTCTTCCAAGCGGGCTGCCAAGGCTGCCACACCCCGCAATTCACCACCGGCAGCAACAGCGAGCCGGAGTTGGCCAATCAGCTGATTCGCCCCTACAGCGACCTGCTGCTGCACGACATGGGGCCGGGCCTGGCCGACAACCGCAGCGAGTTCGCTGCCGGTGGTCAGGACTGGCGCACCCCGCCGCTGTGGGGCATCGGCCTGAGCGAAACCGTCAGCGGCCACACCCAGTTCCTGCATGATGGCCGCGCGCGCAACCTGCTCGAAGCCGTGCTCTGGCACGGGGGCGAAGCCGAGGCCGCACGCCGTCACGTACTGACCTTCGATGCCGAGCAGCGCGCCGCGCTGCTGGCGTTCCTGAACTCACTGTAATCGCGCAAGGAGCCGGGCATGTTCCGACCCAAACTGTTGTTCACCAGCCTCGCCGCCATCGCCCTGGGCGCCTGCTCGCCGCAGGATCCGCAAGCCGTCACCTCGGCCGCCATCGCCCAGCAGGTGATCCTGCCCACCTACAGCCGCTGGGTCGAAGCCGACCGTCAGCTGGCCGCCAGCGCGCTGGCCTACTGCGAAGGCAAAGAGAGCCTGGACAGCGCCCGCGCCGACTTCCTCAACGCGCAGAAAGCCTGGGCTGAACTGCAGCCGCTGCTGGTCGGACCGCTGGCCGAAGGCAACCGCGCCTGGCAAGTGCAATTCTGGCCAGACAAGAAGAACCTGGTCGGTCGCCAGGTCGAGCAACTGGTGGCTGGCGACACGCCGGTCGATGCCCAGGCGCTGAGCAAGGCCAGCGTGGTGGTGCGTGGCCTGTCGGCCTACGAGTACATTCTCTTCGACAGCAAGCCGGACATCGCCAGCGCCGAGCAGAAGGCGCGCTACTGCCCGCTGCTGGTGGCCATCGCCGAGCACCAGAAAGCCCTGGCCGAGGAGATCCTCAAGAGCTGGAACAGCACCGACGGCATGCTCTCGCAGATGACCAAGTTCCCCAACCAGCGCTACGCCGATTCCCACGAGGCCATCGCCGATTTGCTGCGGGCCCAGGTCACCGCACTGGACACGCTGAAGAAGAAACTCGGTGCCCCCATGGGTCGCCAGAGCAAAGGTATCGTCCAGCCACTGCAAGCCGAGGCCTGGCGCAGCCATTCCTCGCTCAAGAGCTTGGAAGCATCGCTCAAGGCGGCTGAAACGGTCTGGACCGGCGTCGACAACAAGGGCCTGCGCGGACTGCTGGGCAAGGACCAGAGCGCGCTGGCACAAAAGATCGACGATGCCTACGCCACTTCAGCCAAGCTGCTGGCCGACAATCAAAAGACCCTGGGCGAACTGCTCGCGGACGATACCGGCAAGCAAACCCTCAACCAGATCTACGACAGCCTCAACGTTGTCCACCGCCTGCACGAAGGCGAATTGGCCAAGGCGTTGAACATTCAGCTGGGCTTCAATGCCAACGACGGTGACTGATCATGCTGCGACGCCAGGCCCTCAAACTCGGTAGCGTACTGCTCAGCGCCCTGACGCTCGGCGGCTGGACGCTGATGCGCAACAAGGGCAGCGAGCCGCTGTTGCTGTCGGCGCGCGACGACACCGAGGGCGGCCACTATGCCGTGGCCTATCGCCTCGACGGCACTCAAGTGTTCGCCACCCAAGTGGCCCAGCGTTGCCATGCCATCATCCATCACCCCGAACAGCCGATCGCGCTGTTCGTGGCCCGCCGTCCCGGCACCGAGAGCTACCTGATCGACCTGCGCGACGGACGCCTGCTGCAAACCCTCGCCTCGCAGCCGAACCGGCATTTCTATGGCCACGCGGTCATCCACAAGGACGGCCAATGGCTGTACACCACCGAGAATGACACCCGCGATCCTGGACGTGGCGTGCTGGGGGTGTACCGGTTCGAGGGCGAGCGTCTGGTGTACACGGGTGAACTGTCCACCCACGGTATTGGCCCTCACGAGGTGGCCTGGATGCCCGACGGCGAAACCTTGGTGGTGGCCAACGGCGGCATTCGCACCGAGGCCGAAAGCCGGGTGGAAATGAACCTCGATGCCATGGAACCGAGCCTGGTGCTGATGCAACGCGACGGCACGCTGCTGAGCAAGGAAACCCTGAACCAGCAGATGAACAGCGTGCGCCATTTGGCGGTGGGCACCGACGGCACCATCCTGGCCTGCCAGCAGTTCATGGGCGGTGCCGAGGAGACCGCCGAGCTACTGGCGATCAAGCGCCCCGGTCAGCCGTTCCAAGCGTTTCCGGTAGCGGATCGGCAGTTGCAGTCGATGGCCCAGTACACCGCCAGCGTCGCGGTGCACAGCGACCTTCGCCTGGTAGCGCTGACCGCGCCGCGGGCCAATCGACTGTTCATCTGGGACATGGACAGCGGCGCGGTGAAACTCGATGCGCCGATGCCTGACTGTGCCGGCGTTGGCGCTGTCGCAGACGGTTTTGTGGTGACCTCCGGGCAAGGGCGTTGCCGGTTCTACGACTGCCGACAGCGCGAGCTGGTGGGTCAGCCGCTGAACCTGCCTTCAGGATTGTGGGATAACCACCTGCATCTGGTGGGATGATCCAGGCCTGCCCGGGCCACGTTGCTGAGACAGCATGTTTTCGGCAAAAACGCAAAGGGCCGCGAAGCGGCCCTGAAGTGCTGGAAAATCCAGGCGTCAGCCAAACGGCCTCAAGCCTTGGCGCATGCCGAACAGAAACAGCAATAGATCATTATCCGGTTTCGCCTGCCGCTGCTCCGCCTTGGCCACACGCGGCAACGCGCACTGGCCGGCAGCATCGCTCTTGCTGAACACCGTGGGCCGCGCTTCGCCCCAAGAGGCAGCAGCGACGGTGGTCACACCCAACGCCCCGACCAGGAACAAAGCTCGAGCTATTTCTAGTTTCATTACCCTAACCCTTTGACAGCGCTGCCAAACGCACTCTGATAAAAGTAGAGCAGAGTTTCAAATTCTGCCGTGTTCAGCGACGAATGGCGCCGAAGCTGGCGCAAGTCGTTGTAGGCAGCACGCTGACAACTGATGCGTCGGCGGCATTTTTCCAGATCCAGCAACGCCACTTCAGCGCGCATCTGATCATCCTCGCCGATCACCTTTACAAAAACATGCTTGCCGTACAGGCAGCCGTGTTGCCAATGCCCCAGGTGCATGCGCGCCAGATTGGCCGCCAGTTCTTCGAGCATGCGCTCGTGCAGCACCTGCGGGTAACGCTCACGGGCGCCCTCGGCATGCCACGTATCCAGGTCGACGAACCCGTCCAGCGCCTCGCTGACCAACAGCGCACGCCATTGCTGGTCGGCGTCGCGCTCGGCACCGGCGAACACGATGCGCGGAACACGTACCCCCAGTTGTTCGAAACTGGTGAGCGCATCCAGCTCGCGCAACACCGTCGGACGGCCAAACGGGTGCAACAGGCTGCGATAGATATGGCCTACCTGACGCTTGGCGTAGAGCAGGTGACCGCTACCATCGTCCAGACGCTGAACGCCGCTTTCGCCACCGCGGCGCTGGTTCGGCGCTTCGACCCACTCGCCCTGCTGCTGCCAGTAATAGTCGAACCGCGACGTCTGATCCCGAACTGTTGCCATGAAGCCGTTACCCCTTGCGTAATACATAAACTCGCCACATGGCATAGAACGGGAGGAAGTCCAGTCGTTCCTGAATCCTGAAGCCCGCCGAAACAAATTCCTGCTCAACCGTAGCAGCAGGTAACACAAAGCGATTCTGGTAACTGTCCTGCTCCACCTTGGCGCGGCGGCGTGCCTCGAGCTTCTGCCGGCGCCAGGCTTTGAAGTTGCCATCCACCCACAGCGAAAGTATCACGCTGTCGCGACTAACCCGCTGAAATTCAGAAAGAATCTGCTTGCGGTGAGCGGGATCGCCGATGTGGTGCAGCAGACGCATACAGAAGATGCTGTCAACCGCGTTATCAGGCAAATCGATGGCAAAGGCGGAAGTCTGCAAAGGTCGTACCCGCGCCACTACCTCTGGCGATTGCGCGGCACAGGCTGTCTCGATCATCGCCGCCGAGTTGTCGGCGCCAATGATCACGCGGTTGGGCTTTTCTGCCAGCAACGGCCAGAAGCGGCCGGCACCGCACGGCAAATCGAGCACCAGACCCGGTTCACCGGCCAGCGTCAGGGCGCGCCGGGCGAGTTGCTCGTCGCGCGCGTGGGACAGCCGCCGGGCCAGCCCTTCCTGGTGCTTGAGCAAGTACTCCCGCGCGTGTTGCTGATCGTACTTTTCGGAAAACGCGAGTTTGATAGGGCTACGCATGGACGGTCTCCTGAATCGATGCCGGCCACCTTAGGCGGGCAAGCGTCGGCATCAGGTCATGACCGTGTGAAAAATCTGTCACACCAAGGAGATAGGTCTTACGAGATATGTCGAAGAGGGTATGAGATCAGCGGGGCTTGAACAGCCCCGCGCTGCTACTGGGCCGGCTCTTGCTCTTGGAGCACCGGGCTGCCCTGGCTGAGATCGACCTGAAAGCGACAGCCGTGGGGCGAGGTCGCGGTGAGGGTCACCCGCCAGCCCTGGTCATCGCAGATCCGCTGTACCAGCGAAAGGCCCAGGCCGAGCCCTTCGCCACGCCGCTCGTCGCCGCGTACGAAGGGCTTGAACATGGCCTCGCGCTGTTCCTCCGGAATGCCCACACCGCTGTCCTCGACGCTGAAGCCACTGGCTTCCAGGCTCAGGCGGATATAGCCGCTGTCGGTGTAGTGCGCCGCATTGCGCAGCAGGTTGCCCATCACCGATTGCAGGAAGGTGGCGTTGTACAGGGTGGCACTGGCGCTGACCCGACCGTCGTAGTACAGCGTCAGGCCTTTCTGCTCGATGGTGTCGCGCCAGACACCGATCAGGTCGTCGCCCACCTCGCGCAGGCTCGCCCGCGAGGCCACCGCCCCTTCGTCGCGCTGGGCACGCGCCAACATCAGGAAGGTCTTGACCAGCTCGCGCATTTCCTCGGTGGCCCGCGCGATGCGCTCCACCTGGCTGCGTGACCGGCTGTCCAACCCTGGATTTTCCATCAGCAACTCGCACGAGGTGGCCAGCACCATCAGCGGGGTGCGCAACTCATGGCTGACGTCGCTGGTGAACAGGCGCTCGCGGGTCAACGCATCGCGCAGCCGACCCAGGGTGTCGTCGAAGGCCACGGCCAATTGGCCGACTTCATCGGCCGCGTAGTCCGGTGCCAGCGGCGGTGCCAGGCCGAGCAGTTGATCGCGATGACGCACCTGGCGAGCCAGGCGGATCACCGGCGCCATCACCCGGCGCGCCAGCAGCCAGCCGAGGAAGGCCGCCAGCGCCAGGCTGAGCACGAAGCCCACGGTCACCACGGCGAACAGCACCCGTTCGCGCTCCTCGAAGTCACTCTGGTCCTGCAGCAGGACGTAGTGGCGGCCGTCCACCACCTCGACCATGGCGTGGTAGGACAGTTGGTCGCGGAACACCTCATGGAAGCCGGCTTCCAGATGGCGCAGGTCCTTGGGCAACTCGAAATCGTCGCGCCCGCCGTCGAAGTAGAACAACTGGTCCGGACGCGGGCGATGGCTCCAGTCGCTGACACTGTCCATGCGCAGCAGGCGCTGCAGATCGCCACCGAGCACCGAGGAAATAAGGCGCTCTTCGACCAGGTGGACGGTGGCGACGATGCCGAAGGCGAACGCCCCGGCGACCAGCGCGCTCATCAACGCGAAGGCGATGATGATGCGCTGGGCAAGGCTTTGCTTAAACTCCATCGCGACCCTCGGCGAGGCGATAGCCGACGCCATGGACGGTATGCAGCAGGGGCTTTTCGAACGGTTTGTCGATCACTTGGCGCAACTGGTGCACATGGCTGCGCAGGCTGTCGCTGTCGGGGCAGTCATCGCCCCACAGGGCCTCTTCGAGCACCTCGCGGCGCAGCACGTGCGGGCTTTTCTGCATGAGCACCGCCAGCAGTTTCAGGCCCACGGGGTTGAGTTTGAGCAGCTTGCCCTGCCGGGTTACCTCCAGAGTGTCCAGGTCGTAGCTCAGGTCGGCCACTTGCAAGGTGCGCCGCCCGCCGCCCTGGGCGCGACGCAGCACCGCTTCGATGCGCGCCGACAGCTCGGACAGGGCGAACGGTTTGAGCAGGTAATCGTCGGCCCCGGAACGGAAGCCCTGCAGGCGGTCGTCCAACTGGTCGCGGGCGGTGAGCATGATCACCGGGGTGTCGCGGCGGGCGTCTTCGCGCAGGCGCTTGCACAGGGTATAGCCATCGATGCCCGGCAGCATGATGTCGAGCACGATCAGGTCGTAGTGTTCGGTGGCGGCCAGGTGCAGGCCCGACAGGCCGTCCTGGGCGCAGTCGACGGTGTAGCCTTTCATGCCCAGGTAGTCGGCCAGGTTGGCGAGGATATCGCGGTTGTCTTCAACCAGTAGAATGCGCATCGGGGTCTCCTGTGCGGCGCTTCGCTGTGCGCGGCAGGCGCAGCTTACGGCCAATGGCCAGGCATCGCCAGCCTTGACGAACATTCAAGGCAACTGACGTTTTTTTCACGCAAGCTTCACGCACCCAGCATAGCGACAGCCCGAGAATGCCCGATCTTTTGCCTTAAGCCCGTGCCTCAGGAGCCGCCATGCACCCCACCCGTCCCCGTCCGATCAATCTCTGGCTGTACCTGGGTGTTCCGCTGGCGGTCGCGGTGGCGCTGCTGTTGCTCGAACTCACCTCCCTGGACATGGACCTGGCCAAGCTGATGTTCGATCCCTCGGCCGGTCAATTCATCGGGCGGCGCAGCTACTTCCTGGAGACCGTGCTGCACGACTGGGTCAAGCAGGCAGTGATCGGCGTAGGACTGCTCTCGGTCGGTGCGTTGATCCTCAGCTTCCTCTGGTCGGGCCTTTCCAGTTGGCGCCGCGAGTTGGGTTGCCTGGTGCTGGCGCTGGCCATCTCCACCGGCATGGTCACCCCGCTCAAGCAATTGACGGGCGTGCAATGCCCATGGAGCCTCACCGAATTCGGCGGCAAGGAAACCTACAGCAAGCTGCTCGAAACCCGTCCGGCCACCGACAAGCCAGGCCTGTGCTGGCCGGGCGGGCATGCCACCACCGGTTTCAGCCTGTTCGCCCTGTTCTTCGTGCTGCGCGACCGCAAGCCACGCCTGGCCCGCGCCGCATTCGGCCTGGCCGCAGGCCTGGGCATCGTGCTGTCACTGGGCAGGATGATGCAGGGCGCGCATTTCCTCTCGCATAACGTCTGGACGGCGGTGTTCTGCTGGCTGATCGGCCTGGGCTGCTATTACCTGCTGCTGTATCGCCGTGGGTCGACGCAAGCCGCGCTGGCCGAACGCCGGTTGGCATGAGGCCGGGCCGACTCACTCAGGGCAGGGGCTCGCGCGCCCTGACCCGTACCTGCTGCGCCGGCACCCGGGCATGCCATTGCACCACGCCGAGCGCCTCCACCTGGAACTGGCTGCGCACCACCTGCCCCGCTTCCTCGAAGGACAACTGCAACAGGAAATGCCCGCTGTTGAGCAGCAACCCTTCGCTGAGCCGGGTGAAGGTCTCGTCGTCCACCGCCCCCAGCGCCTGACGCAGCGCCGAAGCATCGACATACCCAGAAGGCGGACGATTGCTGACGATCCGGCTCAGCAGCGCGCGTGAAAAGCGGCCTTCGTAGAGTGCTTCGAGCAAGGGCAGGTGTTGCAGGTCGAGGGCGTTGGCATTCAGCCGCCAAGCGCTGGTCAGCGGCAGCGCGCAGAGCATCGGGTAGCGCGCCTGGCGCAGCGCATCGGGTTCGAGCAGCAGGTTGAGCTCACTGGTATCGAGCATGGGCTGGTTGGCGGCCAGGCGCGGCGGGCGCTGACGCAGGTACTGCGCACTCTCGGCGCCGTGCAGGCGGCTGTCGCTGTCGGGGTCCAGCCAGTCGGCCAAGGCATCGACCAGCCGCTCGGCGGCCAGGTCGTCACCGAGCAGGCGCCGCAGTTGCCGTTCGGCGCGCTCGGCATCCTCGCCGAGCAGCGCGTTGACATTGAAGCAACTGTGCTGGTCGCGCACCTGCAAGCGCGCCGTGCCTGCACCGAAGTCATAGCTCAGTGCCTGACCGCGCAGGGCCTGCCAGAACAGCGGACTGGCGCGCCAGGCTGGATCGCGCAAGGCCTGGCTGGCATAGGCCAGGCCCGCCTGTTCCATGGCGCGGATCTGCACGCGCTGGCGCAGCAAGCGGGTTTCGTCCACCTGGCGCCGTCCCTCCTCCACCAGCCAGGCCAGACCCGCCGCCAGCATGCCCAATGCCAGCATCACCATCAGCAGGGCCACGCCCCGTTGTCGTTCGGCACTGTTCACAGGGCGCCTCGTCGTTCATCGAAGGCGACAGTCAACAGGGCGGGTGTTGCAGAGAGATGGCAGCCGTCACCTGAGCGTCATCTGAGCCAGGCAGGATTGGCGCTCTTTTCGCGACCTGACGGAGTTTTCGCACATGGGTGGTATTGGCATCTGGCAACTGGTGATCGTGCTGTTGATCGTCTTCCTGCTGTTCGGCACCAAGCGCCTCAAAGGCCTGGGCAGCGATGTCGGCGAGGCCATCCAGGGCTTTCGCAAGTCGATGGGCGGCGAGAGCGACAGCAAAGCTGCAGCCGACACCCAGGTTCAGGCGCAACAGTCGACGGAACGCCAGGGCTGATGTTCGAGGTCGGCTTCAGCGAGCTGCTGCTGGTGGGCATCGTCGCGCTGCTGGTACTCGGTCCCGAGCGATTGCCGGTGGCGCTGCGTAGCGTCGGTCGCGGTCTGGGCCAGGCGCGCCGGGCGATGAACCAGTTGCGCGCCCAGGTCGAGCGGGAGATCGACCTGCCGGCACTGGACAGCGCGCCGCTGCGCGCGCTCGAACAGGAGATCCGTGAAGGCGTGCGCCTGACCGAGGCCCCGGCCAAGGAGCCCACGCCATGAGCCTGGTACTGCCCGAACACAGGGCCCTGCCGCTGACCGAGCACCTGCGCGATCTGCGCCGGCGCCTGCTGCGCATGCTGCTGGCCCTGGCGCTGGCGTTCGCCGCGCTGTTCCCCTTCGCCCAGACGCTCTACACCCTGGTTTCCGAACCCCTGCGGCGCTACCTGCCCGAAGGCGCGAGCATGATCGCCACCAGCGTCACATCACCCTTTCTCACGCCGTTCAAACTGACCGCGGTGTGCGCCGTGTTCATCAGCATGCCGCTGCTGCTGCATCAGGTCTGGGGCTTCATCGCCCCGGGTCTGTACCGGCGGGAAAGACGCATTGCCGTGCCGCTGCTGGTGTCGAGCATCCTGCTGTTCTACGGCGGCATGGCGTTCGCATTCTTCCTGGTGTTTCCACTGATGTTCGCGTTCTTCGCCAGCGTGACACCGGACGGGGTGGCGATGATGACCGACATCGGCCAGTACCTGGACTTCATCCTGGCACTGTTTCTGGCGTTCGGCCTGGCATTCGAAATCCCGGTGGCCACCTTCATCGTGGTCTGGGCGGGGCTGACCGATGTCTCCAGCCTGCGCCGCAGTCGCCCTTACGTGATCGTCGGGTGCTTCGTGGCCGGGATGATCCTGACGCCGCCCGATGTGTTTTCCCAGACCCTGCTGGCCGTGCCGATGTGGCTACTGTTCGAGGCGGGCCTGCTGGCCTGCGCCGCGCTGCGCTCGCCGCAGCCCGCCGGCGAAACCTCGGCATAGCCTGCACAGCGGGAAGGGGTTGCAGGCTCCAAGCAGCCCAGCGCTACTCACATGCTGGAGACTTCACCTGCCGATGAGTCTCCCCCATGACCGCCGCGACCCTGCACACCACCTTCGCCCTGGACCGTCTGACGCAACTGGCCGAGCACCTTTCTTCGACGCAGTTCCACTCGCTGCTAGCCCCGGTGTTCGGTGACGACCTGCCTGCCACGTGCTACCAGCGACTGCATGACGCACTGCGCAACGGCACTGTGCGTAACCCCAGTCACCGGATCGACCCTGAATTGCCCGGCAAAGCCTGCTACGACAACCTCACCCGCTGCATCCACCTGCACCCACAACTGATCGCCGATGCGCGCCAGGCGCCGCAGATGAGCTGCGAGCTCGCCACCGTGCTGCTCCACGAGTTCGGCCATCATCTGGACAACCTGCTGCGCCACGATTACGCGCCGCTGCGCGAGCAGGGCACAACGCTGGCCGAGGACGCCGCGCTCGAGGAAGGCGCACGTTTCGCTCATCTGTTCAGCTCGGCTGCGCATAGCCAGCCTGGGCTGCACTGGGTCGCACGACTGGTCGAAGGCCAACGCAGCCTCAGCTTCGAAGTCGAGGGGCAGGCATTGCAGGTGTACCTAAGTCAGCACCAGGGTGAACAGGCGCAACGGATCGAAGCCGCCACCAGTTCGCGCGAAGGCTTTTCGGCTGGACGTGGCGACAAGAACCGTCCAGAGCTGTCATGGGGTCACGAGTCGATCGAGGAGGACCTGAAGCTGGCCGGTTTCAACGCCCAGCAACGCCACGCCATCTACTTCGGCAACTGGCTGCGCGACTATTCGCAGTTGCTCGACCCCAAGCTGGTCAGAGCAATCGACGCGCCCAAGGACTTCCCGGCCAAGCTGTCGCGGGAGGTGCTGACGCAATTGGTCGACCTGCTCGCGCTCAGGGCCTTTCCCAAGCTGCAAGAGACGCCGCAAGGGCGCAGCGAGTACACCGTCACCCCACAGATGCTGGGGGTCTATCGGCCCAGCGAACACATCGACAACCCGTTCAACCCCAGTCCTGCAGCCTCGGATCCACGCCGCATCGACCCGGATTTCGAAGCACCTGTGGGCAAGGACGATGCGTTGTTGCAGGTCGATGCGAAGACCTCGATGAAGCGCTACATCAGCACATCGGTCGAATTCATGTGCGAACGCCTGGGTGTGGCCATGGCCGAAGGCCCGACCGCCAAGGGATTGCGTGAGTTCGGCGCTGCCTTGCATGTGCTGGAGGACTACTTCGCCCACTCCAACTACGCCGAACTGGCCCTGCGCCAACAAGGCCACGACACGGTGCTGACCTGGACCGCACAGGCCGACTGCACCCACGGCTGGCCAGTGGTGACCGGCATGTTCGGCGGCAGCGATGTGATCGCCAGCCTCGCCGAGCCCATGGCCAAGGTGCTGTTCCCGGTGTCCGCCGGCTTCAAGGAGATCACCCCCGGCCAGCGTGCCGACGAAGAACTGGCGCTGCTGATCCTGCTGCGCGATCACCCCGATCCGAAGTGGCAGGAATACCTCAAGACCTCACTGGAGGTGCGCGACACCCTGGCAGATATCCCCGGCTTCAATGGCGTGCGCCTGGTGTCATGGATTCTCGGCTCCCCCCTGCGCGGGGTAGCGGACCTGACCAAACTCGGCTACCAGGCCATTCTCAACCTGGCCGGCAACACGGTGGACGACATCCAGACCCTCACCCAGGGCAACCCGATGCTCACCGGCTCCACCCACCCGACCCACTCGCAATTGGCCAAGGACCATGACGTCCACCCACTGCACACCTTGGCGACACTGATGGCCCGCGTGGCGGTGCGCGAGGTCGGCTTTGCGCTGTACAAATACTGGGAGGGGGGCCGCCTGCGCGATCCGGTGAAGGTCGCTCGCGCCTTTTTCACCCATCCCAACGACAGCGACTGGCAGCACGAGCTGGTCCGTAAATGGGCCAGCGAGCATCCCGACAACATTCGTCAGGCCAGCGACGCCAGCGTGTTCGAAAAGCTCCAGATTCCCCACACCCCAACCGTGGACAAATCGGTCTGGGAACGTCTGGCCGGGCTGTTCGACTGACCGCCTGAAAACGACAAGCCCCGGCAGAAGACTGACGGGGCTTGTCGATTGCAGTGCGTCAACGCGAGAACGACGACGCTAGGCTCTGTTTTCAACGCAGGATGAACGAGTATCAAGGCTTTTCAGACAGAGCCTAGTAGTCGGCCAGCGGCCAGACCTCGTACGCCGGCGTCTGGTAAGGATGGCTGTGCTTCAGTGCGGCGACCACCTGAGCGACATGCTCATCGGCCACCACCAACTCGACCTTCCACTCCTCCACCGCCTCGACCTGACCGGCTCGCCCGATGAACGGCTGGCTGCCATCCAGCGGGCGAAACTGGCCCTGGCCCAGGGTTTGCCAGGCGCAGTGGTCATAGTCGCCGATACGCCCGCCACCGGCAGCGAACACAGCGGCCTTGACCACCTCGACATGGCTGGCAGGCACGAAAAAGGCCAGCTTGAACACTCAGTTCACCCACACCCGCGCGTTGCGGAACATGCGCATCAGCGCGGCATCTTCCTGCCACTCGTCCGGGCGCCAGGAGTTCTGCACGGCACGGAACATCCGCTCAGGGTGCGGCATCATGATGGTCACGCGGCCGTCGCGGCTGGTCAGGCCGGTGATACCCCGGGGCGATCCGTTCGGGTTCGCCGGGTATTGCTCGGTCACCTTGCCGTGGTTGTCGACGTAGCGCAGGGCCACGCAACCGGACACGTCGGCTTCCAACAGTGCCTCTTCGCTGGCGAACTCGGCATGGCCCTCGCCGTGGGCGATGGCGATCGGCATGCGCGAACCGGCCATGCCCTGCAGGAAGATCGAGTTGGACTTCTGCACCTCGACCATGGCCACCCGCGCTTCGAACTGCTCCGAGCGGTTACGCACGAAGTGCGGCCAGTACTCGGTGCCGGGAATCAGCTCATGCAGGTTGGACATCATCTGGCAGCCGTTGCACACGCCCAGGGCGAAGCTGTCGGTGCGCTCGAAGAACGCCTGGAAGGCGTCGCGGGCGCGGCTGTTGAACAGCGCCGACTTGGCCCAGCCTTCACCGGCACCGAGTACGTCGCCATAGGAGAAGCCGCCACAGGCGACCAAGCCCTTGAACGCCTCGAAGTCGACGCGACCGGCGAGGATGTCGCTCATGTGCACGTCGATGGCCGCGAACCCGGCGCGGTCGAAGGCCGCCGCCATCTCGACCTGACCGTTGACGCCCTGCTCGCGCAGGATCGCCACTTGCGGACGCACGCCCTTCTTGATGTACGGGGCGGCGACATCCTCGTTGACGTCATAGCCCACCTTGACCGACAGCCCGGGGTTGTCTTCCTCGAGCAGCGCGTCGAATTCCTGGTCGGCGCACTCGGCGTTGTCGCGCAGGCGCTGGACCTGGTAGCTGGTCTCGGCCCACTGGCGCTGCAGCAGGCGACGGTCGTCGTCGAACAGCACTTCGCCATTGAGGCTGATGGACACCTGGCCATTGTTGACCGGCTTGCCGATCACCGCCACGCACTGCTCGCCGATGCCGGCAGCGCTGAACTGGGCCAGCACATCCGGGGTGGCGTCCTGGCGTACCTGGATGACGGCACCGAGTTCTTCGTTGAACAGGATGGCGGCGACGTCGCTACGGCTGTCGGTCAGCGGATCGAGGTGCAGGTCGAGGCCGCAGTGGCCGGCGAAGGCCATTTCCAGCACGGTGACCAGCAGTCCGCCGTCGGAACGGTCGTGGTAGGCCAGCAGGTGGCCGTCCTCATTCAGGCCCTGGATCACCGCGAAGAACGCCTTGAGGTCTTCGGCGTCGTCCAGGTCCGGTGCCTGGGCTCCGAGCTTGCCGAAGGTCTGCGCCAGGATCGAGGCGCCCATGCGGTTCTTGCCACGGCCCAGGTCGATCAGGATCAGGTCGGTCTCGCCCTTGTCCATGCGCAACTGCGGGGTCTGGGTCTTGCGGATGTCGGTCACCGGGGCGAAGCCGGTGATGATCAGCGACAGGGGCGACGTCACGCTCTTGTCGACGCCTTCATCGGTCCACTGGGTCTTCATCGACATCGAGTCTTTACCGACCGGAATGGTGATGCCCAGTTCCGGGCACAGCTCCATGCCGACGGCCTTGACGGTGTCGTACAGGCGGGCGTCTTCGCCGGGATGGCCGGCCGCGGACATCCAGTTGGCCGACAGCTTGATGTCGGACAGCTTGTCGATACGCGAAGCGGCCAGGTTGGTGACCGTCTCGCCGATGGCCATGCGCCCGGACGCCGGGGCATCGAGCAGGGCCAGCGGGGTGCGCTCGCCCATGGCCATGGCTTCGCCGGTGTAGACGTCGAAGCTGGTGGCGGTGACCGCGCAGTCGGCCACCGGCACCTGCCATGGCCCGACCATCTGGTCGCGGGCCACGAGCCCGGTGATGGTGCGGTCGCCGATGGTGATCAGGAAGCTCTTGCTGGCCACCGCCGGGTGGTGCAGGACGCGCTCGACGGCGTTGTCCAGGTCCAGCTCGCTAGGGTCGAAATCATCGCCCAGTTCGGCTTCGCGGGTGACCGAACGGTGCATGCGCGGCGGCTTGCCCAGCAGCACGTCGAGCGGCATGTCCACCGGGGTGTTGTCGAAATGGCTGTCGGTGACGGTCAGGTGCGGCTCGGCGGTGGCTTCGCCGACCACGGCGAACGGGCAGCGCTCGCGCTCGCAGATGGCCTGGAAGCGCTCGAAGTCTTCGGCGCTGACCGCCAGCACGTAGCGTTCCTGGGATTCGTTGCTCCAGATTTCGTGCGGGGCCATGCCCGGCTCGTCGTTGGGCACGTTGCGCAGCTCGAAACGACCACCACGGCCGCCGTCGTTGACCAGTTCGGGGAAGGCGTTGGAGATGCCGCCGGCGCCCACGTCATGGATGAAGGCGATGGGGTTGGCGTCGCCCAACTGCCAGCAGCGGTCGATGACCTCCTGGCAGCGCCGCTCCATTTCCGGGTTTTCCCGCTGCACGGAGGCGAAGTCCAGATCGGCCGAGCTGGCGCCGGTGGCCACCGACGAGGCAGCGCCGCCGCCCAGGCCGATGAGCATGGCTGGGCCACCGAGCACGATCAGCTTGGCGCCGACGGTGATCTCGCCTTTTTGCACGTGGTCTTCGCGGATGTTGCCCATGCCGCCGGCGAGCATGATCGGCTTGTGGTAACCGCGCACCTCTTCACCGTGGTGAGTATTGACGGCCTGCTCGAAGGTCCGGAAGTAGCCGGTCAGCGCCGGACGACCGAATTCGTTGTTGAACGCCGCGCCGCCCAGCGGACCCTCGACCATGATGTCGAGGGCATCGACGATGCGCTCCGGCTTGCCGTAGGCCTGCTCCCACGGCTGCTCGAAGCCGGGGATACGCAGGTTGGACACGGTGAAGCCGGTGAGACCGGCCTTGGGCTTGGCGCCACGGCCGGTGGCGCCTTCGTCGCGAATCTCGCCGCCGGAACCGGTGGAGGCGCCGGAGAACGGGGCGATGGCGGTCGGGTGGTTGTGCGTCTCGACCTTCATCAGGATGTGCACCGGCTCCTTCACCGCGCCGTACTGGCGGGTTTCAGGGTTCGGGAAGAAGCGGCCGGCGACGCTGCCGACGATGACCGAGGCGTTGTCCTTGTAGGCCGACAGCACGCCTTCGCTGTGCATCTGGTAGGTGTTCTTGATCATGCCGAACAGGCTCTTTTCCTGAGCCTGGCCGTCGATGTCCCAACTGGCGTTGAAGATCTTGTGACGGCAGTGTTCGGAGTTGGCCTGGGCGAACATCATCAGTTCGATGTCGTTCGGGTTGCGCTTGAGGCCTTGGAAGGCGTTGACCAGGTAATCGATCTCGTCTTCGGCCAGGGCCAGGCCCAGCGCGACGTTGGCTTTGGCCAGGGCGTCGCGACCGCCAGCGAGGATGTCCACCGAGGTCATGGGCTTGGGCTGGGCATGGCTGAACAGGTCGGCGGCCTGCTCCAGTTGGCCGAGCACGCGCTGGGTCATGCGGTCGTGCAGTTCAGCCGCGACACACGCGGCATCGGCCTCGCTGAGGTTCCCGGCGACGTAGTAGGCGATGCCGCGCTCCAGGCGCTGGATCGACTGCAGGCCGCAGTTGTGGGCGATGTCGCTGGCTTTGGAGGCCCAGGGCGAAATGGTGCCCAGGCGCGGCACGACCAGGAACAGGCGGCCGTTGGGCTCCTGTACCGGTACGCTCGGACCGTACTTGAGAAGACGCCCCAGCACCTGCTGCTGGTCGACGGTCAACTCGCCGTCAACGTCGGCGAAGTGGGCGAATTCGGCATACAAACCAGAAACAGCGGGGACTTTCTGGCTCAGTTGCTCGAGTAATTTACCGTGGCGAAAGGCAGAAAGGGCAGGAGCGCCGCGCAGGATCAACATCGTCGGGACAGCCTCAGGAAGGGGTGTACTTGGAGGCCGTGCATTCTAGCCTAAATGAATGGCTTTCGGCACCCGCTGTACGCCATGCCGGCCGGGCGGTTGAACCGGACTTTCGGGTCAGAAAAGCAGCTGCAAGCTACAAGCTATAAGCGGCAAGAAAGAGCGAATTGTGCCGCGCCCGCTTTTCTTGCAGCTTGCCGCTTACCGCTTGTAGCTTGCCCCTTGCTGCTTGCAGCTCACAAGCTGCTATCAGACTCCCTGGTCGTTGTCGAGATATGGCGCCAGCAGTGCTTTGCGTATACTGCACCCCATGTTCGCCCACACTGCTTTGCGCCAGCGTTGCGCCAGATGGCTTTTCGCAACCGGACTCTTCCTGATGCTCGGTGCCTGTGTTGAAAAACCCAGCACTCTCGAGCGTGTGAAGGAGGACGGTGTGCTGCGCGTGGTCACTCGCAACAGCCCGGCCACCTACTTCCAGGACCGCAACGGCGAAACCGGCTTCGAGTACGAATTGGTCAAGCGTTTCGCCGACGATCTCGGCGTGAAGCTGGAGATCGAGACCGCCGATAACCTCGATGACCTCTTCGCCCAGCTCGGCAAGCCGGCCGGCCCGGTGCTGGCCGCCGCCGGGCTGGTCAGCGGTGCGCAGCGCCAGACCCAGGCCAAGTTCTCCCATCCGTACCTGCAAGTCACCCCTCAGGTCATCTACCGCAACGGCCGCTCGCGTCCCACCGAACCCAAGGATCTGGTAGGCAAGAAGATCATGGTGCTCAAGGGCAGCAGCCATGCCGAACAACTGGCCGAGCTGAAAAAACAGTATCCGACGCTGGAATACGAAGAATCTGACGCGGTCGAGGTGGTGGACCTGCTGCGCATGGTCGACGAGGGCCAGATCGACCTCACCCTGGTCGATTCCAACGAGCTGGCGATGAACCAGGTGTACTTCTCCAACGTGCGCGTGGCCTTCGACCTGGGCGACGCTCGCGACCAGCGCTGGGCGGTGGCGGCCGGCGAGGACAATAGCCTGCTCAACCAGATCAACGACTTCATCGACAAGGCGCAGAAGAACGGCACCCTGCAACGCCTGAAGGACCGTTACTACGGCCATGTCGACGTGCTCGGCTATGTGGGCGCCTACACCTTCGCCCAGCACCTGCAGCAACGCCTGCCCAAGTACGAAAAGCACTTCAAGAGCTACGCCAAGACCGAGCAGGTCGACTGGCGCCTGCTGGCAGCGATCGGCTATCAGGAATCGATGTGGCAGCCGGAGGTCACCTCCAAGACCGGCGTGCGCGGCCTGATGATGCTGACCCAGCGCACCGCCCAGGCGATGGGCGTGTCCAACCGGCTCGACCCACGGCAGAGCATCATGGGCGGCGCCAAGTACTTCATGCTGATCAAGGAGCAACTCGACGACAGCATCGCCGAGCCGGATCGGACCTGGTTCGCGCTGGCCGCCTACAACGTCGGCACCGGTCACCTGGAAGACGCCCGCACCCTGGCCAAGCGCGAAGGGCTGAACCCGAACAAGTGGCTGGACGTCAAGAAGATGCTGCCGCGCCTGTCGCAGAAGCAGTGGTACAGCAAGACCAAGTACGGTTATGCCCGCGGCGGTGAACCGGTGCACTTCGTGGCCAACATCCGCCGCTATTACGACATCCTCACCTGGGTGACCCAACCGCAGCTCGAAGGCCAGGTCGCCGAGGGCAACCTGCATGTACCGGGCGTGAACAAGGACAAGCCGGCCGAACAGTCGCCGCCGATGTAACCCGCGCCCGCGCTACCAGCGCCACTGCCGCTCGCCACTGCTGGCCTCAGGCCCCAGCCATTGGGCGCCACGCAGCAAGGGTGTCAGCGCCGCCTGGGGCTGCACCGCGAAAGTCAGCCGACCCCGCCGAGCCCCCAGGAAAGCCTCCAGATCGATCCGGTGCTGCCCCGCCAGCGCCAGCGCCCCCTGCACCCGCCAGTCGTCGTCGCACTGCAACTGTAACCAACCCTCCCCCAACGCCATCGACCAAGGCGCGACCAGGGCCAGCGACTGCGTCTGCAGCCGTCCTGCCGCGTGTTGGCAGCGGCGCCAGGCACCGTCGATGTCCAGCCGTCCTTGCCAATGACCGGCCAATCGATAGTCCGCCGCAACGCTCGCCGTAGCACCCAGCGCCGCCAACTGCGCGTGCCAACGCCAGGGCCAGCCGGCGATCTGCACCTGCCAATCCTGACCTTGATACCCCAGGCGCATCTGCGCCCGCAGTCGCCACGGCTGAACCTGCCACTTCAGCGGACCGGCATCGCCCACTTGCGCAGCCTCTCCATGCCACAGGCTGCCGCTCACGCCCTGGGCCGGTAGCCCAGCCATCGCCGCCAGCCAGCGAGCAGGCCACTCGGCCACCAGCGTCAGCGCAAAAACCAACAGCGGCCACAGCAGCACGCGCGCCTTCATGGCCGTAACCGCAGGTCGAAGCGCAAGCGTTTGCCGTCCTGCTCCAGCCCCCACTGCAACGGCTGCACACCTTCGGCCTGCAAGGCCTGCAGCCAGGCCAGCAACGGCTGCGCGTCGTCGACGTTACCGCGCACTCGCCAGTCGCCGTCCTGCGGTTCGATCTCGCAAAGGCTGATGGCGCGGCTCTCGGCCGATTGGCGCAACGCGTCCAGGCCCATGGGCGGACCGTGTTGCAGGCGCACGGCAGACTCGGCCAATGCGCGCCATTGGCGCAGCTCGGCCCAGCGGGCCAGGCCCTCGCGCACCAGCAGCACACCGACCAGCAGGCCAATCAGCAGCCAGGCAAACAGCAGGCGTTGACCACGGGTGAAGGTGAGACTCATGCGCGGCTCCCCAAATCGAATATCACCGCCGGGCTTTGCACCTGAACGGTGGCACCGACCGCAGCGGCCATGTCCTGCCACGGCGGCGCCGCGCCCTCGCCCTCCAGTTGCACGGACCAGCGCTGGCCATCGAAGCGCACGGCGCGCAAGCGCCAGTGCGGATGAGCAAGCAGCCAAACGTTGACCTGCTCTTGCAGCACCTGCAGACGGCGCAGGCGCAAGGCCGCGTCATCATCATCCTGCTGCAGGGTTCTGAGCCGCTGCGCGGCCTGGCGCGGCGAGGCTTGCGCGCCGGTCACGGCCAGCACCTGTTGACGAAAGACCTCGGCCTGACGCCACTGCTGACCCAGCCACAGTCCGCCCCAGACCACGGCAAGCGCCGCACAGGCGATCAGCGTACGGCGCTGCAACGGCGTCGATTGCAGCGACCGGCGCGCTCGACGCAGTGGCCGCAGGCTCGGCAAACGCTCCAGATCCGCCCAGTGCGGTGGCCAGTCGCCTGTGAAGCGCAAAACCCCGTCATCGTCCCAAGGCACGTCGCCCAGCGCCTGCGGCCAGGCCAGCCACTGCTCGCGACCCTCCTGGGAGATCCGCGCGCATAGGTCCTGCGTGCCCTGCTGCCAATGCCAGCCCTGCCCTGGCCGTGGCGCCGACGGCAGTTGAAATTCAGCCCAGCAGCGCTCGACCTGCAAGCCCCAGGCCGCGCACTGCGACAGCCATTCATCGAGCCGATGGCGAGCGGTCACCACCAGACGCAGTTGCCCCGCCGTCCGGCCGATGCACGCACAGTCAACGGCGTCCAAGTCCTGCACCAGGCGATCCTCCAGCAGCAGCGGCCATTCTTCACGCTTGAGCCCAGGCGGCGCCGCCAACTGGAAATGACTGCACGCCTCACCCGGCACCACCAGGGCTACCCGGGCACCGGGGATCTGCGGCGCACGCCCCTGCCCCTCGACGCGTCCTTCACCAGGTTCCTGCAATCGCCAGCGCCAGCCGTGCTCGCCGGGACACAGCAACAACCAGGGACGCGGCGCTGCCCGCCAGCGGCGTTTAACCTTCATGAGCGCCCCCAGGGCAGAACGAATGTGCAGACATACGGTGCTCCGTCACGTTGCAGATGCAGGCGCACGCCTCGTCCGGGGTGCGTCGGCTGATCAGCCGGCCAGGTCAGCCAACTGCCGGCCTGGAAGTACAGGATGTTCATTTCGCTGACCCGCTCCAGGTGCTCGCGCAGCACCCACAAAGGGCGCTCGGCGGCGTACAGGTCGGCGGAGGTTTCCACCAGCAGACGTTGCGCCTTGTCGTCGAAACGCAGGCGCTGGCGCTGCAACCGCGAGCCGCCCTCGGCCTGTGGCCAGGCGGCCGCAGCGACCCACAGCAACTGCTGGTTCTGGGCCTGCCAGTCGAGCCAGCGCGTGGCCAGCGGCAAGCGCTGCTCGTACAACTGACGCAGTACCGGGCTGTCGAAACGGCGCTCCAGCGCCAGGCAGAACTCCAGCACATCGCTGTCATCGGACTGTCCGGCCAGGCGCTCGCGCACGCTGAGCCAGCCCTGCACAAGGGCGGCCAGCAGCAAGCCGAGGACCACCGTCAAGGCCAGCGCCACCATCAGCTCGATCAGGGTCAACCCCGCCTGGCGCCGCTTCATGGACGCTCCAGGAACAGCGTGTATTGCCCCAACGGCAGACGCTGGTCGCGGTCGGCGAACAACCGTAATTCGCCACGACGCAGGTCGCGCACACCCGTGCTGCGCAGTTGCAGGTGCCAATGGCACACCTGCCCGCCCTGCTGCAGTTGGCCACTGCCGACATCGCTCGACGGCCAATACTGTTCCACGCTGAACCGCGCCAGCAGCTCGCGGGCGCACAGTGCGCCGAGCCGATGCTGCTGCACGCCTGCCTGCACCGCCAGGCGCTGACGCAGCACCTGGCTGGTCATCACCGCCAGTACCGCCGCAATGCCCAGCGCGACGCACACCTCCAGCAACGTGAATCCCCGCTGCCGCGCTTTCATGGAAGCGCCACCACCTGCAAACGCCCGTCCCGGGCCCAACTCCAGCGCTGCGCGCCTTCGGGCCAGCGCCACTGCAACGTGCCGGGCCGAGCCCAGCCGTCAGGGGTGAACACCAGTTGCGGCGCCTCGGCGGCCAGCCAGTCCGGGCGTAACTGCGCGGGCCACTCGCCCAACGCCACCGGTTCCACTCTCCAGCCATTGCCATCATGGCGAACGAACTCCGGGCGTTTGCCGCTCCAGCGCAAGCCGCGCAACTGCCCACCGTGGCGGGCCAGGCCAGACTGCTCGCGCACCGCCGCCGCCAAACGCTGCAAGGCCTGCTCGGCGGCCGAATGACCGTTGTCGAGCCAGACCACGCTCAGCCCGCTCATCAGCCCGGCAATGGCCAGCACCACCAGCAGTTCGAGCAGGCTGAAGCCGCGTTGGCCCGGCATCTCAGAGCGCCCAGTTGCCCAGGTCGGCGTCCATCCCTTCGCCCCCGGCCGCGCCATCGGCGCCGAGCGAATAGACATCGACCCGGCCATGCTCACCGGGCATGCGGTACTGATAAGGCGTGCCCCAAGGGTCTTCAGGCAGACGGCGAATGTAGCCATCGCTGCGCCAGGCGCGGGGCAGCGGTTCCTGGGTCGGCTTCTTCACCAGCGCAGCCAACCCCTGCTCGGTGCTGGGAAAGCGCAGGTTATCCAGACGGTACATGTCCAAGGCCTGTTCCAACGTGGCCAGGTCGGCCATGACTTTCTGGCGCATGGCCTTGTCCTGGTTGCCCAGCACGCTGGGCGCGACCACGGCGATGAGCAGGCCGATGATGAAGATCACCACCATGATTTCCATCAGGGTGAAACCGCGCTGGCGCTTGGCGCGTGGGGGCATGAGGGGACTCCTTTTCACAGTTGCAGACCCTGGTTGAGCTGCATGATCGGCAACAGCACCGCCAGCACGATGAACAGCACCACGCCGCCCATCACCAGGATCATCAGGGGTTCGAAGAGCGCCATGGCGGTGTCCACCTGGCGCGCGAAACCGCGCTCCTGGTCGTCGGCCACGCGCTCGAGCATGTCGGACAGGGTGCCGCTGGCCTCACCGCTGCCGACCATGTTCACCAGCAGCGGCGGGAACTGGCCGCAGGCATCGAGCGCCCGGTGCAGGCTGGTGCCGCCCTGCACCTGCAGGCGCACCTGCTCCAGGGCCAGGCGGATGCGCTGGTTGGCCACCGTGTCGCTGGCCACCTGCAAGGCTTCGAGCAGCGCCACGCCGCTGCCGCAGAGAATCGCCAGACTGCGCGCCAGGCGCGCGCTTTCCAGCACCTGCAACAACGCGCCGATCCGCGGCAGACGCAGCAACCACTGGTCACGACGCAGGCGCCAGTGCGGCTTGCGCAGCAGCCAAGCGCCCAGTACGGTCGACGCCATTGCCGCGCCCAGCAGCCAGGGGCCGGCGCTGACCAGCCCCTGGCTGAGGCCAATCAGCAGCGAGGTGATCAACGGCAAGGCTTGCCCGGAGTGGGCGAACTGCTCGGTCAACTTGGGGACGACGAATGTCATCAGGCCGACCACCACGGCCAGCGACACGCCCATCAGCACGCAGGGGTAGATCAGCGCAGTGCGGGCCTTGTGCTGCTGGCGCTGGACCTGCTCGAGATGATCGGCCAGGCGCGTCAGCACCTGGGCCAGGCGCCCGGAGCGCTCGCCGGCCTCGACCAGGGCACAGTACAAGCCGCTGAACGGTGCGCCCTGCCGGGCCAGGCTACGGGCCAGGCCGAGGCCTTCGGCGAGGGCGCCGCGCACCGCCACCAGCACCGCCTGCAACGCCGGGGCACGCAGTTGCCGTTCGAGGGTGGCCAGGGCGTCGACCAGCGCGATGCCCGCGCCGGTCAGCGTGGCCAACTGCCGGGTCAGCTCGCACAGTTGGGCACGGGTCAGGCGCTGACGACGCGGTTGCAGCGCTGCGCCTTGATGACGCTGCAACGACCGCGCGAACAGACCCTGGTCGCGCAGCAACTGCCGGGCATGGCGTTCGCTGTCGGCCTGCACGCTGGCCTTGTGGGTCTTGCCCGCCATGTCCACGGCCTGGTAGCGATAGGTCGGCATGCTCAGCCCTGCACCACGCGCAGCACTTCGGCCAGGCTGGTGTCGCCGCGCGCCAGGCAGTCGCTGGCCATGGCCACCAGGCTCTGGCGCCGGGAGGCCAGGTAGTGCTGCATCGCGACTTCGCTGGCGCCTTCGTACAGCAGCGCGACCAGTCCTGCATCCAGCTCGATGAATTCGTACAGCCCCAGGCGGCCGACATAACCACTGCCCTGGCACGACGCGCAGCCCACCGGATGATGGGTGCTGTGCAACGCCGCCAACTCCGGCCACAGGCGTTGCTCGGCCGGCTGTAGCGGTCGGGCCTCGGCACACGAACACAGCCGCCGAACCAGACGCTGGGCCAGCACGCCGCGCAGGCTGGAGGCGATCAGGAAAGGTTCCACGCCCATGTCGCGCAGCCGCGTCACCGCGCCGACGGCGCTGTTGGTGTGCAGGGTCGAAAGCACGAGGTGCCCGGTGAGGCTGGCCTGCACCGCGATCTGTGCGGTCTCCTGGTCGCGAATCTCGCCCAGCATGATCACGTCCGGGTCCTGGCGCAGGATCGCGCGCAGGCCGCTGGCGAAGGTCAATCCGGCGCGTGGGTTGATGGCCGTCTGGCCAATGCCGGCGATGGCGTACTCCACCGGGTCTTCGACGGTGAGGATGTTGCGGCTGCCGTCATTGAGGCTGTTGAGGCTGGCGTACAGCGTGGTGGTCTTGCCCGACCCGGTCGGCCCGGTGGACAGCACGATGCCATTGGGCCGCGCCAGGCAGGTGCGCAGCCCGTGCAGGGCAGCCGCCGGCATGCCCAGGTTGTCCAGCGCCAGCAGGCTGGCCTGCTTGTCGAGCACGCGCATCACCACGCGTTCGCCATGGATGCCCGGCAGCGTCGACACCCGCACATCCACCTCGCGACCGGCCGCACGCAGGCTGATCCGCCCGTCCTGGGGCTGGCGCTTCTCGGCGATGTCCAGGCGCGCCATCACCTTGATCCGCGACACCAGCATCGCCGACAGCGCACGCGGTGGGCGCAACACTTCGCGCAGATGGCCGTCGACCCGCAGACGCACCACCAGGGTCTGTTCGAAGGTCTCGATATGAATGTCCGATGCACGCAGACGCAGGGCCTGGCCGAACAGGCCGTTGATCAGGCGAATCACTGGCGCCTCGTCGTCGCTTTCCAGCAAATCCTCGATGCGCGGCATTTCGCTCATCAGGCCGTCGAGGTCGACCTGTTCGCCGATGCCTTCGATCAACGCCGCGGTGGCCGAGTCGCCGGCCTGGTACAACTGGCCGAGACGCTCGTCGAACGCCGCGCGGTCCAGGTGCTGTACAGCGCTGGGCTGGCCGTGCACGCGCAGCAGTTCCTGTACCTGGTCGCTGTCGGCATCCTCGCGCAGCCAGAGCTGCCAGCCTGGCTCGTCGCTCGCCATCGCCACGCCGCTGTGCCGCGCTACGCGGTAGGCCAGCCTCACCAGTTGCCGCCTTCCAGGCGCGCGCGGCTGGCGGGAAAGGCCTGCAACAGACCACCGCCCTCGGCCAGTTCGGGCATCTGCAGCGGCGTGTCGCGTTGCAGGCTGCGGTACTTCTCCTGGCTCAGGCCGGCGAGGCTCGGCCCGTCGCGCAGGATGCGCGGGCGGATGAACACCATCAGGTTCTGCTTGACGTTGCGCCGGCTGTCGGAGCGAAACAGCCGGCCCACGCCTGGAATGTCGCCGAGCACTGGCACGCGTTGGTCGCTGGCAGTGGATTCGTCGCTGATCAGGCCGCCGAGGATCACCAGGCCATTGTCGTCGACCATGACCTTGGTCCTGATCTCGCGCTTGTTGGTGATCACATCGCTGGCAGCGCTGGAATCGGCGAGGGACGACACCTCCTGGACGATGTCCAGGCGCACGCTGTTGTCGCTGTTGATCTGCGGCTTGATGCGCAGCTTCACCCCCACTTCCTTGCGCTCGATGGTCTGGTAAGGGTTGGCGTTATTCTGGGTCACGGACCCGGTGACGAACGGCACTTCCTGGCCCACCAGGATCGACGCCTCGGCGTTGTCCAGGGTCAGCAGGGTCGGGGTGGACAGCAGGTTGAACCCGGTCTTGCCCTTGAGCGCGTTGATCAGCATGGCGAAGTTGAAGCCACCACCGAAGTGGCCGATACCGGCCGTCGCGCCGGTGGTGGCCGACAGCAGCTTGCCCAGTCCCTGGTTGTCTCCGGCGGCAGCCGCTCCAGCGATATTGGCGATGTTCACCCCATTGCTGCCGAAGTTGACGATACCTGCGCCGAACTTCTGGTCGGCGAACAGCCATTGCACCCCCAGCTCCTGGGCACTGCTGTCGGAGATCTCGGCGATGATCGCCTCGACCACCACTTGGGCACGGCGAATGTCCAACTGCTCGACGATGTTGCGGTAAGCGGCCAGCTCGCTGTCCGGGCCGACCATGACCACGGCGTTGGCGCCTTCTTCATATTCCAGGCGAACCCCTGCATCGCTGGTCGTGCGCACGGCCGCCTGCTTGCCCTCGCCCACCGCCGCCTCGGGCACTGCGCCGTCCTGACCGAGGCCGCGCAGCACTTTCACCACCTCGCCCGCATTGGCATGGCGCAGGTAGATCACCTGGGTATTGCTGCTGCGCAGGTTGTCGCCGGGCCGGTCGAGTTGGCCGAGCAAGGCGCGCACGCGCTCGCGGCTGTCGGCGCTGCCGCGCACCAGCAGGGCATTGCTGCGTGGATCGGCCACCACCTGGGCGCTGTCGGCCCCCTGCTCGCGGGCCAGCAGACGGGTGAGCAGCGGCGCGGTGTCGGTGGCGCTGGCGTGCTGCAAGGGCATGACCTGCAACGGCTCGTCGCTGACCTGGTCGAGCTGACGCAGCAATTTATCGATACGCTCCAGGTTGCTGCGCCAGTCGGTCACCACCAGCAGGTTGGCCGCCGGATACGGCGTGATCACGCCCACGCGCGGGTCGATCAGCGGCTTGAGGATGCCGAGCATCTGCTCGCTGGCGGCGTTGCGCACATTGAATACCCGTGTGGCCACACCGTCACTGTTCTTGCCCTGTTTACCGGCATGCTCCACCGGCACCGGTTCCAGTCGCGCCGCTTGGTCGGGGACGATCTTCACGCTGCCGTTGGGCAGGTCGACGGCAGCGAAGCCCTGGGCCCGCAGTTGCGCCAGGAAGATATCGTAGATGGCCTCGGCATCGTGCCGGTCCACGGTGCGCACCGTGACCTTGCCGGTGACCCGTGGATCGACGATGAAGGTGGTGCCGGTGATGCGCGAGACGCTGTCGATGAACTCGCCCATGTCGGTGTCGACGAAGTTCACCTCGTACTGCGGCACGCCGTCATCGTCCACCTCCGGCGCCTCGGCCCACACCGAAGCACACCACAGGCCCAGGCTCAGCACGCTGGCCACACAGCATCTTGCGATCATCGCTCACCCTTGCCGCTTGAAGCCGGTCACGGCAGGCCGTGGCGGCCAGGGCAGGCGCTCACGCCGCCCCTGGTTGTCGAAAATCAGGCCATCGGCGTCGATGGCCTGCAACACGATCCCCGGCGCCAGGCGCTGGCCACGACCGAGGGTGCGCACCTGCTGACCGAAGCGCAGCACCACCACGCTGGCCGACAGTGGCTCGGCCTTGAGCCCACCCAGATACTGCAACGGCAGGCGCGTCAGCGGGATACCCCCCTGCTCCGCCGGCGCGTGCCAGTGGCCGACAAGCAGGCCCGGCAGTTCGCTGGGTGACTGGCGCGCGGCAGTCACAGGCTGCGGCTCGCGGCTCAGTTGCAACAGGCACTGGGCCGCGAGCCAACCGGCGAGGGTCAGCAGCACGACGCTGCTCAGTCGCGGGCGTAGGCTCACGCGACGTCCTGACGGGGGTGCCAGCCCGGGTGGCCCTGGACATAGCGCATCTGCGGCAACTGCAGCGGTGCCAACTGCCAGTCCGGCGTCTGCCGCGCCAGCCAGGCCTCGACCTTCTGCCACAGCGGCTCGCCGGCCTGGGCGTCGAAATGCAGGCCGAAGGTGCGGCACAGGCCCTGTACCGTCGTCAGCCCGGCGATGCGTTTGCCCGAAGGGCTGTAGCTGACCTGCCAGGCCTGCCCCTGCCAACGCGGCAGATCCTGGCTGTTGTCCAAGAGCAGCGGGTCGCCGAACAACTGCTCGGCGGCGTTTTCCAGCACCTGTTCCACCTGGCGCGCCGGTGCCTCGACCACGGGCGCCGGGTAACCTCCGGTGAGACTGATCAGGTGCTCGCGGGTGATCGCCTGGCCGGCGCCCAGGGGATAGTCGTAACGCAAGCCGGGCAACAGCACCGGCATGCTCGAATCGTCGGCCAGGGCCTGGTGCAGCAGGCGGTCCCAACTGCCACCACGGGTGTCGCGCCGCCACAGGGCTTGAGGCGCGCGGGCCAGCGGCTGGTCGAGCCAGGCGGCGTGCCCGGCGCGCTGTTGTTCGAGCGCGGCGCGTAACTGATGGGCCCGGGTCTGGGCGGCAGCATTCAACTGGTTGAAGAAGGTGGGGATGAAGCGGGCGTCGAAGCGCCACTCGCCGGCTTGCTGCCGGCATTGCAGGCGATAGACGCCGCTGGCGCGACACCCGGCGAACAGCACGGGTACCTGACGGCCGGACGCTTGCGTCACCTTCACCGGGGCGGGCCACAGGTCCTGGCCACGGGCGCAGAGCATCACGTCGATCTGACCGATCCGTTCGGCCAGCCACAGACCTGGGCCGGTGCCGACATCGGCCAGCGCAATCACCAGATCCGCCTCGCGCCGGGCCTGCTCGAAGCTGGGCAGCAGCGATTGATACCACTGTTTGAGCGAGGCTTTCTGATCCTGGGCGTAGGGATCCGTCACGCCGACCACGGCGATCCGTGCGCCGCCGCGCTGGAAGATCCGCAGCGGCTCCAGGCCCAGTGCGCTAGCCTGCTCGGCCGCGAGGCCGGCACCTAGGGTCACGGCCGAGGATTGTCGATACAGCGCCGCGCAGCGTTGAGGCCACAGCACGCGTTCATCGCTGCTCACCCGCACGTCGCTGGCCAGCAGGCGACTGCCCTGCACGCCGCTTTCGCCCTGAGTGAGGTAGGCCAGGCCGCTGCCGTTCCAGCCCTGGCCGTTTTCCAGGGTCAGGCAGCGCTCGTCGCCGGCTTCGCGGCGCAGTTGCTCCAGCAACGCGGCAAGCACCGCATAACCGCCCGTTGGGGTCTGACCGGCTCTATCGGCGTCGAGCAACGGCGCCAGTTCGGCATGACCGCTGCTGGCCTGGCGACCGGTCATCCACGGTGCGCGGCCCAGATGGCTGACCGGTCCCAGGCGGGTCGCCGGCACCACCGGCAGACTTGGCTCGCGGGCATCGAGGGTATCGGCAACGTACAACAGCTCCACCGAAGCCTCACGGCTGCGCGCTTCAGGGAATGCCGAGCAGGCGCCGAGCAAAGGCGCCAAGGCCCCGACACCCATCCACCCCATGACTTCGCGCCTGCCCATACTGCTTGCCATCGACACCGTCATCCTCGACCCACTTCATGTTGGGCCACGGATATTGGGCAGGCTGCGTGACAGTTTGATGGCAGACATCGGACACGCCTGGCGAAAAGGTTAGACAAATCTTGTTACTAATAGCGCCAGGTTTTAAGCGGTCATTAACATTTCTGCCAATGAATCATCACACTTGCCGCCTAGAGTCGCGGTTCCCTCTGTTCAACCACTACAAGGAACCCCTGATGAGTCGAGAAAGCGGCGACAACCTGGACCGGAACCCCAGCAGCAACCTGCCGATGGCCAGCGTGATGGATGCCTACCTCAGCCGTCGCACGGTGATGCGCGGCAGCCTCGGTGCGGCCATCGCGATGATCGCAGGAACCGGCCTGACCGCCTGCTTCGACGGGGGTGGCGGCAGCTCCCACCATGACGCGCCGACCACTCCGCCGCCGACCACCGAACCCCCGGCCAAGCTCAAGCTGGGCTTCCAGTCGATCGCCGGCTCGCGCACCGACGCCTGCGTGGTCGCCGCTGGCTACAGCGCTTATGTGATCGCGCCGTGGGGCACCCCGCTCAACAGCAATGGCAACCCGTGGAAGTCCGACGGCAGCAACACCTCGACCGACCAGGCCAATGCCATGGGCATGAACCATGACGGCATGCACTTTTTCCCCATCAATGGCAGCTCCGACGACGGTCTGCTGGCGATCAACTTCGAGTACATCGAAACCGACGCCTTGCACCCGAACGGTCCGACCGTGGATGCCGCAGGCAAGCGGCCGGTGGAGGAAGTGCGCAAGGAGATCAACGCCCATGGCGCCGGCGTGGTGCGCTTGAGCAAAGTCAACGGGCGCTGGCAGGTGGTGCAGAACGACCCGCTCAACCGGCGCTTCACCACCGCCTCGCTGATGGATATCGCCGGGCCGATGCGCGGCACCGATCACGTCAAGACCAAGTTCTCGCCGACCGGCACCCAGGCCCGCGGCACCAACAACAACTGCGGCAACGGCTACACCCCGTGGGGCACTTACCTGACCTGCGAGGAGAACTGGCCGGGCATTTTCGTCAACAAGGCCACGCGTCCGGCCGATCAGGTGCGCATCGGCGTCAGCGCCACGCGGGGCCAGTACCGCTGGGAAACCGCTGCGGGCGATGCCAGTGAAGTGCAGGACGAATTCACCCGTTTCGATGTCACCCCGACTGGCGCCAGCGCCACCGACGACTACCGCAACGAAGCCAGCACCTATGGCTATATCGTCGAGATCGACCCCTACAACAGCGCCACGCTAGCGGTGAAGCGCACCGCCTTGGGCCGCTTCCGCCACGAGGGCTGCTGCCCGGGACTGCCGGTGGCCGGTAAGCCGCTGGTGTGGTACACCGGCGACGACTCGAACAACGAGTACCTGTACAAGTTCGTCTCCGAGGCGGTCTGGGATCCGGCGGACGCCAAGCCCGCCGACCGCCTGGCCACCGGTGCCAAGTACCTGGACAAGGGCAAGCTCTACGTGGCGCGCTTCAATGCCGACGGTTCGGGTGTCTGGCTGCTGCTGGACGTGGCCACGCCAACCATCGCTGGCAGCACCTTGGGCGCGCAGTTCGGCGACCTGCCGGGCATCATCCTCAATACCCGTGGCGCAGCGGACGCGGTGGGCGCAACGCCCATGGACCGTCCGGAATGGACTGCGGTCAACCCGCTCAATGGCGACGCCTACCTGACCTTGACCAACAACAGCGCGCGTACTGCGGCCAAGGTCGATGCGGCCAACCCGCGCGGGCCGAACCGTCATGGGCACATCATTCGCTGGCACGACAGCGACGATCACCAGCGTTTCACCTGGGATATCTTCGTGTTCGGCGCCAATGCGGGCGGGGCACCTGAGATCAACCGGTCCGGGCTGACCGAACTGAACCAGTTCGCCAGTCCCGACGGCATGAGCTTCGATAGCCGGGGGGTGTTGTGGTTCGAGACCGATAACGGTGAGAGCAGTGTCACCAGTTACACCAACGATCAACTGCTGGCGGTGATTCCGACTGACCTGGTCGATGCGGCCGGTAAGCAGGTGCCGGTCAATGCGCAGAACCAGGTGGACTTGCGGCGGTTCTTCGTTGGGCCCAATGGGTGTGAGGTGACGGGGATTACCTTTACGCCGGATAACAAGACGTTGTTCATCAATATTCAGCATCCGGGGAATTGGCCTTATACCGATAAGGCGACCGATGTGACGCCGGCGGGGGGGAAGGTTCGGCCGCGGGCCTCTACGGTGGTGATTCAGCGGGATGATGGGGGGGTGATTGGGACGGCTTGAGGTTTCTGAGGTTTTGGGTTTTTTGGGGTGATTATCCGTTGGCTTTGGTGGGGTTTAGTCACCGGATATTCACCCAAAACCACCTCCCAGAAATCCCTCAACCAGAGAAAACGAAAAAGCCCCACACAAGGCGGGGCTCTTCGTTTACAGCAAGGTGGGGAGGACCTTACATCATGCCGCCCATACCACCCATGCCACCCATATCCGGCATGCCACCACCGGCCGGCTTGTCTTCCGGCAGATCAGCAACCATCGCCTCGGTAGTGATCATCAGACCACCGATCGAAGCAGCCGCTTGCAGGGCCGAACGAGTCACCTTGGCAGGATCCAGAATACCCATCTCGATCATGTCGCCGTACTCGCCAGTCGCAGCGTTGTAGCCGTAGTTACCCGAACCCTGCTTGACCTTGTCGGCCACCACGCTCGGCTCGTCACCGGCGTTGGCGGTGATCTGACGCAGCGGTGCTTCGACAGCGCGACGCAGCAGTGCGATACCAACGTTCTGGTCTTCGTTGTCACCTTTCAGGTCGGCGATCGCAGCCAGGGCGCGAACCAGGGCAACACCGCCGCCAGGCACCACGCCTTCTTCGACGGCAGCACGGGTAGCGTGCAGGGCGTCTTCGACACGGGCCTTCTTCTCTTTCATTTCGACTTCGGTGCCAGCACCGACCTTGATCACGGCAACACCGCCGGCCAGCTTGGCCAGACGCTCTTGCAGCTTCTCACGGTCGTAGTCGGACGAGGTCTCTTCGATCTGCGCACGGATTTGCTTGACGCGTGCTTCGATGTCGCCGTCTACACCCGCACCGTCGATGATGGTGGTGTTTTCCTTGGACAGGATCACGCGCTTGGCGTTACCCAGGTGCTCCAGGGTAGCGGTTTCCAGCGACAGGCCGATTTCTTCGGAGATGACCTGGCCACCAGTCAGGACAGCGATGTCCTGCAGCATGGCCTTGCGACGGTCGCCGAAGCCTGGGGCCTTGACCGCAGCGACCTTGACGATGCCGCGCATGTTGTTGACCACCAGGGTAGCCAGTGCTTCGCCTTCGACGTCTTCGGCGACGATCAGCAGCGGACGACCCGCTTTGGCCACGGCTTCCAGAACCGGCAGCAGTTCACGGATGTTCGAGATCTTCTTGTCGACCAGCAGCAGCAGCGGGCTGTCCAGCTCGGCGACCATGGTGTCAGGCTTGTTGACGAAGTACGGCGACAGGTAGCCACGGTCGAACTGCATGCCTTCGACGACGGACAGTTCGTTTTCCAGACCCGAACCTTCCTCGACAGTGATCACGCCTTCCTTGCCGACTTTTTCCATGGCTTCGGCGATGATTTCACCGATGGAGTTGTCGGAGTTGGCGGAGATGGTGCCGACCTGAGCGATGGCCTTGGAATCGGCGCACGGCTTGGACAGGTTCTTCAGCTCGGCGACGACGGCGGAAGTGGCCTTGTCGATACCGCGCTTGAGGTCCATCGGGTTCATGCCGGCAGCGACAGCCTTCAGGCCTTCGTTGACGATGGCCTGGGCCAGAACGGTGGCGGTGGTGGTGCCGTCACCGGCCGCATCGTTGGCCTTGGAAGCGACTTCCTTGACCAGTTGCGCGCCCATGTTCTCGAAGGCGTCTTTCAGTTCGATTTCCTTGGCGACCGAAACACCGTCTTTGGTGATGGTCGGCGCGCCGAAGCTCTTGGCCAGGACCACGTTGCGGCCTTTCGGGCCGAGAGTCGCTTTTACCGCGTCAGCCAGAACGTTGACACCAACGAGCATTTTCTTGCGAGCGGAATCGCCGAATTTTACGTCTTTAGCAGCCATGATCGTTTAATCCTTGGAATTCTGTGGAGTAACGGGAAGTCGGGGAAATCAGCCTTCGATGACGGCCAGGATTTCGTTCTCGGCCATGACCAGCAGGTCTTCGCCATCGACTTTCACGGTGTTGCTGCCCGAGTACGGGCCGAAAACCACTTTGTCACCCACTTTCACGGCCAGCGCGCGCACTTCGCCGTTATCCAGGACACGACCGGTGCCAACGGCGACGACTTCGCCACGGTTGGGTTTTTCAGCGGCCGAACCTGGCAGGACGATACCGCCAGCGGTTTTCGATTCTTCTTCGCTGCGACGGATGACGACGCGGTCATGCAGAGGACGAAGCTTCATTGTCGATCTCTCCTAATGTGTGGTTTTCATCGGCCGGTGTGACACCGGCGGGTTGAGCTATCCGGCGTTGCCGGTGGGGGCCCGCACCGGGCGAGCCCCGCATGTCATGTCTGGTGTCGCCACCAGAAACCTTGCGGTGACCACTACATGAGGTCGCGCAGTTCGATTACAAGGGTGAAGCTGGAAATTTTTTTCTCCCAGCCGCCTATAAATGAACAAGCCCGCGCCACCGAAATGGCACGGGCTTGATAGACAGGGGCCTGGTTACTGATCGCGGCGCTCGTACTCGCCCTCGATGACATTGGGGCGATGACCGCCATCACGCGGCTGCCCATGCAGCGGGTCATCCTGGAACGCACGCTGGCGGGTGGCCTGGGCCTCGGCACGCTGGCGCAGTTTGCGCGCCGCCAGATGGCGAGTGAAGGGCAGCAAGCACAGCAGACCCAGCACGTCGCTGATGAAACCCGGCAGCAGCAGCAAGCCACCACCGACCGCCAGCATCATGCCCTGGAACATGTCTTCGGCAGGCAACTCGCCACGCTGCAGGCTCTCACGGGCACGTAGCGCCGTGGCCAGGCCCGCGATGCGCATCACCAGCAGCCCCAGGGCCGAGCCGGCAACGATCAGCAGCAAGGCTGGGAAGAAGCCAATCGCGGCGCTGACTTTGACGAAGACGAACAACTCCAGCACCGGAAAAATCAGGAACAGCAATAGAAAAGCACGCATCAAGGATTCCTCGACGGAAGTGAACCTTCCAGTAAGACCATCAGATGGATGCCGATGCTGCGGATTTCAACCCCGATTCATTTCGTAAACCGGCCAGCGGTCAGCACGCGCCAGCAAAACCAAGGCTTCGCGTACTTGTGTCGGGGTATTGCAAATGCTGGGAAACGCCAGCCAATGGACCGCATGGCCGATGCGCAGGTGCAGCCCTTCGCTGTCGATGCCGACCAGTTCGGCAGGCACACGGCGCGGCAGGCCACAGAGCTCGACATAATGCGCGATGGCGCTGGCATGGTCGCTGTTCATGTGCGCAATCATGCTGGCCTCGACCGCGCCCGCGAAGGGGTTGGCCAGGGTCACCTGATCGAGCCAGTGAATGGCGCCAAAGCCGCCGATGTAGCGGTGACGCACCGGCTCCAGCACCCAGAAATCGAAGTCGTGGGCCTTGTGGTAGTCGCTGGCATCGGGGAAGTAGCGGTAGTAGCGGTCGGCAGCAGCCTCGATGGCTGCCGACTCGACCAGCTTGCGCGCCTCGGCCATCACCGTCAGGCGCCCCACGGCCTGCACATCCTCGGCCTCGCGCTCGCCCACCAGCAACGAGCACTTGGGGTCTTGCTGCAGGTTATGGGTGTGCTGGGCAATGCGGCTGATCAAGAGCAGCGGCCGCCCTTGCTCATCAAGGCAATAAGGCACCACCGAACCGAAGGGAAAGCCGGGCATGGACTTGGACAGGGTCGACAGCACGCCGCGGTATTCCTTGAGCAGCAGCTCCCGAGCGGGTCGAATGGCGTGGGTACTCACAGCGGGTCTCCTTGGCGGTCAGCTACGGGAAGCAGCTGCAAGCTATTAGCTACAAGCGGCAAGAAAAAGCAAGCGTGGGACGTGCCTCGGCGGCCCCCCACCACTCTTCTTGCCGCTTGCAGCTTACCGCTTATGGCTTGCCGCTTGTGGCTTGCCGCTGCCTTACCAGGCGACGCCGAAGCCTGCGGTGTAGCGGGTCTTGTCCAGGTCGCTGTCGCGGGTGCCGCGGATCAAGTCTTTCTCGGCCTTGAGGTTGAGGGAGGCCCAATCGGTGACCTTGTAGCGCAGGCCCATTTCGGCATCCAGCGAGTAATCGGCCACCGAACCGATCGGCTTGCCAAGCTCGCCGTTGGTGAAGAACTCGACCTTCTTGCCGATCAGGTAGCGGTTGTAGTCCCACTTCACGGCGGCGGAATAGAAGTTGTCCTTGCCGCCGTCGCTGTACTCGTAGTCGGTGCGGTTGATCAGCGTTCCGAGCGAGAAGGCGCCCAGTTCGTTGTCCCAGAACTGATAGCCCGGGCCGGTACCGACCGTGCGCTGGCGCGCCAGGTCTTCGATCATGTCGCGCTTGTACTCCAGGCGACCCTGCCAGAACCACTTCTCGGTGAGGAAGCGGTCCAGCGCGTACTCGGCGCTCCAGTTGTTGGTGGTGGTCACGTCATCCTTGGTTTCGCGGTTGTACTCGCCTTCGGCGGTATGCCGCCAGCGGCCGTGGCGGGCGGTGGTCTTGAAGTCGATGTCGTAGTCGTCGGTGTTCTTCTCGGCGCGCTTGTAGTCCAGCGCCAGGTCCACGTTGCCCTTCCACATGAAGTCTTCCACCAGCGGGCGCGGCTTCATGATCTGCTCGATGCTGGCGAGCTCGACGGTCTTGGGCGCCTCGCCGTTGGCCAGGATCACCTTGCCGGACTCGGCAGGCTTGAGCGACTTGGCTTTCTCGCCGGTCTCGGCATCCTGCTTGACCAGCAACTCCTGGTCGCTTTCCAGGGTCTTGATCTGCTTCCAGTCCAAAGCGATGTTGCCGCCATAAGGCGTCTGCAGTAGCAATTTGCCGCCATCGAAGACCTTGATCTTGCCGGTCAGGCGGTCACCGTTTTTCATCCAAACGGTATCGGCGAGGACGGGCGCTGAAAGGGAAGCGGCGAAGACGCACAGCAGGGCTCTAGAATACATAGGCAAATTTGCGTTCGATTGGCTGGAAACGTCGGGCATTATCCAGATACCCGAGATCGGAGCAAGGAAAGACCAGACCTATGCCTACGAGTTCAATTCTCATTTCGCTCATTCATTTGGGTGCTTTCCTTCGCAGCCCAGGAATAGCCTGATGTTGGAACAATCGATTCCGCACAATGGGGACCCTCAAGTCCGACGAACGGCACTCTATGTGGTGCTCGATCAAGTGCCCGCAGGCAAGGTGGTCAGCTACGGCCAGTTGGCGGAAATGGCCGGTCTGGGGCGAGCGGCGCGCTGGGTCGGGCGTACCTTGGGCCAGTTGCCGAGCGACACGCGTCTGCCCTGGCACCGCGTGCTGGGCGCCGGCGGACGACTGAGCCTGGCACCGGGCACCCCCTCTGGCGACGAGCAGCGCGCCAGGCTGCGCGCAGAGGGCGTGAATGTCGCCAACAATCGCGTGGATATGTCGCGCCATGGCTGGCGCCCGATGGAGCACAGCGGTTAGAGTGCGCGCTTTGTTTTCGCAAATTTGAGGCAGATGTTGGCCCATGCCCCGTAAAACCTGGCGCGCTGCGCTCGCTGCCTATGCCAGCCCGTCAACGCTGGTGCTGTTGTTGCTCGGCTTTGCCGCTGGCCTGCCCTACATGCTGGTGTTTTCCACGCTCTCGGTGTGGCTGCGCGAAGCGGGAGTCGCCCGCGAAACCATCGGCTACGCCAGCCTGATCGGTCTGGCCTATGCCTTCAAGTGGGTCTGGTCACCGCTGCTGGACCAATGGCGTCTGCCGGTACTGGGCGGCATGGGCCGACGTCGCTCCTGGTTGTTGCTGTCACAAGTGCTGGTGGTGGTGGGGTTGATAGGCATGGGCCTGTGCGACCCGCAGAAGCACCTGTCTTGGCTGATTGCCCTGGCGGTGCTGGTGGCGTTCGCCTCGGCCACCCAGGACATCGCCGTCGATGCCTACCGCCTGGAAATCGCCGACGACCAGCGCCAGGCCGCCTTGGCGGCCAGCTACATGGCCGGCTATCGGGTCGCTGCACTGCTGGCCACCGCAGGCGCGCTGTTCTTCGCCGAATGGTTTGGCTCCACCGGTTTCAGTTATCTGCACAAAGCCTGGACCGGCACCTATGTCCTGTTCGGCGCGCTCATGCTGCCCGCGCTGTTCACCACCTTGGTGATGCGCGAACCGGCGGTGCCGCTGCGCACCCAACTGTCGGCCGCGCGCTATGGCCTGATGCACCAGTTGGCCTCGGTGTTCGTGCTGATCATCCTGTTGGTGTCGGTACCGGCAAGCTTCACCCAGATGTTCAACACCGACTGGGCCAGCGTGGTGTTCGGCAATGCGACGATGCTCGACCTGCTGCGCGAAGACCGTGCCTTCCTGCGCCTGATCCTGTACGCGCTGCTGACCTGGGCCTGCCTGTCGTCCATGGGCCGGCGTGGCCTGGCGCCGGTGCTGACGCCGGTCAACGACTTCATCGTCCGCTACCGCTGGCAGGCCCTGCTGTTGCTGGGGTTGATCGCTACCTATCGGATGTCGGACACGGTGATGGGCGTGATGGCCAACGTGTTCTACATCGACATGGGTTTCACCAAGGATCAGATCGCCAGCGTGAGCAAGATCTTCGGCCTGATCATGACCTTGGTGGGTGCTGGCGTCGGCGGGCTGCTGATCGTGCGCTTCGGCATCTTGCCGATCCTGTTCATCGGCGGCATCGCCTCGGCGGCCACCAACATCCTGTTCGTGATGTTGGCCGACATGGGACCGAACCTGGAGATGCTGGTGGTGACCATCTCGCTGGACAACTTCAGCTCAGGGATGGCCACCTCGGCCTTCGTCGCCTACCTGTCGAGCCTGACCAACCTGAAGTTCTCTGCCACCCAATACGCGCTGCTGAGCTCGATCATGCTGCTGCTGCCACGCCTGATCGGCGGCTACTCGGGCGTGATGGTGGAGAAGTTCGGTTACCACAACTTCTTCATCATCACCGCCCTGTTGGGCGTGCCGACGCTGATCCTGATTGCCCTGCACTGGCATCAGGAGATCAAACGCGGCAAGCAGGTCGAGGCGCAAACCCAGACGAGCGAGCAGCCCTGATCGATCGCCGCGCCGGCCCCGGCAGGCGCGGCGCCGCGCAGCAGCGATCGATTCACGCGCGCCTCAACCCGCGACGACCCCTTCCCCGCCCCGCCAGCCAACGATGAACCACAGCGGCCAGATCGCCAGTGCACCGGCGATCCCCGCCGCCAGCGCGAAGTGCAGCAAGCTGGCGCCGGCGCCGATCATCGCCAGCAACGCGCCGCCGAGCCCCAGCAGGGCGATGGTGATCATGCCCAGCATGGCCGAAACCAGCCCCTTGCTCTGCTCGCTGGCAAACAGCGTCATGCGGTACAGCACCGCGTTGGCCACACCCAGGCCCAATGCGTACAGCGACATGCCGGCCACTACGCTGATCACCGTCGGTCGTAGCCAGGTCGCCAGCACCAGCAACCCCAGACCCGCCAGGTAAGGCCACAGCGCACCGCGCACCAACGCGGGTAGCGGGTAACGGTCGGCAATCCGGTTGATGATCAGATTGCCCAGGATCAACCCGCCGAACACCGGCAATTGCCACAGGGCGTAATCCAGAGTGCTCAGCCCTTCGTCATGGATCAGCAGCACCGGCGACAAGCCGATCCAGCCGATCAGTGGCAGCCCCACCAGACCCAATGCCGCGCTGCCAGCAACGAACTGACGGTTCTTCAGCAGTTGCCCGTAGCCGGCCAGCAGCGGCAGCAGATGGATCGGCGTGAACGCCAGGCGCGAGCCATCGCGACGTTCCACGCCCAAGGTTTCGGGCATCAGCCGGTACAACAATCCCCAGCACAGCAAGGCACCGACGGCGAAGACCACGAACAGCCAGCGCCAGTCCAGCCATTGCAGCAGCAAGGTGCCGACCAGCGGTCCGAGCAACGGCGATAGCAGCGCGATGTTGGCCAGCAGCGCCATCATCCGCACCGCGTCCGCCTCGCTGAAGGCTTCGTTCAGCGCCGGATAACTCACCGTCACCACGAAGCCCAGGCCGATGCCCTGCAGCAGGCGCAGCAGGTTGAACAGACCAATGTCCTGGACCCAGAAGGTCGCCAGGCAGGCAATGCCGAAGAACATGCAGCCACCCAGCAGCAGCGGGCGACGGCCATAGCGGTCGGCCAAGGGTCCGATCAGCCACTGCAGCAGCACGCCGCCGAGCAGGTAGAGGTTCAGCGCATGGGGAATGAACTCGGGACTGGCCTGCAGGTGGTCGACCACCACCGGCATGGCCGGCATCACGGCGTCGCTGGCCAGGTAGGTGAGCAACTCGAACAGCGCCAGGGTGAGGCCGAAGAGCAGCGCGCGCAGAGGGGTGATGTACAGCAGTGGTTTCATGGTGGGGTATCGCGGCAAGGCCAAGGGAGGGCCAGGGTATATGCCATAAACGGCGGGCCAGTGTTGTGAGCAAGTGTAAAGGTGCGATTCGCTGACCCTGCTGAGACGGCAAAAGGCCGCGCTGGCTAGGGAAGATTCCCTGCAAGCGCGGCCTCGTGCCGCTGCGAAGCCGGCTATGCGCCGGCCTTGGAGACGCGCTTATTGCGCAGCCGCCTCCTGCACCACGCGAATCACCCGCTGCGGGAACGGGATGTCGATGCCCTCGGCCTTGAGTCGGTCACGGGCCTGCTCGTTGAGCATGAACATCATGTCCCAGTAGTCGGAGGTCTTGGTCCACAGGCGCAACGACACGGTGATCGAACTGTCGCCCAGGTTCGACACCACCGCCACCGGCGCAGGATCGGCCAGTACGCGCGGATCCTTGGCCAGCTCCAGCAACACATTGCGCGCTTTCTGCAGGTCGGCTTCGTAATCGACGCCGACATCGAACACCACCTTGCGCGTCGGCTGGCGGTTGGTGTTGGTGATGATGCCGTTGGACAGGCTGCCGTTGGGCAGGATCACCGTCTTGTTGTCACCGGTGCGCAGCACGGTATGGAAGATCTGGATGCTGTCGACGGTGCCGCTGACGCCCTGGGCTTCGATCCAGTCGCCGATGCGGAACGGTCTGAACAGCAGGATCAACACGCCGCCGGCGAAGTTCGCCAGGCTGCCCTGCAGCGCCAGACCGATGGCCAGTACCGCACCCCCCATGGCAGCGACGAACGAGGTGGTTTCGATGCCGATCATCGAGGCCACGCTGATCGCCAGCATCACTTTCAAGGCGATATTGGCCAGGGTGCGAATGAAACCCTGCAAGGCCGGATCGGCGACGCGCAAGCCCACCAGCCGTCCCAGGCGGTCACTGATCTTGCTGGTGACCCACCAGCCGATCGCGAGTGTGAGCAGCGCCAGCAACAGGCGGCTGCCGTAGGCCATGATCAAGGGAATCCAAGTCTGGGACTGGCGAACCAGTTGGTCGACTTCGGCGTTCAAATCCATGTTCTTCTCCTGAATGCCTGACGGCAGGTCTTGAATGAAGCAGGCCGCCGTGCGTCCAGCGGCCCGGAACCGATGGACCGCTCATGCCGCCATCGGGTTCCTGGGAAAAGCCTGATCAATCGCGGAAGTTGTTGTACTGCAACGGCATCTCGAATTCCTTGGTGCGCAGCAGGGCAATGGCTTCCTGCAGGTCGTCACGCTTCTTGCCGGTGATGCGGACCTGCTCGCCCTGGATGGCGGCCTGGACCTTGAGCTTGGCATCCTTGATGGTGGCGACGATCTTTTTCGCCAGGTCCTTGTCGATGCCCTCGCGGAACTTGGCTTCCTGCTTCTTCTCCTTACCGGAGGCGTAGGGGTCTTGGGTTTCCAGGCACTTCACGTCGATCTTGCGCTTGACCAGTGCCAAGCGGAGGATCTCCAGCATGGCCTCGAGCTGGAACTCCTCCTCAGCAGTCAGCAGTATGGTCTGATCTTTGTCCTTGAACTCGAAGGTGCCCTTGCCCTTGAGGTCGTAGCGGCGGTCCAGATCCTTGATAGCGTTGTCGACCGCGTTCTTCACTTCGTGCTTGTCCAGTTCCGATACCACGTCGAACGACGGCATGGGTGTTCTCCATAAAAAAGCGCGCTCGATGCGAAGATGGAGCGCGTCGGGTTTGACGGTTAAAATGCCCGCTCATTATAACGGGTTGCGAAACGCAGATGAGCAGCACCTGGCACATTCTCGGCGCCGGCAGCCTCGGTAGCCTCTGGGCCTGCCGCCTGGCGCGGGCGGGCAAAGCCGTTCAGTTGCTGCTGCGCGACCACCAGCGCCTGGCCGCCTACCGGGCCGCCGGTGGGCTGACGCTGGTCGAAGCGCAGCAGACCACCTCGTTCGCCATTCCCGCGCAGTGTTGCGACGACAGCGGCCCGATCCATCGTGTGCTGGTGGCCTGCAAAGCGTATGACGCTGCGGCTGCCGTCGCCTGCATCGCCCCACGGCTGGCGAGCGACGCGCAGTTGATCCTGTTGCAGAACGGCCTGGGCAGCCAGGACGAGGTGGCGGCGCTGGTCCCCCAGGCGCGTTGCATTTTCGCTTCCAGCACCGAAGGCGCGTACCGTGAGCAGGACTGGCAGGTGCGCTTCGCCGGCCAAGGCTTCAACTGGCTGGGCGACCCGCTGAATCCAGCCCAACCGGACTGGTTCGTCGACCTGCAAGACGCCGGCATCCCCGCCGAGTGGACCGTGGACATCCTCACTCGCCTGTGGCGCAAGCTGGCCCTGAACTGCGCGATCAACCCGCTGACAGTGCTGCACGACTGCGCCAACGGCGGCCTGCTCGGGCACCTGGACGCAATCGACAGCCTGTGCCGGGAGCTCGGCGAGTTGCTCGAACAGGCCGGCCAACCCCAGGCCGCGCAGGATCTGGCCGAGGATGTGCAGCGGGTGATCCTGGCCACCGCTGCCAACTATTCTTCCATGTACCAGGACGTGCAGGCCGGACGCCGCACCGAGGTGCACTACCTGCTCGGCTACGCCTGCCGGGTCGCCAAGCGCCATGCCGTGGCGACACCTGCCCTGGAACGCCTGCACCAGCGGTTGGTCGATAAGCTGCAGGCGCGCAACCTGCCCTGCGACTGACGTCGCCCACCCTTCCACACGGACCTTGCCATGACCTTGCGCCAACGCCTGGAAAACCTCCCGGTCGGGCAGAAACTGCTGGCCGCGCTGCTGGTGCTTTTGGTGACCATTCTGCTGGTAGCCAACCTGGCCTTCATCAGCGCCGCCTACTGGATCACTCAGGACAGCATGGGCCCGCAAGCCCTGCAGACCATCGGCCGCCTGGTGGCCAATCCACAGCTTTCGGCGCAGGCCAGCGAATCCGCGGAGGACGCCCATTCCCTGCTCAAGGAATTGGACAGCTACACGCCACTGCGCGCCGCGGTCGTCTATGGCAGCGATGGCAAGCTACTCGCCCAGCTCCAGCATGGCCAACCGCTGAGCCTGCCCAAGCGCTACCGCAACATCGACGGCTGGCGCCTGACCGAATTTCGCAATACCCAGTTGATCGCCCTGCCGCGCCCCGGCCACCCGCCCGCGCACCTGCTGCTGGTGGCCAGCAGCGAGCTGCCAATGGCCTTCTACACCGGCACCCTGTCGGCGAGCCTGGCGATCCTGGTGTTCAGCGTGCTGCTGTGGGTGGTCATCGCCCGGCAGATCAAACGCCTGATCACCCAGCCGATCAACCGTCTGGAAGAGTTGTCGCGCCAGGTCACCCGTGAAGAGAGCTACGCCCTGCGCGCCCAGCGCGGCAACGACGACGAGATCGGCAGCCTGGCCGCAGCCTTCAATACCATGCTGTCGCGCATCGAGGCGCGCGAAGACCAGCTCAAGCGTGCCCGCGACGAGTTCCAGTCGGCCTATGACCAGGCCCAGGGCCTGGCTGAGGAGACCCGCCACACCAACCGCAAGTTGGAGCTGGAAGTGCAGGTGCGCAGCAAGATCGAGAAGAAGCTCACCGGCTTTCAGAACTACCTCAACAGCATCATCGACTCCATGCCTTCGGCGCTTATCGCCCTTGACGAACAGCTCTACGTCACCCAGTGGAACCAGGAGGCCACGGCGCTCTCCGGCACGCCGCTGCACGAGGCGCTGAACCAGCCGATCTTCATCGCCTTCGAGCCACTCAAGCCGTTCCTGCCGCAACTCAAGGACACCGTGCAGAAGCACCGGGTGGCCAAGATCGACCGGGTCACCTGGCCCAAGGACGACGAGCCGCGCCACTACGCCCTGACCTTCTATCCCCTGACCGGCGGCGGCGGACGCGGCGTGGTGATCCGAATCGACGACATCACCCAGCGCCTGTCGCTGGAGGAAATGATGGTGCAATCGGAAAAGATGCTCTCGGTGGGCGGTCTGGCGGCGGGCATGGCGCACGAGATCAACAACCCGCTTGGCGCGATCCTGCACAACGTGCAGAACATCCGCCGGCGATTGTCGCCGGAGTTGCCGCGCAATCAGCAGCAGGCCGAGGAGTTGGGCATCGAACTGGCTACCGTCAACCGCTACCTGGACAGCCGCGAGGTGCCGCAACTGCTCGAAGGTATTCGTCAGGCAGGCGCGCGCGCAGCGAAGATCGTCACCCACATGCTCAGTTTCAGCCGCCGCAGCGATCGACAACTGGCGCCCTGCGACCTGCCCGCCCTGATCGACCAAGCGCTGGAAATTGCCGGCAACGACTTCGACCTGACCGGCGGCTTCGACTTCAAGGGCCAGGCCATCGTCCGCCAGTTCGATCCCGAGTTGGGGCCAGTACCGTGCACGGCGAACGAACTGGAGCAGGTGCTGCTCAACCTGCTGAAGAACGCCGCGCAGGCCATTCACCAGCGCCCGGCGCCCAGCGAGCCGGGGCGCATCGTGTTGCGCACACGGCTCAATCCCCCGTGGGCCGAGATCCAGGTGGAAGACAACGGCGTGGGCATGCCCGAGTCGGTGCGCAAGCGCACTTTCGAGCCGTTCTTCACCACCAAGGAGATCGGCCAGGGTACGGGCCTGGGACTGTCGGTGTCGTACTTCATCATCACCAACAACCACAAGGGGCAGATGGAGGTGCACTCCACCCCGGGCCAGGGCACCTGTTTCACCCTGCGCCTGCCCCTCAGTCAAGCGGGCGCGCACCGCTCGCAGCAGACGGAGGCATGACATGGGCTATCGCCTGTCGAAGATCTACACCCGCACCGGTGACCAGGGCGAAACCGGCCTGGGCGATGGCCGCCGCGTGCCCAAGGACCACCCGCGCATCGAGGCCATCGGCGAGGTGGACATGCTCAACAGCCAGTTGGGCCTGCTGCTGGCGGGACTGGCTGAACACGGATTGGTCGAACTGAGCGAGGTGCTCGAACCTTGCCAGCACCGGCTGTTCGACCTCGGTGGCGAACTGGCTATGCCCAGTTACCAGGCGCTGAACCAGGCGGAGGTGGGCCGACTTGAAGCGGCCATTGACCGTTGGAACGACGAACTGGGACCGTTGAAGAACTTCATCCTGCCCAGCGGCTCGGCCTTGGTGGCCCAGGCCCACGTGTGCCGGGCGCAGGCCCGTAGCGCCGAGCGGCGGTGTCAGCAGCTCAACGCCCTGGAGCCGTTGGAAGGGGTGGGGTTGGCGTACATCAATCGGCTGTCCGATCTGCTGTTCGTGGCGGCAAGGATTATCGGAAGACGCCAGGGTATTGCTGAGGTGCTGTGGCAGGCGGCGGAGAAACCGCAGGGCTAGACGGGCGGCGGCAGAACGTGGGCCGCAGCGCGGCCCTGCCCTGCTGCACCAGAGCCAAACTCGTCAGACCTCAGGCCAGAACGCCCGAATGCCTGCAACGCCCTGCCCGCCCACCTGCCAGGCACGCGCTCGGTCCTCAGGACCGACGCCACCCAACAGAAACACCGGATGCTCGAACCCAGCGATCAACCGCTGCGCTTCGCCCCAACCGATTGGCGTCGCGTCGGGGTGCGTTTGCGTCGGCTGCACCGGCGACAGGGTGACGAAGTCCACCCCCATCTGCCGGGCCAGTTCCAGCTCCTCGGCGCCATGGCACGAGGCCGCCAGCCAACGGTCGGTGGGAAACGGACGGCCTTTGGCAGCGTACTTGCGCAACTGCGCCGCAGTCAGGTGCCAACCAGCGGAAGGAAAGTCGCCCAGCCACTCCAACGGCCCCTTGAGCATCAACTGCGCCTTGCCCGCGCACAGTCCTACCGCATCTACCGCCACATCGCGGTACTGCGGGTCGTACATGTCCGGGGCACGCAGTTGAATCAAGCGGATGCCATCAGCCACCGCCTTCTGGATACCGCGCAGCAGTTGCGGCGTTTCCAGGCCGTCCGGGGTGATCAGATAGCGGTCGGGCAACCGCGCTGCAGCGACGATCGGTGTGTTGGCCTCGGGGAAGCTGTACTGCGGCAACTCGCGCGGCGACACCCAGGCCAGCGGCTGGCCCTCGGCACCGTGGGGCTGGCCGCTGAACGCGGTGACCTCACGCACATCCAGCAGCACTTGCTTGTCCGGATAATCGTGACTGACCTGGATCAGCGGACGCGAAGCGCCGACTTCGATGCCCAGCTCCTCGCGCAGCTCACGGGCCAGCGCCGTCTCGACGTCTTCACCCGATTCGACCTTGCCACCGGGAAACTCCCACAAGCCGCCCTGATGCTGGGAGTCGGCACGCCGGGCGATCAGGATGCGGCCATCCTCGCCGCGAATCACGGCTGCCGCGACATGCACCCGCTTCATCCGGCACGCTCCGCCAGACCGGCTTGCTGCCAGGCCTGGAAGGCCGGCCAGTTGTAGATCGTCTCGATGTAGGCCGCAGCCTCCGCCGGCACGGTCACGCGATAGGTGCGCAAACGCACGGCCACCGGGGCGAAGAAGGCATCGGCCAGGCTCGCACGACCGAACAGGAAGGGACCGCTGTCCTTGGCCACCAGGCGGCACTCGGACCACAGCGCGACCATGCGGTCGATGTCGGTCTGCACGTCGAGCGGCACACTGTCCAACGCCTGATTGCGCGACAGGTCGAACGGCATGGCACCGCGCAAGGCGAAGAAGCCACTGTGCATCTGCGCACAGGCCGAGCGGGCCTGAGCGCGCGCGGCCACGTCCGCCGGCCACAACTGCGCCTGGGGATGCTGTTCGTTGAGGTACTCGGCGATGGCCAGGGAGTCGGCGATGGTGCCGTGTTCGGTCTTGAGTACGGGTACTTTACCCGTGGCCGAATGGGCCAGAAGACGCGTGGAGGTATCGGCCTGGTTAAGTTTGACGAGCGTTTCCTCATAAGGCACGCCGGCCAGTTCCAGAGCCAGCGCACCGCGCAGGGACCAGGAGGAATACAGCTTGTCGCCGATGATCAGGTGATAGTTCATGGGGTCGGCTCCATCGATCGGAAGAGGTGGGGCCGCCCTGCGGCCCCGGGTGTATCAGGTACGGTACTCGGCGTTGATCTTCACGTACTCGTGGGACAGGTCAGTGGTCCAGATCGTCTCGCTGCACTGGCCCCGGCCCAGCTCGATACGGATGGTAATCTCTTCCTGAGCCATCACCGCCGAGCCCTGCTCCTCGGTGTAGCTCGGGCTGCGCCCCCCCTGGCTGGCGATGCACACGTCCCCCAGGTAGACATCGATCAAGCTCACGTCCAACTGCGGTACCCCCGCGCGGCCGACGGCCGCGAGAATGCGCCCCCAGTTCGGATCGGAGGCGAACAGCGCGGTCTTGATCAGCGGTGAGTGGGCCACGGCATAACCGACGTCCAGGCACTCCTGGTGATTACCGCCGCCGTTGACCTGCACGGTGACGAACTTGGTCGCCCCTTCGCCGTCGCGCACGATGGCCTGCGCCACCTCCATGCACACCTCGAATACCGCCTGCTTCAGCGCCTCGAACAGCGCGCCGCTGGCCTGGGTGACCTCCGGCAGGTCGGCCTGACCAGTGGCGATCAGCATGCAGCAGTCGTTGGTCGAGGTATCGCCATCGATGGTGATGCGGTTGAACGACTTGTTGGCGCCGTCGAGCATCAGGTCCTTGAGTACGGCCGGGGCGACCTTGGCGTCGGTGGCGATGTAGCCGAGCATGGTGGCCATGTTCGGGCGGATCATGCCCGCGCCCTTGCTGATCCCGGTGACGGTGACGGTCACGCCGTCATGCTGGAACTGGCGGCTGGCCCCCTTGGGCAAGGTGTCGGTGGTCATGATGCCGGTGGCGGCTTCAGCCCAGTTGTTTTCCGACAGATCGTCCAGCGCCGCCTGCAAGGCGCCCTCGATCTTCTCGACCGGCAGCGGCTCGCCGATCACACCGGTCGAGAATGGCAGCACCGCTTCGGCAGGCACGCCCGCCAGCTCAGCGAGCTTGGCGCAGGTGCGCTCGGCGGCGGCCAGCCCCGGCGCGCCGGTACCGGCGTTGGCGTTGCCGGTGTTGGTCAGCAGGTAGCGCACAGGACCGTGGACACGTTGCTTGGAGAGGATCACCGGCGCCGCGCAGAAAGCGTTGAGGGTGAACACGCCGGCCACGCTGGAGCCTTCGGCGCAGCGCATGACCACCACATCCTTGCGTCCGGGGCGCTTGATGCCCGCCGAGGCGATGCCGAGTTCGAAACCGGGAACCGGGTGCAGGGTAGGCAGGGGACCGAGACCGACAGCCATTGGAACGCTCCTTGGAAATGAATGGATTGCGAAAAGCAGGGCCGCTTTGCGCCCCATCGCGGCACAAGGCCGCTCCTACAGTGATTTGAAATACCTGAAGACGCGGCCTTGTGCCGCGATGGGGCGCGAAAGCGGCCCCGGATGTTACGTCACCGCGAGAGGATCAGATCACTCGATCTGGCCGTGGCAATGCTTGAACTTCTTGCCCGAGCCACACCAGCACGGCTCGTTGCGACCCAGCTTCTGCTCGTTGCGAACCGGCATGGCAGCCACGGCCACCTCAGCGCCCTCTTCGCTCAACGGCTCGCTTTCCAGGCCTGGCGCAGGCGCATGCTGGAATTGCATGCGGCTGGCCAGTTCCTCGGCTTCGCGGCGCAGACGGGCCTCTTCCTCGACCGGATCTTCGCGGCGCACCTGAACGTGGGACAGCACACGGATGGTGTCGCGCTTGATCGACTCCAGCAGCTCCTGGAACAGAGTGAACGACTCGCGCTTGTACTCCTGCTTCGGGTTCTTCTGGGCGTAGCCGCGCAGGTGGATACCGTGACGCAGGTGGTCCATGGTCGACAGGTGGTCTTTCCACAGGTCATCCACCACGCGCAGCAGGATCTGCTTCTCGAAGGTGCGCAGGGCATCGATCCCGGCCTGGTCTTCCTTCTCGGTGTAGGCGGTGGTGATTTCGTTCAGCAGCTTCTCGCGCAGGGTTTCCTCGTAGAGGTGGTCGTCCTCGTCGAGCCACTGCTGGATCGGCAGCTTCATGGCGAAGTCACTGGACAGCGACGCTTCCAGACCGGCGACATCCCATTGCTCAGGCAGCGATTGCGGCGGAATGTGCTGGCTGATGGTAGCGTCCAGCACTTCCTTGCGGAATTCGCCGATGGTGTCGCCAATGTTCTCGGCGGCCAGCAGGCTGTTACGCATGTGGTAGATGACCTTGCGCTGCTCGTTGGCCACGTCGTCGTATTCGAGCAGTTGCTTGCGGATGTCGAAGTTACGGCCTTCGACCTTGCGCTGCGCCTTCTCGATGGCGTTGGTGACCATGCGATGCTCGATGGCTTCGCCGGACTGCATGCCCAGGGCCTTCATGAAGTTCTTCACCCGATCGGAGGCGAAGATACGCATCAGGCTATCTTCCAGCGACAGGTAGAAACGGCTGGAACCGGCGTCGCCCTGACGACCAGCACGGCCGCGCAACTGGTTGTCGATGCGGCGCGACTCGTGGCGCTCGGAAGCGATCACGTGCAGGCCACCGGCTTCCAGCACTTGCTGGTGACGCTTCTGCCAGTCGGTCTTGATGTGGGCGATCTGCTCTTCGGTGGGGTTGTCCAGGGCGGCGACTTCGGCCTCCCAGTTACCGCCCAGCAGAATGTCGGTACCGCGACCGGCCATGTTGGTGGCAATGGTCAGCGCACCCGGCGCACCGGCCTGGGCGATGATCTCGGCTTCCTTCTCGTGGTACTTGGCGTTCAGTACCTTGTGCTCGATGCCTTCCTTGTGCAGCAGGTTGGACATGTGCTCGGAGGTCTCGATGGTCGCAGTACCGACCAGCACGGGACGCCCCTTGGCCATGCTCTCCTTGATGTCGGTGATGATCGCCGCGTATTTCTCCTCGGCGGTCAGGTACACCAGGTCGTTGAAGTCCTTGCGCGCCAACGGCTTGTTCGGCGGAATGACCATCACGTTGAGGCTGTAGATCTGGGCGAACTCGAACGCTTCGGTGTCGGCGGTACCGGTCATGCCGGACAGCTTGGTGTACAGACGGAAGTAGTTCTGGAAGGTGGTCGAAGCCAGGGTCTGGCTCTCGGCCTGGATGTTCAGGTTTTCCTTCGCCTCGATGGCCTGGTGCAGGCCCTCGGACAGGCGGCGACCCGGCATGGTCCGGCCGGTGTGTTCATCGATCAGCAGGATCTGACCGTCCTGGACGATGTACTCGACGTTGCGGTGGAACAGCTTGTGGGCACGCAGACCGGCGTAGACGTGGGTCAGCAGGCCCAGGTTGTGCGCCGAGTACAGGCTCTCGCCCTCGGCCAGCAGGCCGACCTGGGTGAGCATTTCCTCGATGAACTGGTGACCGGCTTCGTTGAGCTCGACCTGGCGGCTCTTCTCGTCGATGGTGAAGTGACCTTCCTGGGTCACCTGGCCTTCGACCTCCTCGATGTGCTGCTTCAGGCGCGGGATCAGGCGGTTGATCTCGGTGTACAGCTTGGAACTGTCTTCGGCCTGGCCGGAGATGATCAGCGGGGTACGCGCTTCGTCGATGAGGATCGAGTCCACTTCGTCGATGACCGCGAAGTTCAGCTCACGCTGGAACTTCTCGTCCTGGCTGAAGGCCATGTTGTCGCGCAGGTAGTCGAAGCCGAACTCGTTGTTGGTACCGTAGGTGATGTCGGCCGCGTAGGCGGCGCGCTTTTCTTCCGGCGGCTGGAAGGCCGAGACGATGCCGATGGTCAGGCCGAGGAACTCGTACAGCGGACGCATCCAGTTGGCGTCGCGACGGGCGAGGTAGTCGTTGACCGTGACCACGTGCACGCCTTTGCCGGACAGTGCGTTGAGGTACACCGCCAGGGTGCCGACGAGGGTCTTGCCCTCACCGGTACGCATCTCGGCGATCATGCCCTCGTGCAGGGTCATGCCGCCGATCAACTGGACGTCGAAGTGGCGCATGCCCATGACGCGCTTACCGGCCTCACGGGCCACGGCGAAGGCTTCGGGCAGCAGTTGGTCGAGGGTTTCGCCTTTGGCCAGGCGCTCTTTGAACTCTGCGGTCTTGCCGCGCAGTTGTTCGTCGGAGAGGGCCACCATCTTCTCTTCGAAGGCATTGACGGCACTCACCGTCTTGAGCATGCGCTTGATCTCACGCTCGTTCTTGCTTCCAAAAAGTTTTTTCAACAAAGGCGCAAACATATCGGCTGGTTCTTCCACACTTAGGGATGGAGGGCGGCCCCGAGAGTCGCCCGTGCAGCCCTTGGGCCGCATGCGAACGAGCATTCTACCCGGAAACGATGGTGAGGAAAGTGGTGGATTTCCACGATGCTGGCACAGCGCTTTTAGCGGGGCTTACCTAACATAGGGATATTTTTTCCAAGTTCAAGGCGCCAGATCATGAAAGCTGCGATTGCCGCACCTGCCCCCGTGCATCGGTGCGCTGAGGCACGCCGCACAACGTCGGCGATGCCATCTGTTAGACTGCCGATCTTGTAACCTCGTGCGTACCCCGATGGTCTATAAACCGCCTTCTGCCCAGCCCCCCGCCACCCTGCTGCGCCAGGCCAGGCCACTGCGTCTGCTGCTCAACCAGGCCGAGCGCCTGGAGCACCTGCAGCGCCTGCTGGAAAGCCAACTGCAGCCGGCCGCCCGCGAGCATTGCCATGTCGCCTCGTGGCGCGATGGTTGCCTGCTGCTGGTGGTGACTGACGGGCACTGGGCGACCCGCCTGCGCTATCAACACAAACGGCTGCTGACGGCCCTGCGCGGCATGGACGCCTTCGGCAACCTGCAGCGCATTCGCTTCCAGGTACAGCCGCCGGTGGCAGCGCCGAAACGACCGATACACGCCAGTGAGTTATCGCCCCAGGCCGCGCAAAGCCTGCGCGAAACCGCCGAAGCCATCGAAGACCCGAAACTCCGCGCAGCGCTCGAGCGCCTTGCCGCCCATGCGCCAGACAACAGCTGATCGCAGAATGAAAAAAGGCCACCCGAAGGTGGCCTCAATGAACTAGAGAGTGTTCGAACTTACACGGCCGCAACAGGGCGCATGTAGGAGATCGGTGCCGTGCTGGCATCTTCGAAGGTGACCACTTCCCAGGCATCGGTTTCGGCGATCAGCTTGCGCAACAGTTGGTTGTTCAGCGCGTGTCCGGACTTGTAGCCCTTGAACTCGCCGATCAGGCTGTTGCCCAGCAGGTAGAGATCGCCGATGGCGTCGAGGATCTTGTGCTTGACGAATTCGTCTTCGTAACGAAGGCCGTCCTCGTTGAGCACACCGGTCTCGTCGACCACGATGGCGTTCTCGACGCTGCCACCGAGCGCCAGATTATGCTGGCGCAGGTACTCGATGTCGCGCATGAAGCCGAAGGTGCGTGCGCGGCTGACTTCCTTGACGAAAGACGTGCTGGAGAAGTCGACGCTGGCGCTCTGGGTCCGGTTGCGCAGGACCGGATGGTCGAAGTCGATCTCGAAGCTCACCTTGAACCCGTCGAAGGGCATGAAGGTGGCGCGCTTGTCGCCCTCCTCCACGGTCACTTCGCGCAGGATGCGGATGAACTTCTTGGCGGCGTCCTGTTCTTCCAGGCCGGCGGATTGAATCAGGAATACGAAGGGTCCGGCGCTGCCATCCATGATCGGCACTTCCGAGGCGGAGAGCTCGACGTAGGCGTTATCGATGCCCAGGCCCGCCATGGCGGAGAGCAGGTGCTCGACCGTATCGACCTTGATGTCACCGTTGACCAGCGTCGTCGACATGGTGGTCTCGCCGACGTTGGCCGCACGTGCCGGGATCTCGACCACAGGGTCAAGGTCGGCACGGCGGAAGACGATGCCGCTATCCACCGGTGCCGGCTTCAGAGTCAGGTAGACCTTCTCTCCGGAGTGCAGGCCGACACCTGTGGCACGAATGGTATTCTTCAGGGTGCGTTGTTTGATCATGGCATTGGCCGCTTTAGCGCTAATTGCGAATTGGTATCAACAAAGGCTGGGAATGATAGCAGACCCGGCCTTTGCTGAACACCAATCACCCTCATAGCCCTGATAAATTCCATCAATCGGCCTGGCGACGCAGGAAGGCCGGGATGTCCAGGTAATCCAGATCGTCCTGTGGGTTGAGTTTGGCCGCAGCGGCAGCACCGGCGTGAGCCTGGTTGCGCATCACGGTCGGACGCTCCAGCTCACGGTAATTGACCGATGGCTGTTCTGGACGCACGGGCGCCGGATTGGACGCTTCGTACACCTGTTGCGCGGTCTGCAGGGTGTTGTCCACCACTTTGACCGGCTTCTCGATACGCGCACCCAGGCCGGTAGCGACCACGGTGACGTGCAGCTCGTCGCGCATGTCCGGATCGATCACGGTACCGACCTTGACCATTGCGTGGTCGGAGGCGAAGGCTTCGATGATGCTACCCACATCGGAGTACTCACCCAGCGACAGGTCAGGACCTGCGGTGATGTTCACCAGGATGCCGCGGGCGCCCTGCAGGTTGACGTCTTCGAGCAGCGGGTTGCGGATCGCCGCTTCGGTGGCCTCGCGGGCACGGTTCGGACCGCTGGCGCAGCCGGTACCCATCATGGCCATACCCATTTCGCCCATCACGGTGCGCACGTCGGCAAAGTCGACGTTGATCATGCCGGGACGCTTGATGATGTCGGAGATACCGCGCACGGCACCGGCGAGCACATCGTCCGCCTTGGCGAACGCCGACAGCAAGCTGGCGTCCTTGCCCAGGATGGTCAGCAGCTTCTCGTTGGGAATGGTGATCAACGAGTCGACGCTTTCAGCCAGCATGCGAATGCCTTCGTCGGCGATCTGCATGCGCTTGCGGCCTTCGAAGGGGAACGGACGGGTCACCACTGCAACGGTGAGAATGCCCATTTCCTTCGCCACTTCGGCGATGATCGGCGCTGCACCGGTACCGGTACCGCCGCCCATGCCGGTGGTGATGAACACCATGTTGGTGCCCTGCAGCACTTCGGCGATGCGCTCACGGTCTTCCAGCGCGGCCTGACGACCGACTTCCGGATTGGCACCTGCGCCCAGGCCCTTGGTGACGCCGGTACCCAGTTGCAGGATGGTGCGTGCACCGATGCTCTTCAGCGCCTGTGCATCGGTGTTGGCGCAGATGAACTCCACGCCCTCGATGTTGCTTTTGACCATGTGGTTGACGGCGTTGCCACCACCACCACCGACGCCGATCACTTTGATGACCGGGCTTTGCGGGACGTTGTCTACGAGCTCGAACATTTTCCCTCTCCTTACAGTTCTCTAGTTTTTTAGCGCCTACCACTACTGCTTTGAAACTTAGAAATTGCCTTGGACCCAGCGCTTGAAGCGCTCAAGCACCGGGGCCTTCGGTTCATCGCCATAGCTGTTGCTGCTGCTGTTGCCGGTCAGGGGCAGGTCCTCGGTCTGCTTGTGCAGGCCGTAGGTGAGCAGTCCCACGCCGGTTGAATAGATCGGGTTGCGCACCACATCGCTCAGCCCCCGAACGCTGTGCGGCACGCCAAGGCGTACCGGCATGTGGAAAATTTCTTCGGCCAGCTCCACCGCGCCTTCCATCTTCGCGGTACCGCCGGTGAGGACGATGCCGGCCGGCACCAGGTCTTCGTAGCCACTGCGGCGCAGCTCGGCCTGGATCAGGGTGAACAGCTCGTCGTAACGCGGCTCGACCACCTCGGCCAGGGCCTGGCGCGACAGTTCGCGCGGCGGACGATCGCCGACGCTCGGCACCTTGATGGTTTCGCCGGCACCCGCCAGCTTGGCCAGGGCGCAGGCGTAGCGGATCTTGATTTCCTCGGCGTACTGCGTCGGTGTGCGCAGGGCCATGGCGATGTCGTTGGTGACTTGGTCGCCTGCAATCGGAATCACGGCGGTGTGACGAATCGCGCCTTCGGTGAAGATGGCGATGTCGGTGGTGCCGCCGCCGATGTCCACCAGGCACACGCCCAGTTCCTTCTCGTCGTCGGTCAGCACCGAGTAGGCCGAGGCCAGTTGCTCGAGGATGATGTCGTCGATTTCCAGGCCACAGCGGCGCACGCACTTCTCGATGTTCTGCGCTGCGTTGACCGCGCAGGTGACCACGTGGACCTTGGCCTCCAGGCGTACGCCGGACATGCCCAGGGGCTCACGCACGCCTTCCTGGTTATCGATCACGTAGTCTTGCGGCAGTGTGTGCAGCACGCGCTGGTCGGCAGGAATGGCCACGGCCTGGGCGGCGTCGAGTACGCGCTCCAGGTCGGCGACGCTGACCTCGCGGTCGCGGATCGCGACGATACCGTGGGAGTTCAGGCTGCGGATATGATTGCCGGCCACGCCGACGAACGCCGAGTGGATACGGCAGCCCGCCATCAACTGCGCCTCTTCCACCGCGCGCTGGATCGACTGCACGGTCGATTCGATGTTCACCACCACACCTTTCTTCAGGCCGCGGGACGGATGAGTACCGATCCCGACGATCTCCAGGGTGCCGTCCGCCGCCACTTCGCCCACCAGGGCGACGACCTTGGAGGTGCCGATGTCCAGCCCGACGATCATTTTGCCGCTATGCGCGTTTGCCATGGTCCTGCCTCTCTCTAATTCTTCGCAACGGCGGGTTGGGCCGTCGTCGGTGCAATCGGTTCCCGCCAGCCAACGGCTAATCCGTTGGCGTACCGCAGATCGACGCGGGCGATGTTGGCGATCTGCTCTTTGAGTGTCTTGTCGTAAATGGCAATGAACCGGCGCATCTTCTCCACCAGATGATCGCGTCCCAGCAGCAGCTCGATGCCTGGACCGGTGCTACCCGCACCCGTGGTCAGGAACCAGCTGCCTCGCTCGCGCAGCTCCAGGCGAGCGATGGAGAACCCGAGGGGACGCAGCATCTGGCTCAGTACCTGATACTGCTGCATGACTTGTTGCTGAGCGCGCTGCGGGCCGAACAACTGCGGCAGGTGCTCATAGTTGGCCAGCTCGCGCGGGGTGAAGGCCTGGCCCTGGTTGTTGAGCAAGGCCTCGTCGCCCCAGCGCGCGACAGGCAGTTGTTCCTCGAGGCGAATCACCACCTCGTTGGGCCAGACCCGACGCACTTCGGCGTGGGCGATCCACGGCATCTGCTCGAGCTCGGTGCGCATCGCCGGCAGGTCGACGCTGAAGAAGCTCGCCGCCACGTAGGGCGCAATACGCTGCTGCACCGCCTGCTGGCTGATGTAGCTGAGGTCGCCCTGCACGGCGATCTTGGTGATCGGCCGGTCGGCATAGGGCATCAGCCTGATCGCCCCCTCATAGGCGCCGAAACCGGCCGCCACCAGCAGCACCGGCCACAGCAGGCGCTTGAGCCCGCCGAAGTTCGGCCGAGGCAGGCGCGCCGATACGGGCTCGTCGGCCACCAGTCGGCTGGCACCGCGCGGTACCGGCTTGCTACGGCCGGTCACGGGTTGCTGCTGACGTATCATTGCGCCTTGCATGGTGATTAACCTCGCGTCGCTACGCTGTCGGCCAGGATCGCCAGCACCAGTTGCTGGAAGTCCAGTCCGGCCGCGCGGGCCGCCATGGGCACCAGGCTATGATCGGTCATGCCCGGTGCGGTATTGACTTCGAGCAGCCAGAACCGGCCCTGCTCGTCCTGCATCACGTCCAGACGGCCCCAACCCTCGATGCCGATGGCATCGCAGGCGCGCGCGGTCAGGTCGATCAGTTCCTGTTCCTTGTGGCGGTCCAGCCCGCACGGAATGCGGTACTGAGTGTCGTTGGCGACGTACTTGGCGTCGTAGTCGTAGAACACGTGCGGGGTACCCAGCGCGATCGGTGGCAGCACCTGGCCGCGCAGCACCGCGATGGTGAACTCCGGACCGTGGATCCACTGCTCCACCAACACTTGGGAATCGTAGCGAGCGGCGTCCTGCCAGGCAGCGACCAGTTCCTCGACGTTGTTCACCTTGGCCATGCCGATGCTCGAACCTTCATGGGCAGGTTTGACGATCAGCGGGAAGCCCAGTTCCTTGCCAGCCTCGACACAGTCGTTTTCAGTGCTGAGCACGGCGTGACGCGGGGTCGGAATGCCCAGGCTCTGCCACACCTGCTTGGTGCGCAGTTTGTCCATGGCCAGTGCCGAAGCCAGGATGCCGCTACCGGTATACGGAATGCCCAGGCACTCCAGCAGGCCTTGCATGCTGCCGTCTTCGCCGCCACGGCCATGCAGAATGATGAACGCGCGATCGATCCGCTCGTGCTGCAGGCGCTCGAGCAGGTCGTCGCCGACATCGATGGCCACCACGTCCACACCCGCTGCCGTCAGTGCCTCGATCACCGCAGCGCCGGATTTCAGCGACACCTCGCGCTCGGCGCTTTTACCCCCGTAGAGCACGGCCACCCGGCCGAAGGCCTTGATGTCGAGGGTGGAGTGCAGTTTGTCGTACGCGGTACTCACAGCGATTTCTCCTGCTGGGCGACGGCGCCAGCGAACAACGGGCTTTTCATCAGTTGTGGCGCCAGGCCGCCGACATCGCCGGCGCCCTGGCAGATCAGGATGTCACCGGCGCGCAGCAGCGGCTTGACCAGGGGCGCGAGTTCGGCGCCGCGCTCGATGTAGATCGGGTCGAGCTTGCCGCGCTGGCGGATGCTGTGGCACAGCTGACGGCTGTCGGCGCCCGGAATCGGCTCTTCACCGGCCGGGTACACCTCCATCAACAGCAGCACGTTGGCATCGCCCAGCACCTGTACGAAATCGTCGTACAAATCGCGGGTCCGGCTGTAGCGGTGCGGCTGGTAGACGATCACCAGGCGCCGGCTCGGCCAGCCACCACGCACGGCCTTGATCACGGCCGCCACTTCGGTCGGGTGATGACCATAGTCGTCGACCAGCATCACGCTGCCACCTTCGACCGGCAGTTCGCCGTATACCTGGAAGCGTCGCCCAACGCCCTGGAAACCCGACAAGCCCTGGACGATGGCCTCGTCGCTGATGCCCTCGTCGGTGGCGATGGCGATGGTGGCCAGCGCATTGAGCACGTTGTGGTTGCCGGGCATGTTCACCGACACCTCCAACGGCTGGCGGTCGCGGCGCAGCACGGTGAAGTGGGTCTGCATGCCCTGCTGGCGGACGTTGATGGCGCGAATGTCGGCCTCGTCGCTGAAACCGTAGGTGACGGTCGGACGTTTGACCTGGGGCAGGATTTCACGCACCACCGGATCGTCCAGGCACATCACCGCCAGACCGTAGAACGGCAGGTTGTGCAGGAACTCGACGAAGGTCTTCTTCAGCTTGTTGAAGTCACCTTCGTAGGTCGCCATATGGTCGGCGTCGATGTTGGTGACCACCGCAACCATCGGTTGCAGGTGCAGGAAGCTGGCATCGCTTTCATCGGCCTCGGCGATCAGGTAGCGGCTGGTCCCCAGTTGCGCATTGGTGCCGGCGGCGGTCAGGCGCCCCCCGATGACGAACGTGGGGTCCAGGCCACCGGCTGCGAACACCGACGCCAGCAGGCTGGTGGTCGTGGTCTTGCCATGGGTGCCAGCCACGGCGATGCCGTGACGGTAGCGCATCAGTTCGGCGAGCATCTCGGCGCGTGGCACTACCGGAATACGACGTTCCAAGGCAGTGGCGACCTCCGGGTTGGCCGGGTTGATGGCGCTGGACACCACCAGCACGTCGGCGGTGGCGGCGTTTTCGGCGCGGTGACCCACGAATATCTCGGCGCCGAAGGACTCCAGGCGCTGGGTGACCGGCGAGGCCTTGAGGTCCGAGCCGGATACTTCGTAGCCCAGGTTCAGCAGTACTTCGGCGATCCCGCACATGCCCACGCCGCCGATACCGACGAAGTGGATACGGCGGATGCGGCCCATCTTGGGTTGCGGCATGGCTTTCTGGCTTTCAACCATGGGCCACCTCCAGACAGATGTCGACTACGGTGCTGGTTGCGGCAGGTTTGGCCAGGCGGCGAGCGGTGCCGGCCATGGTGTCGAGTTTCTCGGGTTGCATCAGCACCTCGTTCAGGCGTTCAGCGAGCTGCGCTGCGCCAGTTGTCGCTTGTGGCAGCAGGAAGGCGGCGCCTTCCCGAGCCAGGTATTGGGCGTTGTGGGTCTGGTGGTCGTCGATGGCGTGGGGCAAAGGCACCAGCATCGAAGGCAGGCCCGCCGCCGCGAGTTCGCTGACGGTCAGGGCTCCGGCCCGACACACCACCATGTCTGCCCAGCCGTAGGCATGGGCCATGTCCTTGATGAAGGGCTCCACCTGGGCTTCGATCCCGGCCTCGCGATAACGCTCGGCGGTGATCTCGGCGTGTGGCTTGCCGGCCTGGTGGAACACCTCGGGACGGAGGTCGACGGACACTTCGGACAGGGCCTTAGGCAGCAATTTGTTCAATGGTTCCGCACCCAGGCTACCGCCGAGCACCAGCAGCCGTGCGCGGCGCTCGGCCAGGGGCAGGCGTGGCGACTCCAGGAACAGTTCGCGGCGTACCGGATTACCGGTGGTGCGGCGTTTCTCGCTGGCCTCGAAGGTGTCGGGGAAGGCTTCGCAGACCCGCGCAGCCAACGGCACAAGCAAGCGGTTGGCGGTACCGGCGCGGGCGTTCTGCTCGTGGATCACCAGCGGCACGCCGCACAACCGCGCGGCGACGCCGCCGGGGCCTGTGACATAGCCACCGAAACCGAGCACGCACACCGGCTGCAGTTCGCGGATGATTCGCCGTGCCTGCAGCACGGCCTTGACCAAGGTAAACGGCGCCTTGAGCAGGGACAGCTTGCCCTTGCCGCGCAAACCGCTGACCTGGATCAGGTGCAGCGGCAGGCCAGCCTGCGGCACCAGCTCGTTCTCGATACCGCGAGGGGTACCCAGCCAATGCACGCTGTAGCCACGGGCCTGGAATTCACGCGCGCAGGCCAGCGCCGGGAACACGTGCCCGCCAGTGCCACCGGCCATGATCAAGACGTTCTTGCCGTCAGCGCCCATGACTGGTCTCCTCGGCAAAATCGCTTTCCTTGAACTCGTGCTCTTCGCTGCCCAGGTGTGTTCGGCTCTCCCATTCGATGCGCAGCAGCAGCCCGACGCAGGCGCAGCAGATGACCAGCGAACTGCCCCCGTAACTGAGGAACGGCAGGGTCAGGCCTTTGGTGGGCAGCAGACCGACGTTCACACCGATGTTGATGAGGAACTGGCCGATCCACAGGAACGCCAGGCCGAATGCCATGTAGGCGGCGAAGAATTGTTTGGCCTTTTCTGCCCACAGACCGATGTAGAGGGCGCGAATGGTGACGAACACGAACAGCGCCACGGTGCACAGCGAGCCGACCACACCCAGTTCCTCGGCCAGTACCGAGAACACGAAGTCGGTGTGCGCTTCGGGCAGGTAGAACTGTTTCTGCACGCTGTTGCCAAGGCCCACGCCCAGCCACTCGCCGCGACCGAAAGCGATCAGCGCCTGGGTGAGCTGGTAACCGGAACCGAACTGATCGGACCAGGGGTCGGTGAAGGTGATCAGACGCGCCATCCGATAAGGCTGGGCCTGCACCAGGACGAAGACCGCGACCACCGCCAGTACCACCATCAGCGAGAAGCGGAACAACCCCACCCCACCTAAGAACAGCATCGCGGCCGCAGCGCCCATCATCACCACCGTGGCGCCGAAGTCCGGCTCCATCAGCAGCAGGCCGGCCATCGGCAGCAGCACGATGAACGGCTTGAAGAAGCCCATCCAGCTCTCGCGCACTTCGGTCTGCCGGCGTACCAGGTAACCAGCCAGGTAGATCACCACGAACACCTTGGCGATTTCCGATGGCTGTACGTTGAAGAAGCTGAAACCGATCCAGCGCATCGAGCCGTTCACTTCACGGCCAATGCCGGGCACCAGCACCAGCACCAGCAGGCCGAAAGCGCCGATCAGCATCATGAAGCCCATGCGCTGCCAGGTGGCGATCGGCACCATCATGGTCACGCCGCAGGCGCCAAGGCCCAGGGCGACGTACACCAGGTGGCGAATCATGTGGTACAGCGGGTTGCCCGACTGCACCGCGGCCACTTCCGATGAAGCCGAGGTAATCATCACCAGGCCCAGGCCCAGCAGCGCCAGGCAGCCGGCCAGCAGCGGGAAGTCCAGGTCGATGCCACGCCCGCTGATCAGCGGCGACGGATACGGCTTGATGATGCCGAAAATCATGCCAGCCCCTCCGCTGCCTGGGCGAACAGACGCCCGCGTTCTTCGAAATTCCTGAACATGTCCAGGCTGGCGCACGCAGGCGACAGCAGTACCGCATCGCCCGGCTCGGCGAGTTCAGCGCAGCGCTGCACGGCCTCCTCCAGGCTGGCGACTCGCACCAGCGGCACCGCGCCTTCGAGCGTCTCGCTCAGGCGTTGGGCATCACGCCCCAGCAGCACCACGGCGCGGCAATGCCGCCCGGTCGGCTCGCGCAGGGCGGCGAAATCAGCCCCCTTGCCGTCACCGCCGGCGATCAGGACCAGCTTGCCTTCGATGTCTGCGCCCAGGCCTTCAATGGCCGCCAGCGCGGCACCGACATTGGTGGCCTTGGAATCGTCGTACCAGTTCACACCGTTGCGCTCGCGTACCCATTGGCAGCGATGAGCCAGGCCGGTGAATTCGCGCAGCGCCTCGAGCATCGGCTCGAACGGCAACCCCGCTGCATGGCCCAGGGCCAACGCCGCCAGGGCGTTGCTCTGGTTGTGCGCACCGCGGATCTTCAGTTCACGCACCGGCATCAACGATTGAAATTCGAACGCCAGGTACTTCTCGCCATTCGCTTCTCGCAGGCCGAAAGCCTTGAAGTCCGGCGCGTTGAGACCGAATGTCCAGCAGGGACGCCCTTCGACCGGCAGCGGCCGACTCAAGGCGTCCTGACGGTTCACCACCACCTGGCGAGCGCCTCGGAAAATGCGGTGCTTGGCCAGGTGATAGGCCGGCAGACCGCTGTAGCGGTCCATATGGTCTTCGCTGATGTTGAGCACGGTGGCCACTTCAGCGTTGAGCTGATCGGTGGTTTCCAACTGGAAGCTCGACAGCTCCAGCACGTACAACTCGACGCTGTCGTCGAGCAGATCCAGTGCCGGCGTGCCGAGGTTACCGCCGACGGCCACGCGTTTACCGGCCTTGGCCGCCATCTCGCCCACCAGAGTGGTGACCGTGCTCTTGGCGTTGGAACCGCTGATCGCCACGATCGGCGCCTTGGCCTGACGAGCGAACAATTCGATATCGCCGGACAGCGTCACGCCGCGCGCGGCGGCCTGTTGAAGCGCTGGCGTGGACAGGGCCAGGCCGGGGCTTACGTACAAGGTGCTGGCGCGGCACAGGAAGTCGACGTCCAGCTCACCACAGCGTACTTCCACCTGCGGGTAGTCACGGCGCAGGGTGTCCAGTTCCGGCGGTTGCTCGCGGGTGTCGGCGACCGCAAAGGCGATGCCCTGGCTCGCCAGGAAGCGAACCAGGGACATGCCGCTCTTGCCGAGGCCGACAACGATGCGGAATTGGTCGGAAGCGATCAGTGACACGCTCGTTTACCTCAGTTTCAGGGTGGCAAGGCCGACCAGCACCAGAATCACGGTGATGATCCAGAATCGGACGATCACGCGCGGCTCGGGCCATCCCTTGAGTTCGAAGTGGTGATGAATCGGCGCCATGCGGAACACGCGCTTGCCCGTGAGCTTGAAGGAGGCGACCTGAATCACCACCGACAGGGTTTCCATGACGAACACACCGCCCATGATGAACAGCACGATTTCCTGACGGACGATCACGGCGATGGTGCCCAGCGCAGCGCCCAGCGCCAGCGCGCCGACGTCGCCCATGAACACCTGGGCCGGATAGGTGTTGAACCACAGGAAGCCCAGGCCGGCGCCGATCAGCGCGCCGCAGAACACGATCAGTTCGCCTGAACCCGGCACGTAAGGAATCAGCAGGTACTCGGCGAACTTCACGTTGCCCGACAGGTAGCAGAAGATGCCCAATGCGCCGCCGACCATCACCGTCGGCATGATCGCCAGACCATCGAGGCCATCGGTCAGGTTGACCGCGTTGCTCGAGCCGACGATGACGAAGTAGGTGAGGATCACGAAGCCGGCACCCAGCGGGATGGTGAAGTCCTTGAGGAACGGCACAATGAGGGTGGTTTCGACGCTGGTGGGCGCGGTCATGTAGAGGAACACCGCAGCGCCCAGGCCGAATACCGATTGCCAGAAGTATTTCCAGCGGCTTGGCAGCCCCCGGGAATTCTTCTCGATCACCTTGCGGTAATCGTCGACCCAGCCAATGGCGCCGAACAGCAGGGTGACGATCAGCACCACCCACACATAGCGATTGCTCAGGTCCGCCCACAGCAAGGTGCTGATGGCGATGGCCGAGAGGATCAGCGCGCCGCCCATGGTGGGCGTGCCGGATTTGGACAGGTGCGATTGCGGGCCGTCGTTACGCACGGCCTGACCGATCTGGCGAATCTGCAGGGTACGAATCATCCACGGCCCCAGCCACAGCGCCAGGGACAGCGCAGTCAGCACGCCCAGGATCCCGCGCAGGGACAGGTACTGGAAGACCGCGAAGCCCTTGTAGAACTGTTGCAGATACTCAGCCAACAGCAGCAGCATTAATGTTTCTCCCCGCTGGTCTCGCACAGTGCAGCCACGACGTGTTCCATCGCAGCGCTGCGCGAGCCCTTGATCAAGATAGTGGTTTCGCCGGCGGACTCGACCTGTACGGCGTCGATCAGCTCGGCTTGTGTGGCGAAATGGCGGCCATGGGCGCCAAATGCCTGGACCGCGTGGGCCATGTTGGTACCGGTGGCGTACAACGCATCGATCTTGCCCTGCGCGTACTCGCCGACCTGACGGTGGCCTTGCTCGGCCCACTGGCCCAGTTCGCCGATATCCCCGAGCACCAGGACGGTACGGCCGGAAAAGCCGGCGAGTATATCAATGGCCGCGCAGACCGAGGTGGGATTTGCGTTGTAGGTGTCGTCGATCACCCGCACGCCACTCGGGGCGATCTGGGCGACCGAACGGCCCTTGACCGGCTGCACCGCCGCCAGACCTGCCGCGATGCCCGGCAGGCTCACGCCGACAGCGTGGGCAGCGGCAGCGGCGGCCAGGGCGTTGCTGACGTTGTGCACGCCCAGCAGATTCAGTTGCACCGCTGCGCTGCCCGCCGGGCTGTGCAGGGTGAACGAGGGACAGCCACGGGCATCGCGACCGATGTCGCTGGCGTGGAAGTCGGCGCGCGGGTCGCTCAGGGCGAAGCTCAGCACTTTGTGCTGGCCGGCGCGCGCGTGCCAGATCGGGAACGCCTTGTCGTCCAGGTTGAGCACGGCAGTACCGCCCTCGCCCAGCCCTTCGAGGATTTCGCCCTTGGCCTCGACGATTTTCTCAGGACCGCCGAACTCGCCTACATGGGCGGTGCCGGCATTGTTCAGAATCACCACCTGCGGCTGGGTGAGGCCGACGGTGTAGCGAATTTCGCCGATCCGCGAGGCGCCCAGCTCGATCACCGCAGCCGTGTGCTCTGCGGCGATTTCCAACAGGGTCAGCGGTGCGCCGAGGTCGTTGTTCAGGTTGCCGCGGGTCGCGTGCACCGGTCCGCGCGTGCGCAGGACGCACGCGAGCATTTCCTTGACCGTGGTCTTGCCGCTGGAGCCGGTAATGGCCACCACGGGCTTGTCGAAGGCAGCACGGTTCAACGCGCCCAATTGACCCAGTGCCAGACGGCAGTCAGCGACGCGCAACTGCGGCAGGTCGACACCGTCGATTTCACGCTCGACCAGTGCCGCGACTGCGCCCTTGGTTTTGACATCGGCCAGATAATCGTGGCCGTCGAAACGCGGACCAGCCAGCGCAACGAACAGTTGCCCTGGCATCACGCTACGACTGTCGATGCTCACGCCGGTAAAGCTTGCGTCGGCACCGACCAGATGAGCACCCAATGCTGTGGTCAGCTGGCTGAGTGTCATTGGCTTAAGCATGTGGAGCCTCCCAGGCTGAAAGGGCCTTCTCGGCTTCGAGCAAATCGGAGAACGCCAGGCGTTCGCCATGGATCTCTTGGTAGTCCTCGTGCCCCTTGCCCGCCAGCACGATCACGTCGTGCGCAGCGGCGCTGGCGATCAAATGGGCAATGGCCTGGCCACGACCGCCCATGAACTCGACGGCGTCGGCGGCGCGCAGACCGGGACGGATATCATCGAAGATCCTCAGCGGATCTTCAGTGCGTGGATTGTCGTCGGTGACCAGCACCCGATCGGCCAGGCGCTCGGCCACTTCGGCCATCAGTGGACGCTTGCCGCGGTCACGGTCGCCGCCACAGCCGAACAGGCACAGCAGCTGGCCCCGGGCGTGCGGACGCAGGGCTTGCAGCACCTGCTCAAGCGCGTCGGGGGTGTGGGCGTAATCGACCACCACCAGCGGCTTCTCGCCGCCGCCCAGGCGCTGCATGCGACCCACCGGGCCCTGCAATTGCGGGATCACCTTGAGGATGTCGTCCAGCGGGTACTCCAGCGCCAGCAGCGTGGCCACTGCCGCCAGCATGTTGCTCAGGTTGAAGCGGCCCAGCAGTTGACTGCGCAGGGTATGCTCGCCTTGGGCAGTGACCAGGATCGCGCGCACGCCATCGTCGTCGAAGCAGGCTTCGCGGCAGTACAACGAGGCGTCCCGGTTTTCCAGGCTATAGCTGAGCAATCGGGTCTCGATATGATCGGCAGCAGGCCGCTGGGCGTAGGCCTTGGCCAGGCGCCGACCGAAGTCGTCGTCCAGATTGACCACCTGACAACGCAGGCTCGGCCAAGCGAACAGCTTGGCCTTGGCCGCCTCGTAGGCCTGCATGCTGCCGTGGTAGTCCAGGTGATCGCGCGACAGATTGGTCATCACGGCGATGTCGAACGCCAGCGCCGCCACCCGGCCCTGTTCGAGGGCATGGGAGGAAACCTCCATGGCCACGGCCTTGGCGCCGGCCTTTTTCAAGTCGTTGAGCGTCGACTGCACGGCGATGGGATCTGGCGTGGTCAGTCGGCCGCTTTGCAGCTCACCGTGAAAACCGGTACCCAGGGTGCCGATCAGGCCGCAACGCTGACCCAGCAGGTCGAGCGCCTGGGCCACCAGTTGAGTGACGCTGGTCTTGCCGTTGGTGCCAGTGACCCCGATGAGCTCAAGCTGACGGCTCGGCTCACCGTAGAAGCGCCCGGCAATCGACGACAGCTGGCCAATCAGGCCCTTCACTGGAATCAGTGGAACATCGGTCAGCGGCAGTACGGTGGCGCCCTGCTCTTCATAAGCAATGGCGGCTGCGCCACGCGCCAGGGCATCGGCGATATGGACGCGCCCGTCGAGCTTGGCCCCGGGCACCGCCAGGAACAGATCGCCGGGGCGCACGTTACGGCTGTCGAGGGTCAGCTCGCGGATCAGCGGATCGCGGCTGGCGTGGGCGAACAGTTTGCTCAATGGCATCGTCATCAGCCACGCCCTCCATTGGCGGATACTGCACTGGCCTGCTGGGCATTGGCCGGCGGCAGGTTGTCAGGCGGCACGTTCATCAACCGCAGGGTGCCGGACATGACCTTGCTGAACACCGGCGCAGATACCAGGCCACCGAAGTAACCGCCCTTGCCCGGCTCGTCGATGACCACGACGATGGCATAGCGCGGGTCGCTCATCGGGCCGAAGCCAGCGAACAGCGAACGGTAGGCGTTTTCGGTGTAGCCCTTGGAGCCCACGGTAGCCTTACGCGCGGTGCCCGACTTGCCGGCCACGTGGTAGAACGGCACCTGGGCACGGAACACGCCGCGCGGGGCCTCGATGACCTGCTGCAGCATGCCTTGGATGGTCTTGGCGGTTTCTTTCGGAATGGCCTGGACGGTGTCGGGCTGTTTGTCGACCTTGAGGATCGACAGCGGCACCATCTTGCCGTCGTTGGCCAATGCGGCGTAGGCATGCACCAGTTGCAGCGCGGTGACCGACACGCCGTAGCCGTATGACAGGGTGGCCGTTTCGGCCTTGCGCCATTCGCGGTGATTGGGCAGGTTGCCGACCCGTTCGCCCGGGAAGCCCAGGCCGGTGTATTGACCCAGGCCGACCTGCGACATCACCCGGTAAATGGCTTCGCCGCCAATGTCGAAGGCGATCTTGCTCATGCCGACGTTACTGGAGTTGATCAGGATGCCGGTGAGGTCGAGGATCGGCCCTTCACTCTTGGACACGTCTTTAATGGTGTAGCGACCGATCTGCAGACTGCCGGGATACACCTCGACCTTGTCGGTCGGCTTCCAGCGGCCGCTTTCCAGCGCCGCGCTCATGGAGATCGGCTTGACCGTGGAGCCTGGCTCGAACACGTCGATGATCGCGCGGTTGCGCATGGCTGCCGGGAACATGCTGCGGCGGTTGTTGGGGTTATAGGTGGGCTGGTTGACCATCGCCAGCACCTCGCCGGTCTTGACGTCCATGATCACCAGACTACCGGCCTTGGCGTCCTGCTCGGCGATGGCGTTGCGCAGCTCGCGGGTCGCCAGGTATTGCAGGCGCAGGTCGATCGACAACGCCAAGGTCTTGCCGGCCTTGGCGTTCTTGGTCACTTGGATGTCCTTGATCAGCCGTCCGCGACGGTCCTTGATCACTTGTCGCTTGCCAGGCACGCCGGCGAGCCACTCGTCGTAGGCGAGCTCGACACCTTCGCGGCCGTGGTCGTCCAGGTCGGTGAAGCCCACCATGTGCGCGGTCACATCACCTGCTGGGTAGAAGCGACGGAACTCTTCCAGCCCGTATACACCGGGTACTTTCAGGTCGAGCACCTGTTGCCCCTGCTCCGGCGTGAGGCCACGGACCAGATAGATGAATTCCTTGTTGGCTTGCTGGGTGAGGCGCTCGATCAGTTGCTGCGGGTTCTGCCCGAGCACCGCGGCCAGTTGCGGCCAGCGCTCCTTGGAAGCCTGCATTTCCTTGGGATTGGCCCACAACGTGGTGACCGGCGTACTGACGGCCAGCGGTTCACCGTTGCGGTCGGTAATCAGACCACGGTGTGCGGGAATCGGGATATGACGCAGGCTGCGGGCATCGCCCTGGCCCTTGAGGAAGTCGCGGTCGACCACCTGAAGGTCGATGATGCGCCAACTGATGGCGCCGACCATGAGCGCGAGCAGGCCCACCACGACGCGGAAGCGCCAGGGATACAGTGCCCCCTCGAGCTTCATCATGGCGTCACCATCCGCACTTCGTCGGCATTGGGCACACGCATTTTCAACTGGCCCGAGGCCAGGCTCTCGATGCGACTGTGGGCAGTCCAGGTGCTTTGCTCGAGAATCAGCCGGCCCCACTCGGCTTGCGCCTTATCGCGCTCGCTGAGTTCGTTGTAAAGGGTGTTGAGCAGTTGGCGGTTCCAGTGCGCGCTGTAGGAGACGGCAATGGCCGAGCCCAGCACACCGACGAACAGCAGCAGCATCAGGAAGCTTCCGCCCGGCAGCGGCTTGGCGAACAGCCGGCTCACCGCAGTTTCTCCGCCACGCGCATGACGGCGCTACGCGCCCGCGGGTTGGCCTTGAGTTCTTCATCGGAGGCGAACTGCGCCTTGCCGATCAGGCGGATCTTCGGTTCGAAGGCTTTGTGCTGAACCGGCAGGTTGCGCGGCAGGTTGTCTGTTTCGCCCTTGACCAGCTTGCGCATGAACAGCTTGACGATGCGGTCTTCGAGCGAATGGAAGCTGATGACCACCAGGCGACCACCCACCTCCAATGCGTCGAGCGCTGCTTCGAGGCCGGCTTCAAGATCGCCCAGTTCGTTGTTGACGTGGATGCGCAGCCCTTGGAAAGCACGCGTGGCCGGGTTCTTGCCCTTCTCCCAGGCGGGGTTGGCGACCTTGAGCACTTCGGCCAGATCGGCGGTGCGGGTGAACGGCTGCTGTTCACGGCGCTGGACCACGGCACGGGCCATGCGCTTGGCGAAGCGCTCTTCGCCGTATTCCTTGAACACCCGGGCAATGTCCTCTTCTGCCGCCGAGGCAATGAATTCGGCGGCGCTGACGCCCTGGCCGGGGTTCATGCGCATGTCCAGCGGACCGTCGTTGAGGAAGCTGAAGCCGCGCTCAGGGTCATCCAACTGTGGCGAGGACACGCCCAGATCGAGCAGTACACCGCTGACTTTGCCGTGCAGCTCGCGCGTGCGTACTTCATCGCCCATCTCGGCGAAGCTGCGCTGCACAATGACAAAGCGGCCGTCTTCGGCCGCCAGCGCTTGCCCCGTGGCAATCGCTTGTGGATCTTTGTCGAAACCCAGCAGCCGCCCCTGCGGCCCCAGTCGACTGAGCATGAGACGGCTGTGGCCGCCCCGCCCGAACGTGCCGTCCAGATAGCAACCGTCGGCGCGCAAGGCCAGTGCCTCGACAGCTTCGTCGAGCAGGACGGTAATGTGGTTGAAGCCGCTATCTATGGTCACAGGATCAGGTCACGCAGTTCGTCGGGCATGGCGCCCGGTTGTTGGATAGCGGCGAGGTCGGCTGCCGAAACCGCGTTCCAGGCATCCTCATCCCACAGCTGGAATTTGTTCAGTTGACCCACCAGCATCGCCTTCTTGTCGAGCCGGGCGTACTCACGCAGGCGAGGCGGCACCAGGAAACGACCACTGCCATCGAGCTCCAGGTCCACCGCGTTGCCAATCAGCAGACGCTGCAGGCGACGGTTTTCCTCACGCAACGATGGCAAGGCACGCAACTTGGCTTCTATCTGCTCCCACTCGTCGAGCGGATAAACGCACAGGCAAGGATCTACAGCGTCGATGGTCACGATGAGCTGGCCGTTGCAACGCGAATCGAGCTCGTCACGGTACCGGCTCGGCATGGCGAGACGGCCCTTGGCATCGAGACTGACGGCGTTGGCTCCGCGAAACACGGCTGCGATTCCCCACAATGTTATCGTTTTTGTGCCAGAAAACCCACTTCGTCCCACTTTCTGCCACTTGCGCACACTATAGGAATCCGCCCGCCGCACCGTCAAGGCACGTTCATAAGGAAAACCCTTACAGGACCGAGATTTAGCGCAACAAAGGAAGGGGGAAAGACTACCGGGAGACAAAATTGACGGAAAAAATCACGCGCACTCAAATGGATAGAGTGTGAAGTTAAAGTGATTTATTAAGAGTAAGAACTTTTCGGCATTACCACAGGGGATCTGCTATCGATTGCAGCAGAGAAAGGGGAAGGTGGAGAGTCGATCTGTAAGCCGGGTTTTGTCGAGGACAGTCATTCCTCTACGACGGCCATCACTGGACGCCTCTAGCAACCTACCCGGTTCCGACGCGGGCCACGCCATAAGGAACCCTATTTGGTCTTGCTCCGAGTGGGGTTTACCTAGCCACGAACTGTTGCCAGTCGTGCGGTGCGCTCTTACCGCACCTTTTCACCCTTACCGGCACCGAAGTGCTTAGGCGGTTGTTTTCTGTGGCACTTTCCGTAGGCTCACGCCTCCCAGGGGTTACCTGGCACTCTGCCCTGCGGAGCCCGGACTTTCCTCCCCCTACTTTTGCGGAACAAAAGCAGGCAGCGACTGTCCGATCGACTCTCCGCCGACAAGGGTAACGGCAGGCGGGCGCAAGAACAAGCCTTCACTTAAATAATATCATTAAGCCACTACTGGCTTTTTTGTTTATCCAATGCCGCCTGATAAAGAAGATTCTTACGCACGCCGGTAATTTCAGCCGCCAACGCTGCTGCGCGCTTGAGCGGCAACTCTGCCAATAGCAGGTCCAATACGCGCTGGGCTTCGCGACTGATGGCCTGCTCGTCCTGAGGCGCCGTCCAGCCTGCCACCAGCACGACGCACTCGCCGCGCTGCTGGTTGGAATCGGCGGCGACGAACTCGCGCAGCTCGCAAAGCGGCAAGCCCTTGAGCGTCTCGAACGTTTTGGTGAGCTCGCGCGCCAGCAATGCCGGACGCTCATCGCCGAACACCGCCTGCATGTCTTCCAGGCATTCAAGAATCCGGTGCGGCGCTTCGTAGAAGATCAGCGTACGCGGCTCTTCCCGGACCTGCTCGAGGCGAGCGCGACGTCCGGCCGACTTGGCTGGCAGGAAGCCTTCGAAAATGAAACGGTCCGAGGGCAGGCCGGCCGCCGAGAGCGCGGCGATCAGGGCACAGGCGCCCGGCACCGGCACCACCTTGATACCGGCCGCGCGCGCCTGACGCACCAAATGGTAGCCAGGATCGGAAATCAACGGCGTGCCGGCGTCGGACACCAGCGCCACATCATCGCCTGCCAGCAGTCGCGCGATGAAGCGGCTGCCCTCGTCGCGCTCGTTGTGCTCATGGCAGGCGGCCAGGGGAGTATCAATGCCGAAATGCTGCAGCAGGCGTACCGAATGGCGGGTATCCTCGGCGGCGATCAACGCCGCACCGGCCAGCACCTTGAGCGCCCGGGCGCTCATGTCATCGAGGTTGCCGATGGGCGTGGCCACGATGTAAAGCGTCCCGGCGGTAGATTGTGAAACCCCTGCAACATCCGTCACTGCGCGCACCTGTCTTGCCGATCAAAGGCGCCATTGTAGCCCGAGCACTTGCAACAGCGCGCAAACAACTTCGAACTCGGACCGCGACAAGCGACCTATAGTGAAGCTTCACCGTCAGCGACATCGCGCCCCGGCCAGTGCTTGGGTACAATCGCCCACCTCCTTGATCGAGTAACAGGATCCTTACATGATCGCTTGCCTGCGGCTGCTCTCAGCCTTATGTCTCGCTGCCCTGCTGGCAGCCTGCGCCAGCTCGCCCTCATCCAGCCTGGGCGAGTTACCGCGCACCCCGGACGCCAGCATCGAGCAGTTGCTCGAGAAGGCCGCGTCGAGCAAGTCCGCCGAAGACGCCGCACTGCTGCGCCTGAGCGCGGCCGACATGGCCTACCGGCAGAAGGACTTCCCGCGCGCCGCGCGCATCCTCGAACAGGTGCCACTGGAGGGCCTCAAGCCTGCCCAGCAAATCTTCGCCAGCACCCTCGCTGCCGAACTGGCGATGAGTCGCAATCAGCCCAAAGCTGCCCTCACTGCCCTGGCGCACCCAAGCCTGCAACATGTCGGCGAACTGCCCGAGCCACAGCAAGTGCGTACTTACAGCGTGCATGCCGCTGCCTTGGAAGCCGACGGTCAGGCCCTGGCCGCCGCCCAACAGCGCGTCCTGCTGGCGCCACTGCTCAGCGGCGAACCGGCGGCGAAGAACAACGACGTCATCTGGTCGCTGGTCGCCTCGCTGCCTGCCGAACAACTGCAGCAGCCGAGCGCCGACGCAACCCTGGCCGGCTGGACCAGCCTGGCCCTGGCAGTCAAGAGTGCCGGCACCCTGGAACAGCAGCAGGCGGCCATCGACGCCTGGCGTCAGCAGCATCCCGACCACGCCGCCGCCAAGCAACTGCCTGAAGCCTTGGTCAAGCTCAGGCAACTGGCCAGCCAACCGCTGACCAAGATCGCCCTGCTGCTGCCCCAGGAAGGCCCTCTGGCAGGCGTGGCCCGCGCCCTGCGCGACGGTTTCATGGCCGCCCACTTCCAGGCACAGCAGTCCGGTCAGCCAGCTCCGGCCGTGCAGGTGTTCGACAGCTCGCGCCTCACCTCGCTGGATGATTTCTACCGCCAGGCCCAGGCCGCAGGCGTGCAGTTGGTCATCGGACCTCTGGAAAAGCCGCTGGTCAAGAAACTCGCCGATTACCCGCAATTGCCCATCACCACTTTGGCACTGAACTACGCCGAAGCTGGGCAGAAATCCTCGCCACAACTGTTCCAGTTCGGTCTCGCTGCCGAAGACGAAGCCCGAGAAGTGGCGCGTCGAGCCCACGCAGATGGTCTGGTGCGCGCCGTGGCCCTGGTGCCGAGCGGCGAATGGGGTGACCGTGTGCTGGCAGCCTTCCGCCAGGACTGGGAAAGCAACGGCGGCACTTTGCTCGCCGCCGAGCGCATCGCCCAGCCCGTGGCCCTGGCTCAGCAAATTGCCGACCTGTTCCAACTGCGCCAGAGCGAAGGTCGCGCCAAGAGCCTGCAGAGCGCCGTGGGCGGTAACATCGCAGCCCAACCGTCGCGTCGCCAGGACATCGACTTCATCTTCCTCGCCGCCACGCCACAGCAAGCGCAGCAGATCAAGCCCACGCTCAACTTCCAGTACGCTGGCGACGTGCCGGTCTATGCCACGTCCAACCTGTACAGTGCCAGCGGCGATGTGAACCAGTACAACGACATGAACGGCATCCGCTTCTGCGAAACGCCATGGCTGCTGGACACCGGCAACAGCCTGCGCCAGCAGGTAGTGCAACAGTGGCCGCAAGCCGGTGGCAGCCTCGGACGCTTGTACGCCATGGGTGTTGACGCCTACAGCCTGGCACCACGCCTGGGTCAGCTCAAGGCCCTGCCCGACAACCGCATGCAAGGCCTGTCCGGCAGCTTGAGCATCAACGCCAACCAGCGTGTCGAACGCCAACTGCCGTGGGCAGAATTCGCCGGTGGCCAAGTCAAACGCCTGCCGGACACGCCACGCTGATGCACCACGCATCGCCCGCCAGCGCCGGGCTTGCTGCGGAATGCCAGGCCCTGGCCTTTCTTCAGGGTCATGGCCTGCAACTGCTGACGCGCAACTGGCGATGCAAGGGAGGCGAGCTTGATCTGGTCATGCTCGACGCCGATACAGTAGTATTCGTCGAAGTCCGCTACCGTTTGCATGCGGGCTTCGGCGGCGCCCTGGAGAGTATCGACGGGCGCAAGCAGAAACGCCTGGCGCTGGCCGCCACCGAGTTCCTGCAGAAGGAGTCGCGCTGGGCCCATCGCCCCTGCCGCTTCGACGTCGTCGCCCTGCAGGGCAGCCACCACGCAGGTCGGCCGCTTCAATGGCTGAAAAACGCCTTCGAATGCTGAACCCATTCCGATTTCTTTGCTCTATGTTTCGCGGGCCGGCCCCTGTTGCGCGTCGCGCAGGCCTCCGCCGCACTTAAGGTCACACCAGATGGACATGCAATCCCGAATCCGCCGGCTGTTTCAGGCCAGCATCGATACCAAGCAACAGGCAATGGACATCCTGGCACCCTACATCGAGCAGGCCAGCCTGGTCATGGTCAATGCCCTGCTCAACGAGGGCAAGATGCTCGCCTGCGGCAACGGCGGCTCGGCAGGCGATGCCCAGCATTTTTCCTCGGAACTGCTCAACCGCTTCGAGCGCGAACGGCCGAGCTTACCGGCCATCGCCCTGACCACCGATAGCTCGACCCTGACCTCGATCGCCAACGACTACAGCTACAACGAGGTGTTCTCCAAACAGATTCGCGCCCTGGGTCAACCCGGCGACGTGCTGCTGGCCATTTCCACCAGCGGCAACTCCGCCAACGTGATCCAGGCGATCCAGGCGGCACATGATCGTGAAATGATTGTCGTAGCATTGACCGGACGTGACGGCGGCGGCATGGCCTCGCTGCTGCTGCCCGAGGACGTGGAAATCCGCGTTCCAGCCACGGTCACTGCGCGTATCCAGGAAGTCCACCTGCTGGCGATCCACTGCCTGTGCGATCTGATCGACAGCCAACTGTTCGGGAGTGAAGAATGATCCCCAAGCGCCTCGGCCTGATGGCCCTGACCCTGTGCCTCGGCATCACCGGCTGCAGCTCGGTGCTGAACGAGACCCGCAATTCGCCTATCGAGGATGACCGCAGCACCCGCACCCTCGGCAGCAAGATCGACGACTCGCTGATCGAGACCAAGGTCTCGGTCAACGTGGCCAAGGCCAGTCCTGACCTGGACAACGGCTCGCACGTGGTGGTCAGCAGCTATAACGGCATCGTCCTGCTCGCCGGCCAAGTGCCGCGCGCTGACCTCAAGAGCCTCGCTGAGCAGACCGCCAGCCAAGTGCAGCGCGTCAAGAAGGTACACAACGAGCTGCAGGTGATGCAGCCTTCGTCGATCCTGGCACGCAATAACGATGCCTGGCTGACCACCAAGATCAAGACCCAGATGCTCGGCGATCCCAACGTCTCCAGCTCGCGCATCAAGGTGATCACCGAAAATGGCATCGTCTATCTCCTGGGTCTGGTGACCCAGCAACAAGCCAACGCGGCCACCAATGTGGTACAAGGTGTGTCGGGTGTGCAGAAGATCGTCAAGCTGTTCGAGTACATCGACTGACATCCAGGCGCGGCAGTACCGATGCTCGCGCCATCGCGCACATGAATTCGTCTCGTTTCTGACCATTCAGGAAAAGCCATGAAGAAGTCTTTGCTGTCCCTCATCGCCATCGCCGGGTTCGCTGCCCTGGCAGGTTGCTCCACCCCGAGCGTGATCACCCTCAACGACGGCCGCGAGCTGCAGACCCTCGACAAGCCCAAGTTCGATGACGATTCGGGCTTCTACGAGTTCAAGCAGCTCGATGGCAAGCCGACCCGCATCAACAAGGATCAGGTCCGCACCATCAAAGACCTGTAATCCGGGCTTGAAAGCAAAAAGGCGATCCTTCCGGATCGCCTTTTTTGTTACTTGACCACCTTCAAGCTTGGTCGACCGCTGGGTCGCGGTGGCTGACCTCCACCTTCCGGTGGACCGTCGTCATCGGGCTGGACGCTATCGTCTTCCTCGAGCGCCTCATCCTCCATCAGCGCAGGCTCCAGCTCGAAGACCATGCCCTGGCCGTTCTCGCGTGCATAGATGCCCAGAATCGCGGCGCTCGGCACGTAGAGCGAATGGGCCACGCCACCGAAACGCCCCTCGAAACTCACCGCATCGTTGTCCATGTGCAGGTTGCGCACGGCGCTGGGCGAGATATTCAGCACGATCTGACCATCGCTGGCAAAGCCTTGCGGGACCTGGACCGCTGGATACTCAGCATTGACCAGCATGTGGGGCGTGCAATCGTTGTCGACGATCCACTCGTACAGTGCTCTAACCAGATAGGGGCGACTGGAGTTCATCAACGGCTCCTTAAAGCTTGCGCATTTCACGTTCGGTAGCGGACAGGCTCGCCTGGAAAGGCTCGCGGGCGAACTGTCGCTCCATGTAATCCAGCAGCGGCTTGGCTTGCCGCGGCAGTTCGATACCCAGTACCGGCAAACGCCAGAGGATGGGCAGTAGACAGCAATCGACCAGGCTTTGCTCCTCGCTCATGAAGCAGGCGAACTCGCCGAACAGTGGCGAGACGCCGGTCAGGCTCTCACGCAGCGACTTGCGCGCCTCGCTGCGCGAGGTTTCGCCGGTCCGCGCATCGAGAATGAGATCGGCCAGCGCACACCAGTCACGCTGGATGCGGTGCATCAGCAGCCGACTGTTGCCACGCGCCACCGGATACACCGGCATCAGCGGCGGATGGGGGTAACGCTCTTCGAGGTATTCCATCACCACGGTCGGCTCGTACAAGGCCAAGTCGCGATCGACCAGGGTCGGCACGCTGCCGTAGGGGTTCACTTCGACCAGCTTGGGCGGCAGCCGATCGGCGACGACGTCGACGATCTGCGCATTGACGCCCTTCTCGGCGAGCACCAGGCGCACACGATGGGAATAGTGGTCGGCGGGGTCGGAATAGCAGGCTAACCTGTTGGTTGCGCCCATGTAGCGGCTCCTCGCGGGGGTATGCGTGTGAAACTGCAAATGCAAACGCGCCCTGGAGGGCTGCCGTGCATTCGCATGGCAGCGCCCCAGGGCGCGTTCAACTACCAGCAACTACTGCGTGATCAGTGCACGTCCTTCCAGTATTCGCGCTTGAGCAAGTAGGCGAACACGAAGAAGAAAGCCAGGTACAGCAGGACATAAGTGCCGATGCGCTGACTTTCCAGTTTGACCGGGTTGGCCGAATAGGCCAGGAAGGTCACCAGGTTCTTGACCTTCTCGTCGAACTGCTCGGCCGTCAGGGTACCGGATTTCGGCTCCACGGTCAGCTGATCGCAGGCTTCATGGGTCAGCGGAGCGCCGGTCAGCGGGTCGAACTGCTTCTTGCCATCGACCACGGTCTGGATCTGCTTGCAGCCGATCACCTGATTGCCCTGCAGGCCCACCAGCACGTTGGGCATGCCGACGTTGGGGAAGACCTTGTTGTTCACACCGTAGGGGCGCGACGGGTCCTGATAGAAGCTGCGCAGGTAGCTGTACAGCCAATCGTTGCCGCGGACCCGGGCGACCAGCGTCAAGTCCGGCGGCGCCGCGCCGAACCAGGTCTTGGCGTCATCGGGACGCATGCCGATCTTCATGTGGTCGCCGATCTTGGCGCCCGTGAACACCAGGTTTTCCAGCATCACCTCATGCGGGATACCGAGGTCGTCGGCGACTCGCTCATAACGCTGGAACTTGGCGCTGTGACACCCCATGCAATAGTTGGCGAAGGTCCGAGCGCCATCCTGCATCGCGGCCTTGTCAGCCAGGTCGATATCGACCTTATCCAGCTCAACGCCATGCTCAGCAGCGAACGACAGGCCAGGCATCAATGCCAGGCAAAGTACTGCAATCAACTTTTTCATCAGCCAGTCACCCTTTCCGGAACCGGTTTGGTCTTCTCGAGCCTCGTGTAGAAGGGCATCAGCACGAAGTAGGCGAAATACAGCACGGTGCAGATCTGCGACAGCAGGGTTCGCCCGGGCGTTGGCGCCAGCACGCCGAGGATGCCGAGGATGATGAAGGCCACGCAGAACACCAACAGGAACAGCTTGCTCAGCCAGCCCTTGTAGCGCATCGAGCGCACTGGACTGCGGTCGAGCCAGGGCAGCACGAAGAGCACCGCGATCGCCGCGCCCATGGCGATGACACCGAAGAGCTTGTCAGGAACCGCGCGCAAGATGGCGTAGAACGGCGTGAAGTACCATACCGGGGCGATGTGCTCAGGCGTCTTGAAGGCGTTGGCCTGCTCGAAGTTCGGTTTTTCCAGGAAGTAACCACCCATTTCCGGGAAGAAGAACACTACGGAGCAGAATACGAAGAGGAAGACCACCACCCCGACGATGTCTTTGACGGTGTAGTACGGGTGGAACGGAATGCCGTCGAGCGGGATGCCGTTTTCGTCCTTGTGCTTCTTGATGTCGATGCCGTCTGGGTTGTTCGAACCCACTTCGTGCAGCGCCAGGATGTGCAGCACCACCAGGCCGAGAATGACGATCGGCAGGGCCACCACATGCAGGGCAAAGAAGCGGTTCAGCGTGATGCCGGAGATCAGGTAGTCACCGCGGATCCACTGCGTGAGATCGTCACCGATCACCGGAATGGCACCGAACAGCGAGATGATCACCTGGGCACCCCAGTAGGACATCTGGCCCCAGGGCAGCAGGTACCCCATGAAGGCCTCGGCCATCAGCGCCAGGTAGATCAGCATGCCGAACAGCCACACCAGCTCGCGCGGCTTCTGGTACGAACCGTAGAGCAACCCACGGAACATGTGCAGGTACACCACGATGAAGAACGCCGAAGCGCCGGTAGAGTGCAGGTAGCGCAGGATCCAGCCGTACTCGACGTCGCGCATGATGTACTCGACCGAGGCGAAGGCCTCTTCAGCCGAGGGCGTGAAGCTCATGGTCAGCCAGACGCCGGTGACGATCTGGTTGACCAGCACCAACAGCGCCAGGGAGCCGAAAAAGTACAGGAAGTTGAAATTCTTGGGCGCGTAGTACTTGCTCAGGTGCTCTTCCCACATCTTGGTGGCGGGGAAGCGCGCATCCACCCAGTCCATGAACTTGCTCATCATGCGTTCTCCTGATCGACGCCGATGACGATGATGTCGTCAGACTCGTACGAATGCGGCGGCACGGGCAGATTGAGCGGCGCCGGCTGCGACTTGTACACGCGACCAGCGAGGTCGTAGTGCGAACCGTGGCAAGGGCAGAAATAGCCGCCCACCCACTTCGGACCCAGGTCGGCTGGCGCCACTTCCGGACGGAAGGTGGGCGAGCAGCCCAGGTGCGTGCACAGCCCGACGAGGATGAGGATTTCCGGCTTGATCGACCGGACCTGCGGATCGACGTAGGTCGGCTGCACCGACTCCTTGGACTGCGGATCGGAGAGCTCGCCCGTGAGCTTTTGCAGATTCCCGAGGATCTCCGGCGTTCGCCGCACGATGAACACCGGTTGCCCACGCCATTCAGCGACCATCTGCTGCCCTGGCTCGATCTTGGCAATATTGACCTTCACAGGTGCCCCAGCCGCCTTGGCCTTGGCGCTTGGGAACCATGACCCCACGAACGGTACCGCAGCCCCGACCGCCCCTGCAGCCCCCACCACGGATGTGGCAGCTACGAGGAAGCGGCGCCGGCCTGCGTTGACGCCGTCATTGCTCATTCAATCCTCTCCCATCAGCTTTCTTCTCGCCCGTCGCAACAGGCGTCTATTAGTAATGTCTGTGGCGCTAAAAATTGGTCGCCATGGTAGGAAACAAGTCCACACACTGACAAGGTGATTAGCGCTGCCAAGGACACAACCCGCGCTTTGCTTGATCTACGTCTATGTGGCAAGCGCCCGCGAATCCGCTGGGGAGAAATGGCAGACATAAAAAAAGCCCGGTTCCAAAGAACCGGGCTTTTTTCGACTGCCGAAGCGGTATTAACGCTTGGAGTACTGAGGACGCTTACGCGCTTTACGCAGACCCACTTTCTTACGCTCGACTTCACGAGCGTCGCGGGTGACGTAGCCAGCACGACGCAGAGCGCCACGCAGGGTTTCGTCGTATTCCATCAGAGCGCGGGTGATACCGTGGCGGATCGCACCGGCTTGACCGCTGACACCACCACCGGCGACGGTGACGTAGATGTCGAACTTCTGGGTGCTCTCGGTCAGCTCCAGCGGCTGGCGAACAACCATGCGAGCGGTTTCGCGACCGAAGAAGGTGTCCAGAGGACGGTTGTTGATGGAGATGTTACCAGTGCCCGGACGCAGGAAAACGCGAGCGGTTGCGGTCTTGCGACGGCCAGTGCCGTAATTTTGAGTCGCCGACATAATGAACTATCCCGTTAGATCTTCAGTTCTTGAGGCTGCTGAGCAGTGTGAGGGTGAGCAGCACCCGCGTACACTTTCAGCTTGCGGTACATGTCGCGACCCAGCGGGTTCTTCGGCAGCATGCCTTTGACCGCGGTCTCGATGACACGCTCAGGGGCCTTGTCGATCAGCTTCTCGAAGCTGATTTCCTTGATGCCGCCCGGGAAGCCGGAGTGGGAGTAGTACATCTTGTCCGAAGACTTGGCACCAGTGACACGAACCTGCTCGGCGTTGATGACGACGATGTAGTCGCCGGTGTCAACGTGAGGGGTGTACTCTGCCTTGTGCTTGCCACGCAGGCGACGAGCGATTTCGGTAGCCAGACGACCCAGGGTCTGACCAGCGGCGTCAACTACGTACCAGTCGCGCTTTACTGTTTCCGGTTTAGCAGTAAAAGTTTTCATTCTCTAAAGCCTCAGAGGCCGCCCAGCGAAAAATAGACGGCGAATCTTACTGGATAGTGCACAGCTTGCCAAGGGCAAGCGCGCAGCCTCGCATTGGGCGCTAAGTGGGGGCTCGGGTCGGCGCGTCCAATGTTCGACAAAGGTTCCTCCTGCATGGTGGTGCATCACTTCCGCCACACGGAGAGGGTCGTCATTATCCAGATTGCACTGAGAATATCAACCTGCTTTGATGGCTTATTTCAACTGCAGAGAGCCTTCCCCATGCATTACCGCAAGCTCGGCCGTACCGACCTCGACGTCAGCGCCCTGTGCCTGGGCACCATGACCTGGGGCGAGCAGAACGTCCAGGACGAGGCCTTCGCCCAGATCGGCCTGGCCAAGGCCGCCGGCATCAACTTCATCGACACCGCCGAGATGTATCCGGTGCCGCCGCGCCCGGAAACCTACGCCGCCACCGAGCGCATCATCGGTAACTGGTTCCGCGCCAACGGCGACCGTGACGACTGGATCCTCGCCAGCAAGGTGGCCGGTCCTGGCAACGGCATCAGCCATATCCGCGACGGCCAGCTCAAGCACAACCGCCAGCACATCGTCGCGGCGCTGGATGCCAGCCTCGAACGCCTGCAGACCGATCGCATCGACCTCTACCAATTGCATTGGCCAGAGCGCTCCACCAACTTCTTCGGCAAGCTGGGCTACCAGCACCAGCCCAATGACCTGTTCACCCCGCTGGAGGAAACCCTGGAGGTGCTCGACGAACAGGTGCGCGCCGGCAAGATCCGCCATATCGGCCTGTCCAACGAAACGCCCTGGGGCACCCTGAAGTTCCTGCATCTGGCCGAGGCCCGCGGTTGGCCACGGGCGGTATCGATCCAGAACCCCTACAACCTGCTCAACCGCAGCTTCGAGGTGGGACTGGCGGAAGTGGCGATCCGCGAGCAATGCGGCCTGCTGGCTTACTCCCCGCTGGCTTTCGGCATGCTGACGGGCAAGTACGAGGAGGGCGCCCGCCCCGAGAACGCCCGCCTGACCCTTTTTAGCCGCTTCGCCCGCTACTCCAACCCGCAGACCGTGGCCGCCTGCAGCCGCTACGTGCAACTGGCCCGCGAGCACGGCCTGGACCCCGCACAGATGGCCCTGGCCTTCGTCACCGGCCAGCCCTTCGTCACCAGCAACATCATCGGCGCCACAGACCTGAAGCAACTGCAAAGCAACCTCGCCAGCGCCGACTTGGTGTTGAGCGACGAACTCCTGGCAGCGATCGAAACCCTGCACCAGCAGCAGCCCAACCCCGCACCTTAAGGAAGCGGCAAGCTGAAAGCGGCAAGCTGCAAGCTGCAAGAAAAAGCAGGACGTGGGTGCGTGGACTATCGCTTTCATCTTGCAGCTTGCCGCTTGCCGCTTGCCGCTTGCAGCTTGCAGCTTGCAGCTTGCAGCTTAAAGCTTGCAGCCAACCGGAAAACATAAGACGATCCAGCCGGTGATTGACCACTTTCCCCTATAAGAACAACGACGATGATGTTTACCCAACCCTCCGCGTCATTGCGGCGCGTCAGCATCCTGGCAATCGATAAAGTCTTCGCATCGACACTGATGCAGGCCAAGGACTTCTTCCACTTGGCCAGCCTGCGCTACAGCAAACAGCTGGGCCTGGGCCTGCAGTCGATGTTCGAGATTCACCTGGTAAGCCCCGACGGCCAGCCCGTCAACAGCTTCAGTGATGTTCAGTTGCCCGTGGACGGGGCACTGGGTGACGCCGACGTGATCATCCTTCCGGCCTTCTGGGAAGACTTCGACATCCTGCTCGCCCGCTATCCCCAAGTGCTGCCCTGGCTGCGCGAGCAGCATGCCCGCGGCGCCGTGCTCTGCGGCGAAGCCAGTGGCGTGCTCTGGCTCGCCGAATCGGGGCTGCTCGACGGCAAGGAGGCGACCACCTACTGGCGCTTCTTCAACAGCTTCGCCGAGCGTTTCCCGAACATTCGCCTGAACCAGGACAAGCACCTGACCGACGCCGACAACCTGTACTGCGCAGGGGGCACCACCTCGGCCTGCGATCTGTACATCTACCTGATCGAGCGTTTCTGCGGGGCGAACGTGGCGCGCGCCGTGGCCCGCGACATCCTCTACGAGGTGCAGCGCAACTACACCCCAGGACGCATGGGCTTTGGTGGCCAGAAGCTGCACCAGGACCTGATCATCCTGCAGGTCCAGCACTGGCTGGAGGAGCACTTCGCCGACAAGTTCCGCTTCGAGGACGTGGCGCGCAATCATGGCATGAGCATTCGCAACTTCATGCGCCGCTTCCAGGGCGCCACTGGCGACAAACCGCTGCACTACCTGCAGCGCCTGCGCATCGAAACGGCCAAGGGCCTGCTCTCCAGCACCCGCAAGAGCATCAAGACCATCAGTTACGAAGTCGGCTACGACGACGCCAGCTTCTTCGCCCGTCTATTCCGCCAGCACACCGAACTGTCCCCCAACCAGTATCGCCAGCAATTCATGCAGGAGGCCTAGGCCTCCTGCAGCGGCAAGCTGTGAGCTTCAAGCTACAAGAAAAAGCCAGAGCAGATCGCATTCTGCTCTGGCTTTTTTCTTGCAGCTTGCAACTTGAAGCTTGTCGCTTGCCGCTTGCCGCTTGCCGCTGCCCGCTAGGGCTTGTGTGCGCGCGACAGGAATTCGTGGGACTGCATTTCCAGCAGGCGGCTGAGGGTGCGCTGGAATTCGAAGCTCAGGCGACCGCCAGTGTAGAGGTCTTTGAGCTCGACCTCGGCCGAGATGATCAGCTTGACGTTGCGGTCGTAGAACTCGTCGACCATGTTGATGAAACGCCGGGCGATGTCGTCGGTGGTGACGCCCATCTGCTCGACGTTGCTCAGCAGCACGGCGTGGAAGATCTTGCCCAACTCGATGTAGTCGTTCTGGCTGCGCGGGCCGTCGCACAGCGCGCGGAAGTCGAACCAGGCGACATCGTCGCAGGTGCGCAAGGCATGGATCTCACGGTTCTCGATCACCAGCACATCGTTCTCGACGGCCTGGGTGCACTCCGGCGTCAGCGCCTTGAAGCTGGCGCGCATGCTCTGCTCGGCGGCCTCGTTGAGCGGGAAATGGAACAGCTCGGCCTGCTCCAGGTGACGCAAGCGATAGTCCACGCCACTGTCGACGTTCACCACCTCGGTGTACTGCTTGATCATGGCGATGGCCGGCAGGAAGCGCGCGCGCTGCAGGCCATCCTTGTACAGGCCGTCCGGCACGATGTTGGAGGTGGCCACCAACGACACGCCGTTCTTGAACAACTCTTCCATCAAGGTGCCGAGAATCATGGCATCGGTGATATCGGAGACGAAGAACTCGTCGAAGCAGATGACCCGCGCTTCCTGGGAGAAGCGCTTGGCGATGATCGTCAGCGGATTCTTCTCACCCTTGAGGGTCTTCATTTCCTCGTGCACGCGCTTCATGAAGCGGTGGAAGTGGGTACGCATCTTCTCCTTGAACGGCAGCGCCTCGAAGAAGGTATCGACCAGGTAGGTCTTGCCCCGCCCTACCCCACCCCAGAAATACAGGCCTTTGACCGGCGTCTGCTCCTTCTTGCCGAACAGCTTGCCGAGCATACCTGGCTTGTTGTTCTGCGCGGCGATCAGGTCGTCGTACAGGCGCTGCAAATGACGCACCGCCGTTTCCTGCGCCGCGTCATGGAAGAAGTCGGGGCGTTTGAGATCTGCTTGGTATCGTTCTAGGGGCGTCATGATTTCGTTAGCGAGGCAACAAAAAACGGGCCGTCACTGTAGCGAGCGGCCCGCATAATGGCAATTGGCGTTGCGGCGGATTGATCCGGTCGGAATGACCCGGTCAGGTTGACCCGATCGGGAATGACTCAGTCGACCTGTGGCGCAAGCGCTTCGCGCAGACGTTGTACAGCAGCATCGCGACCCTGCTCATCGACCGCCTGCGGCCCTTCGGCCACCTGCTCGTCCGCCAGCCACAGCGAGAAGCCCAGGCCCTCGACCCGCACATCAGCGTCGCCGCCCTGCTGCAGTTGCTTACTCACCGCACCCGCGCTCTTGCCGTCGGCGAAGCGCTTGGACAGCAGCAACTGCTCACCGTCGGCGGCCAGCAGGCGGAAGCGGAAGCTGCCGTCTTCGTCGCGGAAGCTAACGAAGCGCGCACTTTTGACCGCCTTTTTCTTGCCTTCGGCACTGGCCTGAACGCTGCTGCGGAACGAACGCAGGCCGACCGATTCGCGAAGTTGCTCGAGGAACGGCGTGGCGATCTTGCGGGCTTTGGCAGCGCCCGCCAGGAGGATGTCTTCGAGATCGGCGGGGCGCGCGATGAGCTGATGATAGTGCTCGCGCTTCTCGGCCAGTTGACCGTCGAGCAGTTGGAACAGACGCTGTTTCGCTTCGCCCCAGCCCAGGCCTTGCAGCAGCTCCTCGCGGAACTCGCCTGCCTGGTCCACGCTGGCGAAGGCCTGGTACAGGGTGAACAGGTGCGCGTTGTCCGGATCCTTGGCCTCGCCCGGGGCGCGCGAATCGGTGACGATCCGCGAGATGGCGTCCTTCATGTCCTTGGCGCTGGTGAACAACGGGATGGTGTTGTCGTAGCTCTTGGACATCTTGCGCCCGTCCAGGCCCGGCAGCGTGGCCACGCTTTCCTCGATCAGCGCCTCGGGCATGACGAAGAACTCCTTGCCCTGGCCGAACAGGTGGTTGAAACGCTGGCCGATGTCGCGGGCCATTTCCACGTGCTGGATCTGGTCACGGCCGACCGGGACCTTGTGCGCGTTGAACATGAGGATGTCGGCGGCCATCAGTACGGGGTAGCTGTACAGGCCCATCGACACACCGGCGTCCGGGTCTTCGCCGGTTTCCAGGTTCTTGTCCACCGACGCCTTGTAGGCGTGGGCGCGGTTGAGCAGGCCCTTGGCGGCAACGCAGGTCAGCAGCCAGGTGAGCTCGGGAATTTCCGGGATGTCGGACTGGCGGTAGAAGGTGACCTTGTTAGGATCCAGGCCGCCGGCCAGCCAGGTGGCGGCGATTTCCAGGCGCGAGCGCTGGATGCGCAGTGGATCGTCACACTTGATCAGGGCGTGGTAGTCGGCCAGGAAGTAGAACGAGTCGGCACCGGGCTGCTGGCTGGCAAGGATCGCCGGGCGGATGGCGCCGGCGTAGTTGCCCAGGTGCGGGGTGCCGGTGGTGGTGATACCGGTGAGAATGCGCGTGGTCATGGGAGATCGCTTGTTCAGGCTTGGCTCAGTTCGAAAGACGCGGCAGCAGCAGATCCTTCAGATCGGTCAGCTTGCCATGGAAGAAGTGTCCGCATTCTGCCACTTTCAGCAGCTCATGGGGGCGCGTCAGCGCGTCGGACCATTCATAGACCAACCGAGGCTCGACCACCTCGTCGGTGTCAGGCTGGATCACCGTCAGCGTGCAGCGCTGCGCCAACGGGAACTGCTCGGTCAGGCGCATCACCGCCGGGGCGACCATGAACAGGTGCGCCAGCTCCACGCCAGCCGCCTCCAGGCGACCGGCCAGGCTGGCCGCGACGAAGCCACCGAAGGAGAACCCCATCAGCACTAGCGGCAGGCCAGGATGGCGCTCGCGCAGCCAGGCCGCTGCCGCTTCGGCATCGGTCACTTCGCCGGCGCCCATGTCGTGGCTGCCAGCGCTCTGGCCGACGCCCCGGTAGTTGAAGCGCAAGGTGACGTAGCCGGCGTCACGGGCGGTACGTTGCAGGGTCGAGACCACCTTGTTGAGCATGGTGCCACCCTGGACTGGGTTGGGGTGGCAGATCAGCACCGCGCCACGGGCGTCGGCCACATCCAGGTACAGCGCCTCCAGAGGACCGCAGGGGCCATCGATGAACAAGGGGGTTTCGCGGACAAGCAAGGCACTACTCCGTGACCTTGGCAAAGGTCGATTCGTCTAGGAGGGGAATTCTGTTCTGATTTGCGATCGCTCGCGGTATACAGCGCAGGTCTGAGCCGTTAACGTAAAGCAAAGCCGTTTATAGAGGAAGGACTCGTGGAACACTCGCTCCTTGTTTGGTTGCTGCCGACCGTGGCACTGGTCGTTGGTGTCGTCGTCGGTTTCGCCCTGGCCCGCCTGCTTCCCAATGCGGCTCCCAGCAGCACGCAACGCCAGTTGGACGACATCCAGCAGCGTTTCGACAATTACCAGAACGAAGTGGTCACCCACTTCAACAGCACCGCTTCGCTGGTGCGTAAACTCACCCAAAGCTACCAGGACGTGCAGGAACATCTGGCCGACGGCGCCAATCGCCTGGCCCTGGACGAACTGACGCGTCAACGTCTGCTGGCCTCGCTGCACCCCGATGCCGCCCACGGCCCGCGTGATCGCCTCACGCCACCGAAGGACTCTGCCGAGGTGCCGCTGGACTACGCGCCGAAAGCCCCGAATTCGCCCGGTATGCTGGACGAGAGCTACGGCCTGAAGCGCTGAAACTCGAACCAGGCCGCTTGCAGCGGCCTTTTTCAGGTCTCGACGAAGGTGAGAAACGGCGTTTCAAGCACTCGCCCGTAACGCCTGACCCAGGTCGGCCAGCAAGTCCTCGATGTCCTCAAGCCCCACCGACAACCGCACCAGCCCTTCGGAAATGCCGTGTTCGGCCCGCTCCTGGGCGGTATAGCTGGAATGGGTCATGCTCGCCGGATGCTGGGCCAGCGACTCGGCATCGCCCAGGCTCACGGCCCGGCTGAACACCTGCAGCGCGTTCATGAACCGTCGTCCGGCCTGCTGCCCGCCCTTGAGTTCGAACGCGATCATGCCGCCGGGCAGGCGCATCTGGCGCTGTGCCAGACCGAACTGGGGAAAACTCGACAGGCCAGGGTAGCGAATCACCTCGACCTGCGCCTGGCGCTCGAGGAACTGCGCGACGCGCAACGCGTTGCTGCAGTGACGCTCCATGCGCAGCGCCAGGGTCTTGAGGCCGCGCATGAGCAATGCAGCGTCCTGCGCCGAGAGCACCGCGCCGGTCATGTCCTTGAGGCCTTGCAGGCGAATGCGCTCGATCAGTGCCTGGCGCCCCAACACCAGCCCGGCGGTGAGATCGCCATGACCGCTGAGGTACTTGGTGGCCGAGTGCACCACCAAGTCCGCCCCCAACTCCAGTGGCCGTTGCAGATAAGGCGTGCAGTAGGTGTTGTCGACCGTCACCAGTAGCTCATGCCGACGGGCCACGCCGACCACTGCGGGGATGTCGACCAGGTGCATGTTAGGGTTCGCCGGGGTCTCGAAATAGATCATGCGCGTCTGCGGGGTGATCGCCGCCTCGAGGGCGGCGAGGTCGTTCAAGTCGACGTGACGGATCTTCACGCCGAACTCGCCGAGGCCGTGGTGCAGGAACGCGAAGGTGCAGCCATAGAGGGTCTCGCCGACGATCAGCTCATCGCCAGGGCGCAACAAGGTCCACAGGGTCGAGGTGATGGCGCCCATACCCGAGGCCAGCGCCAGCCCGGCCTCGGCCCCCTCCAGCGAGGCCATGCGTTGCTCCAGCAAGGCCAGGGTCGGGTTGGAAATACGGCTGTAGACGTGCCCGGCCTGTTCGCCGGCGAAGCAGGCCGCGCCATATTCGACGCTCGCGAAGGCGTAGGTGGCAGTTTGATAAACCGGCGGCACCAAGGCGCCGCCGTGGGACTGAGGGTCGTAACCCTGGTGAATGGCGCGGGTGGAAAATCCTGGCTTGTCGCTGTCGGCGCGCATGGCATCGGCCTCGTTGTTGTTTGTTCTAAGCTTATGCCCGGTGACAGGCGAAACTATTCCAAACTGTCACGCCGCTGAAAGAATTCCTGGAATGGAAACACTCAATAGAACGAACAAAGGGCATAACATGCCAACGCCTCTGGACCGCACCGACCGCGCTCTTCTTAACGCGCTGCAGAACAACGCTCGCCTGACCGTGGCCGAGCTCGCCGACCAGGTGTCGCTGACCACCTCACCCTGCTGGCGGCGGGTCAAGCTGCTGGAAGAAGCCGGCTACATCACGGGCTACCAGGCCACGCTGTCACCCAAGGCCCTGGGCTACGGCGTTACGGCCTTCGTCAGCATCATGATGGAGTCACACAACAAAGAAGCCGCTCGAGTGTTCGAGCAACGGCTGATGGAGATTCCGCAGATCGTCGCCTGCCACAACGTGTCTGGACGCTATGACTTCCTGCTGGAAATCCTGGCCCACGATCTTGAATCGTTCGGCGAATTCGCCCGCGAAGTGCTGCAGACGCTGCCGGGGGTGAAGGAGATCTACTCGAGTTTTTCGTACAAGGCGGTGAAGCAGCGGCGGGTGATTCCGGTGGCGGAGCGACCGTTATAAACCCGCTCAACCGTCGGCCAGCGTTCTGCCGCTTTGGGCGCGTACGACTTAGGTGAAGCGCTCGGGCGTCGAATCGGCGCCCGTATGGATTCAGTAAAGACTTGGCCGACAGCACCGGGCTGCTGCGCAACCCCGTGACTGTCGGCCGATCACCCAACTGGCGCGGAACCTGGAGTCCGCGTCCTAACGCAGCGCTTAGAGGGCGCCGCGCTGGCGCAGCACCTCAAGCACCTGCTTCACGCCGTCCTCGACGCTGGTGCCCTGGGTATCGATCACCAAATCCGCATCCAGCGGCACATCGAACGGGAAGCTCTCGCCCGGGATGTTGTCGCCACCGGCAGCATACAGCCCCTGCGGGTCGCGCTCGCGGCAGACCAGCGGCGAGGCCTGCACGTAGACGGTGACCAGGCGTTCCTTGCCGATCAACGCCTTGGCCTGCTCACGGCCTTCGGCATCCGGGGCGACGAACGCTGCCAGGGTCAGCAGACCGGCTTCGTTGAACTGGCGCGCCACATGGGCGGCACGGCGCCAATTCTCGGTACGCCCGGCGCGATCCTGCGGCAACCCCTTGTTCAAGTCATGGCGCAGGTTCTGCCCGTCGAGCACGTAGACCGCGCGGCCCATGTCGAACAGCTTGCGCTCCACGGCATAGGCCAGCGTGCTCTTGCCGGCGCCGGACAAGCCGCTGAACAGCACGGTCGCCGGCTGCTGGCCGAAGCGCAGGGCGCGTTCCTCGGTCGAGACATGCGCGGCCTTGCCGTGCTGACCGGCGCCGCCATGTGGCAGTACAGGCTCGGCGATGATCATGCCGGCACCGACGGTGCCGTTGGTCAGGCGGTCGATGACGATGAACGCCCCGGTGGTGCGGTTGCTGTCGTAGCCGTCGAGGGCGATGGCAGCGTCCAGCGATACCTTGACCCGGCCGATCTCGTTCAGTTGCAGCGCGCTGGCGGCGCCCTTCTCCAACGTGTTCACATCGACCTTGTGGGCGATGCTGGCGATCGAACCCGGCACATAGCTGGTGGCGCGCTTGATGTCGTACTTCTTGCCCGGCAGCATCGGTTCTTCGGCCATCCACACCAGCATGGCGTCGAACTGGTCGGCCACCTGCGGCACGTTGTCGGCATGCACCAGCAAGTCGCCACGGGAGATGTCGATCTCGTCTTCCATGGTCAGGGTCACGGCCTGGCCAGGCCCGGCGTTCTCCAGCTCACCTTCGTAGGTGACGATGGACTTGACCCGGCTGCTCTTGCCCGACGGCAGCACCACGATCTCATCGCCCTTGTGCACCACGCCACTGGCCAGGGTGCCGGCGAAGCCACGGAAGTTCAGGTTCGGACGGTTGACGTACTGCACCGGGAAGCGCAGGTCGGTGAAATTGCGGTCGGCCGCCACTTCCACGGTTTCGAGGATTTCCATCAGCGCAGGGCCGGTGTACCACGGCGAACGCTCGCTGCGGTTGACCACGTTGTCGCCCTTGAGCGCCGACATGGGCACGAAGTGCAGGCTGCTCGGCTTCAGGTCGATGGCTTCGGCGAACGCCAGGTAATCGGCCTTGATCGACTCGAAGACCTGCTCGTCGAAGCCCTTGAGGTCCATCTTGTTGACCGCGACCACGATGTGCTTGATGCCCAGCAGCGAGGCAATGTAGCTGTGGCGGCGGGTCTGGGTCTGCACGCCATAGCGGGCATCGACGAGGATGATCGCCAGGTCGCAGGTGGACGCACCGGTGGCCATGTTGCGGGTGTACTGCTCATGGCCGGGGGTGTCGGCGATGATGAACTTGCGCTTGGCAGTCGAGAAGTAGCGGTAGGCGACATCGATGGTGATGCCCTGCTCGCGCTCGGCCTGCAGGCCATCGACCAGCAGCGCCAGATCGACTTCCTCGCCGGTGGTGCCGGACTTCTTCGAGTCACGGGTGATGGCCTCGAGGTGGTCCTCGTAGATCATCTTCGAATCGTGCAGCAGGCGCCCGATCAGGGTGCTCTTGCCGTCATCGACGTTGCCGCAGGTGAGGAAACGCAGCAGTTCTTTGCGCTCGTGCTGAGCCAGGTAGGCGAGGATATCCTCGCTGATCAATTCGGATTGGTGACTCATTTCATTCGAGCTCCAAGCTGTAAGCGTCAAGCGGCAAGCCTGTCGGCGTACAACTAGTTAGACATTCTGTTGATCAACCCACTCAGCATTCTGGAGAGCTCGCGGGTTTCATTAATCCAGCCGCTAGCCAGCCCAGCGTCGATGTAACCTATCTCACCACCGATCATCAGCTGCGTACGCAACTCCCCGCAGGACGCTTTCGCAACGCTGAGATACCAAACCTTCTCTCTGCTCCCGCGCCGCTCCATGCCCTCGGCAATATTGGACGGGATGGAAAGTGCTGACCGCGTGACCTGATCCTTGAATCCATAATCACGACACCCAGCCAGTATCCGGTACAACTCAATGGCCAAACGCTTACTTCGTTGCCAAACTGCCAGCTTCTCAAAATCCATTACGAGCACTCCGAGCCGCCCGCAATACGGCGGCAATCCACAAGTCTCAAACGCTACGCGTTCAGCTTCTGTCTTGCAGCTTGCCGCTTGTAACTTGAAGCTTAGAAATACCCTTGGCGTTTCTTGTCTTCCATGGAACCGGCGCCATCGTGGTCGATGACACGGCCCTGGCGTTCAGACGTGCGCGTCAGGAGCATTTCCTGAATGATGTCGGTGAGCGTCTCGGCTTCCGACTCGACAGCACCCGTCAGTGGGTAGCAGCCCAGGGTTCGGAAACGCACCTTCTTCTTGACGATGCGGGCTTTCTCTTCATCGGTCAGATGCTCGAGGATGCGCTCGTCGTCGATCATGATCAGGGTGCCGTTCTTCTCGATGACTTCGCGCTCGGCGGCGAAGTACAGCGGCACGATCGGGATGCCTTCGAGGTAGATGTACTGCCAGATGTCCAGCTCGGTCCAGTTCGACAACGGGAAGACGCGGATCGACTCGCCCTTGTTGACCTTGCCGTTGTAGACGTTCCAGAGCTCCGGACGCTGGTTCTTCGGATCCCAGCGGTGCTTGCTGTCGCGGAACGAATACACGCGCTCCTTGGCCCGCGACTTCTCTTCGTCGCGGCGCGCACCGCCGAAGGCGGCGTCGAAGCCATGCTTGTCCAGCGCCTGCTTGAGGCCCTGGGTCTTCATGATGTCGGTGTGCTTGGCACTGCCGTGGGTGAAGGGGTTGATGCCCTGCGCCACACCCTCGGGATTGACGTGGGTGATCAGCTCCAGGCCCATTTCCTCGACCATCTTGTCGCGGAAGCGGTACATCTCCTGGAATTTCCAGCGGGTGTCGACGTGCATCACCGGAAATGGCAGCTTGCCCGGGAAGAAGGCCTTACGCGCCAAGTGCAGCATCACGGCGGAGTCCTTGCCGATCGAGTAGAGCATCACCGGATTGTCGAACTCGGCGGCCACCTCGCGAATGATGTGTATGCTTTCCGCCTCCAGCTGTTTCAAGTGCGTCAGTTTGTCGACCATGGCTACTCACGAAAAACGATCTTATGGACGGCCAGCGGGCCGTGTTCGAGCGGAGCACTTTATCACAGCGTCTGATTCTATTTAGGCGGTCAGTTAGATCGAAAGGGTCTAATGATATGACTGCCGGTTTGGCCTTCGTACGCGGTATTCAAATCGGATTGGGGCAGTCGATGAACAGGTGTTCGAGGGCGAAGCGCCTGGCCAGATAGTCGCCCAGCGCCTGTACGCCATAGCGCTCGGTGGCGTGATGCCCGGCGGCGATGAAGCTGACGCCGTTCTCGCGGGCACTGTGGAAGGTCTGCTCGGACGCCTCGCCACTGATGAACAGGTCCACACCGGCAGCGATGGCAGCATCGATGTAGCCCTGCCCGCCGCCGGTGCACCAGCCCACCCGGCGAATCAGGCCCGGGCCCTCGATCAATAGCGGCTCACGGCCCAGCGCCTCATGCACGCGACGGGCGACATCGCTGGCGGCCATGGGCTCGGCCAGCGAACCGATCAGGCCGATCACCCGTGGGTTGTCCGGATCGAGCGGGCCTTCGACGGTGATGTCGAGTTGCCGCGCCAACTGCACGTTGTTGCCGACTTCCGGGTGCACGTCCAGCGGCAGGTGGAACGCCAGCAGGCTGATGTCGTGCTTGAGCAGGGTCTTGATGCGGCGCTGCTTGATACCGGTGATGCACGGGCTTTCGCCCTTCCAGAAATAACCGTGGTGCACCAGCACCAGGTCGGCGTCGGCCTCGACCGCCGCGTCGAGCAAGGCCTGGCTGGCGGTTACGCCGGTGACGATGCGCCTGACCTGCGCACGCCCTTCGACCTGCAAGCCATTGGGGCAGTAATCCTGGATCTTGGCGCTGCCGAGGTAGCGCTCGGCTTCCTCGACCAGGGTGCTCAGGGCGACGGCCATCCACATATCTCCTCGTAATTCGCTGCTTCAACGGGCGCCAGGCCTCGTATACTGGCCGCCATTATGGGCTGTCGCGGTAGCCGGGGGAACCGGAGCCTGCGGCGCGGGCAAAGCCGCGCCTACAGGTGTATCATCGCGCGCGTTCGCGTTCAGGCCCCCGCCCCACTCCAGGATTTTTTCGATGTTCAAGGCTCTGCGTTACTTTGGCTGGCCCCTGCTCACTGGCGTGCTGATCGCCGCACTGATCATCCAGCGGTTCCCGGAATGGGTCGGCCTGCCCAGCCAGGACGTCAACCTGCAGCAGGCGCCGCAGACTTCGCGGATCGTGCAAGGCCCGGTCAGCTATGCCGACGCCGTCACCGTCGCTGCCCCAGCCGTGGCCAACCTGTACACCACCAAAGCGGTGAACAAGAACGCTCACCCGCTGTTCGAAGACCCGCAATTCCGCCGCTTCTTCGGCGATAACCTGCCCAAGCAACGGCGCTGGGAGTCGAGCCTGGGCTCGGCGGTGATCATGAGCCGCGAAGGCTACCTGCTGACCAACAACCACGTCACCAGCGGCGCGGACCAGATCGTGGTGGCGCTCAAGGACGGCCGCGAAACCCTGGCGCGGGTGATCGGCAGCGACCCGGAAACCGACCTGGCGGTGCTGAAGATCGACCTCAAAGATCTGCCGGCCATCACCATCGGCCGCTCCGACAACGTGCACATCGGTGATGTCTGCCTGGCCATCGGCAACCCCTTCGGCGTCGGCCAGACCGTGACCATGGGCATCATCAGCGCCACAGGCCGCAACCAACTGGGGCTGAACAACTACGAAGACTTCATCCAGACCGACGCGGCCATCAACCCGGGCAACTCCGGCGGTGCGCTGGTCGATGCCGACGGCAACCTGATCGGCATCAACACCGCGATCTTCTCCAAATCCGGCGGCTCCCAGGGCATTGGCTTCGCCATCCCGGCCAAGCTGGCGTTGGAGGTCATGAAGTCGATCGTCGAGCACGGCCAGGTGATTCGCGGCTGGCTGGGCATCGAAGTGCAGCCGTTGTCGCAGGAACTGGCCGAGTCGTTCGGCATGCAGGGGCGTCCCGGCATCGTCGTGGCCGGCATCTTCCGTGACGGTCCGGCCCAGCGCGCGGGCCTGCAACTGGGTGATGTGATCCTGAGCATCAACGGCGAGCCGGCCGGTGATGGCCGCAAGTCGATGAACCAGGTGGCGCGGATCAAGCCGAACGAAAAGATCAGCATCGAGGTGATGCGCAATGGCAAGCAGCTCAAGCTGATCGCCGAAGTGGGCCTGCGCCCGCCACCAGCGCCGGTGGCCAAGCAGGAAGAGAAGTAAGCCAACCCCACGCCTCCAGAAGCGGGCAAGCCGCTTCTGGAAGGCCCCCCGCCATCAGTGCAGGATCTGGCTCAGGAACAGCTTGGTGCGGTCGCTGCGCGGGCGGTCGAAGAAGTCGTCCGGCGCGGCCTGCTCGACGATCTCGCCCTTGTCCATGAAGATCACCCGATTCGCCACGGTGCGGGCGAAACCCATCTCGTGGGTCACGCAGAGCATGGTCATGCCGTCTTCGGCCAGTCCGACCATGGTGTCGAGCACCTCCTTGACCATTTCCGGATCCAGCGCCGACGTCGGCTCGTCGAACAGCATGATCTTGGGTTTCATGCACAGCGCGCGGGCGATGGCCACCCGCTGCTGCTGACCGCCGGACAACTGCCCCGGATACTTGTGCGCCTGCTCGGGAATGCGCACCCGCTCCAGGTAATGCATGGCGATTTCCTCGGCCTTGCGCCGTGGCAGCTTGCGCACCCACATCGGCGCCAAGGTGCAGTTCTCCAGAATGCTCAGGTGCGGGAACAGGTTGAAGTGCTGGAACACCATGCCGACCTCGCGACGGATCGCCTCGATCTGCTTGAGGTCGTTGGTCAACTCCACGCCATCGACCACGATGCGCCCCTGCTGGTGTTCCTCCAGCCGGTTGAGGCAGCGGATGGTGGTGGACTTGCCCGAGCCCGACGGGCCGCACAGGACGATGCGCTCGCCCTGGCGCACGTTGAGGTTGATGTCCTTGAGCACATGGAACTGGCCGTACCACTTGTTCACGCCCTGCATCTGGATGATGCCTTCGGGGCCGGCGCTGTGTCTGATCGCTTCACTCATCTCGAAACTCCTAACGCTTGTGGCCAGTGTCCAGCTTGCGCTCCAGGTGCATGGAGTAGCGCGACATGGCGAAACAGAAAATCCAGTAGACCAGGGCGGCGAATACGTAGCCCTCGGTGGCCATACCCAGCCAGGCAGGGTCTGCCGTGGCCTGGCGGGTGCTGTTGAGCAAGTCGAACAGGCCGATGATGATCACCAGGCTGGTGTCCTTGAACAGCGCGATGAAGGTGTTGACGATGCCCGGAATCACCAGCTTCAAGGCCTGCGGCAGGATCACCAGGCCCATGGCCCGCCAGTAGCCCAGGCCCATGGCGGCGGCGGCCTCGTACTGCCCTTTGGGGATGGCCTGCAAGCCGCCACGCACCACTTCGGCGATGTACGCCGACTCGAACAGGATGACGAAGATCATGGCCCGCAGCAGTTTGTCGAAGCTGGTGCCCTCAGGCATGAACAGCGGCAGCATCACCGACGACATGAACAGCACGGTAATCAGCGGAATGCCGCGCCAGAACTCGATGAAGGTCACCGAGACCGCCTTGACCACCGGCATGTTCGAGCGCCGGCCCAGCGCCAGCAGAATCCCCAGTGGCAAGGCGGCGGCGATGCCCACGGTGGCGATCACCAGCGTCAGCATCAACCCGCCCCACTGCGAAGTCGGCACGCTGCTCAGGCCGAAGCTGCCGCCGTGCAGCAACAGGTAGGCGAGGATCGGATACAGCACCAGGTAGCACAGGCCGTAGGGCAGTTTTCGCGGAAAACGCCGGATGAACAGCGGCGCGGCGCCGATCACGCCCAGCCACACGCTCAAATCCACCCGCCAGCGCAACTCGCTGGGGTAGTAGCCATACATGAACTGGCCGAAACGCTGCTGGATGAACACCCAGCAAGCGCCCTGCCCGCTGCAGTCGGCGCGGGTACTGCCGGTCCAACTGGCGTCGAGGAACGCCCAGTGCAGCAGCGGCGGCACGATCAGCCAGATCAGGTACAGCGCGAACAGCGTCAGCAGGGTATTGGCCCAACTGGAAAACAGGTTGGCCCGCAGCCAGGCGAGCACGCCGACGGTCTTCACCGGTGGCGGCATGTCGGGTTTGAAAACATGGGTAGTCATGCGCCGGCCCTCACCGTTCGATCAGCGCAATGCGCTTGTTGTACCCGTTCATCAGCAACGAGATGCTGATACTGATGGTCAGATATACGCCCATGGTGATCGCCATCACCTCCACCGACTGGCCGGTCTGGTTCAGCACCGTACCGGCGAACAGCGACACCAGTTCGGGGTAGCCAATCACCGCCGCCAGCGACGAGTTCTTGGTCAGGTTCAGGTACTGGCTGGTCAGCGGTGGAATGATCACCCGCATGGCCTGGGGGATGATCACCTTGCGCAGGGTCGGCCCTTCGCGCAGCCCCAGCGAGCGCGCCGCCTCGGTCTGGCCATGGCTGACCGAGCGGATGCCGGCGCGAACGATCTCGGCGATGAACGCTGCGGTGTAGATCGACAGCGCCAGGGTCAACGCCAGGAACTCGGGAATCAGCACCCAGCCGCCGGTAAAGTTGAACCCTTTGAGCTGCGGCACCTGCCACTGCAGCGGGTTGCCGAACAGCAGCACGCACACCCCCGGGATACCGACCAACAGCAGCAGGCCGACCCAGAATTTGTGAAACGGCTGGCCGGTTTCATCGAAACGCCGGTTGGCCTGGCGCACCATCACCACGATTGCCACCAGCGCCAGCAACAGGGACACCACGAACGGCCAGAAGCCTTCGCCCATCGACGCACCGGGCATGTTCACACCGCGGCTGCTGATGAAGAACAGGTCATCGATGTTGATGCTGCCGCGCGGTCCCGGCAGCGCCGTGAACACGGCGAAGTACCAGAACAGGATTTGCAGCAACGGCGGGATGTTGCGGAAGGTCTCGACGTACACCGCCGCCAGCTTGCCGATCACCCAGTTCGACGACAGCCGCGCCACGCCGATGATGAAGCCGAGCACGGTGGCCAGGACGATGCCGATGGCACTGGCCAGCAGGGTATTGAGCAACCCCACCAACAGCACGCGGGCGTAGGTGTCGGTCTCGTTGTAGTCGATCAGGTGCTGGGCGATGCCGAAGCCGGCACTGCGCTCGAGGAAATCGAAGCCCGAGGTGATCCCTCGGTGCTGCATGTTGGTCTGGGTGTTGTGAATGAGGAACCAGCCCAGGGCGATCACGGCCACGACCGTGACGACCTGGAACAGCCACGCACGCACGCGCGGATCGCTCAGGGACAGCCCTTTGCGCGCGCCGGTTGGATTGTTCATGAAAGGCACCGAAAGCAAGGAAGTGGAACGACCCGCGACGGCCACATGCCATCGCGGGTGACGGCAATCAGCGCACCGGTGGCGCGTACTGGATGCCGCCGTTGTTCCACAGGGCGTTCAGCCCGCGGTCGATCTGCAGCGGCGTGCTCTTGCCCAGGTTCTTCTCGAACACTTCGCCGTAGTTGCCCACCTGCTTGACGATCTGCACCACCCAGTCCTTGGGCAGCTTGAGGTCCTTGCCGTACTCACCGTCGGCGCCGAGCATGCGCGCTACGTCCGGGTTCTTGGTGGACTTGGCCTCGGCTTCGACGTTCTTGGAAGTCACACCGGCTTCTTCGGCGTTGAGCATGGCGAACAGCGTCCAGCGCACGATGCTGAACCAGTCTTCGTCACCCTTGCGCACTACCGGTCCGAGGGGCTCCTTGGAAATGGTTTCCGGCAGTACCACGTAGTCGCCCGGCGCGGCCAGCTTGGAGCGCTGTGCGTAGAGCTGCGACTTGTCCGAGGTGAGCACGTCGCAACGCCCGGACTCGAGCGACTTGGCGCTCTCGTCGGAGGTATCGAAGGTGATCGGGGTGTACTTCAGGCCATTGGCGCGGAAATAGTCGGAAACGTTCAGTTCGGTGGTGGTGCCGGCCTGGATGCAGATGGTGGCGCCGTCGAGTTCCTTGGCGCTTTTCACGCCGAGCTTGTTGTTGACCAGGAAGCCGATACCGTCGTAGTAGGTAACGCCGGTGAACACCAGGCCCATGCCGGAATCGCGCGAGCTGGTCCAGGTGGTGTTGCGCGACAGCACATCGACTTCACCGGACTGCAGCGCGGTGAAGCGCTCCTTGGCGTTGAGCTGGCTGAACTTGACCTTGCTGGCATCGCCGAACACGGCCGCCGCCACGGCGCGGCAGACATCGGCGTCGATGCCGACGATCTTGCCCTGGGCGTCAGGGACGGAGAAGCCCGGGAGGCCGTCGCTCACGCCACACTGGACGAAGCCCTTCTTCTGCACCGCATCGAGCGTGGCCCCGGCCTGTGCGGTGCTCACGGCACCGAAGGCGGCGGCAGCGGTCAGGACTGCCAGCGTGGTTTTCAACATCTTCATCAACAACCTCCAAATGCTCTTGTTGTATCGAGCCGGAATTGCACCGCGCCCTCATGAGGCGCATCCGACCCTGGTTGGCGTGTTATTCGGGTCAATTGGCGCAACGGGCCGTTCTGTGACAGCCTTTCCTGCAAGTGGACGGTGTTACCGGTCCGGTTTCGCCCCGTGCAGCGACATGGACATAGCAAGGGGCGTACCACAGTGACCGCCTAAAGCGTTTAAGCAGACGTCAAGAGGGTAAAGTTGCAGCGTTGCGACATGCAGTTATGGCCCTCGCCATCCACGCCGCCTTTTCACGCACTCAATGAGTTCCCACGCACTTTTTCGGAGCATTCATGACCCAACCGTTGATCCTCGAACCCCAGAATACGGCCGATGCCTGTGTGATCTGGTTGCACGGCCTGGGCGCCGACCGTTACGACTTCCTACCGGTGGCCGAATTTCTTCAGGAACGACTGCACAGCACGCGCTTCATCATGCCCCAGGCGCCGACCCGCCCGGTGACCATCAACGGCGGCTATGCCATGCCCAGCTGGTACGACATCAAGGCCATGAGCCCGGCGCGGGCCATCGACGAAGCGCAACTGGACGCCTCCGCCGCGCAGGTCATCGACTTGATCGAAGCCGAACAGGCCAAGGGCATCGACCTGGCCCGCATCGTCCTGGCCGGTTTCTCCCAGGGCGGCGCAGTGGTGCTGCACACCGCGTATATAAAGTGGCAAGAGGCCCTGGGCGGCGTCATCGCCCTGTCGACCTACGCCCCGACCTTCAGCGACACGCACCAGCTCAGTGCCTGCCAGCAGCGCACGCCCGCCCTGTGCCTGCATGGCGTGCACGACCCGGTGGTCATTCCCTCCATGGGGCGCACGGCGTTCGAGTACCTCAATACCTGGGGCGTGGCGGCGCGCTGGCACGAATACCCCATGGAACACGAAGTGCTGGTGGAAGAACTGAGCGACATCCACGACTGGCTGGCGCAACGGCTTCAGTGATTTCCCACGCGCCTGTAGTCGCGGGCGCATTGCACTACGCCGAGTGGGGTTCTTGCATTACACTGCCCGGCGTACATTCCTTAATCAATTGACGAGACGACCGTGCTCAAGGCACTCAAGAAGATATTCGGCAAAGCCGACGCCGCCCCGCAGGCCGTCGCGCCCTCTGCCCCCGTGACAGCCCAAACGCCGCAGCCCACTGCCGCCAGCGCGCCCAGCCCTCAGGCGGAGCCAGCGCCTCAGGCCACTGCACCGGTCGCCCGGACCCCGCGGGAAAAACCGCGCCGCGAGCGCAAGCCCAAGCCGCAGGCCAGCCTGTGGAAACCGGAAGATTTCGTGGTCGAACCCCAGGAAGGCAAGACCCGCTTCCACGACTTCAAGCTCTCCGACACGTTGATGCATGCCATCCACGACCTGGGTTTCCCCTACTGCACGCCGATCCAGGCGCAGGTGCTGGGCCACACCCTACGCGGCCAGGACGCCATCGGTCGGGCCCAGACCGGCACCGGCAAGACCGCCGCGTTCCTCATCTCGATCATCGCGCAACTGCAACAGACGCCGCCGCCCAAGGAACGCTACATGGGCGAGCCGCGCGCATTGATCATCGCGCCCACCCGTGAACTGGTGGTGCAGATCGCCAAGGACGCCGAAGCCCTGACCCGCTACAGCGGGCTCAGCGTGATGAGCTTCGTCGGCGGCATGGAATACGACAAGCAGCTCAAGGCCCTGGAGAAACGCCACTGCGACATTCTGGTGGCCACGCCCGGGCGCCTGCTGGACTTCCAGCAACGCGGCGAAGTGCACCTGGACATGGTCGAGGTGATGGTGCTGGACGAGGCCGACCGCATGCTCGACATGGGCTTCATTCCGCAGGTGCGGCAGATCATCCGTCAAACCCCACCCAAGAGCGAACGTCAGACCCTGCTGTTCTCCGCCACCTTCACCGACGATGTGATGAACCTGGCCAAGCAGTGGACCACCGATCCTGCCATCGTCGAGATCGAGCCGGAGAACGTGGCCAGCGAAACCGTCGAGCAGCACGTCTATGCCGTGGCCGGCAGCGACAAGTACAAGCTGCTGTACAACCTGGTGACGCAGAACGGCTGGCAGCGGGTGATGGTCTTCGCCAACCGCAAGGACGAGGTGCGGCGCATCGAGGAGCGCCTGGTGCGCGATGGCGTCAACGCCGCGCAACTGTCCGGCGACGTGCCGCAGCACAAGCGGATCCGCACCCTGGAGAACTTCCGTGAAGGGCGCGTCACCGTGCTGGTGGCCACCGACGTGGCCGGACGCGGCATTCACATCGACGGCATCAGCCATGTGATCAACTTCACCCTGCCGGAAGACCCGGACGACTACGTGCACCGCATCGGCCGCACCGGGCGTGCGGGCACCAGCGGGGTGTCGATCAGCTTCGCCGGCGAGGACGACGCCTACCAACTGCCGGCGATCGAGGAACTGCTGGGGCGCAAGATCAAATGCGAGATGCCGCCGGACGCGTTGCTCACGCCGGTGCCGCGCAAGGCCCAGGCGAGCGCCAACCCGTCGGTGTAGACGCGCCTGGCTACTGCCAGCGCTCGACCGCGTCCTGGTCGCTCTGGCGGCCTTCCACCCAGCGCGGCCCCTCCTGGGTGGTTTCCTTCTTCCAGAAGGGCGCGCGGGTCTTGAGGTAGTCCATGATGAAATTGCAGGCGTCGAACGCCGCCTGCCGGTGCGCGCTGGCCACGCCGACGAAGACGATCGGCTCGCCCGGCTCCAGCGCGCCGATGCGATGCAGCACCTCGACCTTCAACAACGGCCAGCGCTGCTGCGCCTCGTCGACGATCTTGCCCAGCGCCTTCTCGGTCATGCCCGGATAGTGCTCGAGGAACATCCCCGCCACCTCGCGCCCGTCGTTGAAGTCGCGCACGTAGCCAACGAATCCCACCACCGCACCCACGCCGACATTCGCCGCGTGCAGGGCATTGAGCTCGTAGCCCGCATCGAAGACGGCCTGCTGAACCCGTATGGCCATGCTCAGCCTCCCGTTACCGGTGGGAAAAAGGCCACTTGGTCGCCCTCCTCCACGGGCTCGTCGAGCCGGCACAATTCCTCGTTGCGGGCGCACATCAGGTTCTGCTCGGCCAGCACCGCGTAGGCGCCGCCCTTGGCCAGCAACGCCTGGCGCACATCGTCGAGCACCTGGAAATCGCCGTCGAGCGACTCGCCGTCGAGCCCGAGCCGCTCGCGGTAGCGGGCGAAATACAACGTCCTGATCTTCATCACACAGGCACCTGGTAGTGGCCGCTCTTGCCGCCGATCTTCTCCAGCAGGCGCACCTGCTCGATGACCATGCCTTTGTCGACGGCCTTGCACATGTCGTAGATCGTCAGGGCGGCGACACTCGCGGCAGTCAGCGCCTCCATCTCCACCCCGGTTTGCCCGGCCAGCTTGCAGCGGGCGAGGATGTGCACGGCGTCTTCGCCGTCGGCGCGCAACTCCACCTTGACGCTGGTGAGCATCAGCGGATGGCACAGTGGGATCAGGTCGCTGGTTTTCTTCGCCGCCTGGATACCCGCGATGCGCGCCACGGCGAACACATCACCCTTGGGGTGCTCGCCCTCGACGATCATGCGCAGCGTGGCCGGCAACATGCGCACCCGCGCCTCGGCGCTGGCCTCACGTGAGGTCACGGCCTTTTCAGTGACGTCGACCATGTTGGCACGCCCCTGGGAATCGAGATGAGTCAGCACTGCTCTGCTCCTGTGAAGAGAGTGCAGAGTGTAAACCGCTACTGGGCGAATGTGCAGGCAAAGCGCCCCAGCGCCGGCGAACCGGCGTTGAGGCGTTGGGGGCTACATATGCGACTCGGCGTACTCGGCCAGCACCGAGCGCGGCACACCCTGCAGGGTGATGTGCACGCCGTGGGGGAAATCCTTGAAGCGCTCGGTGAGGTAGGTCAGGCCCGAGCTGGTGGCGGACAGGTAGGGGGTGTCGATCTGTGCCAGGTTGCCCAGACATACCACTTTCGAGCCGGAGCCGGCACGGGTGATGATGGTCTTCATCTGGTGCGGGGTGAGGTTCTGGCATTCATCGATGAGGATCAGGCTCTGCTGGAAGCTGCGCCCGCGAATGTAGTTCAGCGACTTGAACTGCAACGGCACGCGCTCGAGGATGTACTCCACACTGCCATGGGTGCTCTCGTCATCCATGTGCAAGGCTTCGAGGTTGTCGGTGATGGCGCCCAGCCAAGGCTCCATCTTCTCCGCCTCGGTGCCCGGCAGGAAACCGATCTCCTGGTCCAGGCCCTGCACGCTGCGGGTGGCGATGATGCGCCGGTAGCGCTTGCTGACCATGGTCTGCTCGATGGCAGCGGCCAGCGCCAGGATGGTCTTGCCCGAGCCGGCGGCGCCGGTCAGGTTGACCAGGTGGATGTCCGGGTCGAGCAGGGCGAACAGCGCCAGGCTCTGATGGATGTCGCGCGGCTTCAGGCCCCAGGCCTCCTGATGCAGCAACGGTTCCTGATGCAGGTCCAGCAGCAGCAGTTCCCCTTCGCGCACCCCCTTGATCCAGCCGACGAAACCTTGCTCGTCGATGATGAACTCGTTCACGTGCACCGCCGGCAGCGGCTCGCTCAGTTGCACGCGATGCCAGGTACGGCCGCGCTCCTGGCGGGTGTCGACCTTGCTCACGCGGTCCCAGAACGAGCCGCTGACCGAATGGTAGCCCTTGGACAACAGCGACACGTCGTCGACCAACTGGTCGGTGCTGTAGTCCTCGGCGGCGATGCCGCAGGCCCGCGCCTTCAGGCGCATGTTGATGTCCTTGGTCACCAGCACCACGTCCAGGTCGCCGCGCCGAGCCCGCAGCTCCAGCAACTGGTTGATGATGATGTTGTCGTTCAGGTGTTCGGGCAGCAGCCGCGACGGCTCGTGGCGCGGACTCATCAGGATCGACAGGAAACCCTTGGGGCCGCTCTTGCCACGCTGGATCGGCACGCCCTGTTCGACGTCGGTGGGCGAGGCCTCGCCCAGGGTCTGATCGATCAGGCGGATGGCCTGGCGGCATTCGGCGGCGATGGTCTGCTTGCCGGTCTTGAGCTTGTCGAGTTCCTCCAGCACCGTCATCGGGATGGCGACATGGTGCTCCTCGAAATTGAGCAAGGCGTTGGGGTCGTGTATCAGGACATTGGTATCGAGGACATACAGGATGGGCTTGTTGGAGGAAGGGTTGCGTCCTTGGTCATCCATACTCGGTCACCTTATGTGAAAGCAGGACGGCACAGGCGTACTGCGCCGCAGAGTGACCGCCGTTCTCCCCGTATCCGCGTCGTTACGGGCGGGGAGCGCACCTGGCAGAAGGAGGGCCTGGATGACGCCACCTGTGCTGCAGGAATCGGCTGTCTGGCTCCTTCATACCGCAAAAAGCGTGACGGAAAAAAGACTTTTTACGCGCACATGAAGTTTATTTTGCTGAATGACGAAGCGCCCTTGGCGTGATCCGCAACGACGACTACAGTCAGGGATGGAGCCGTTTTTTCTCCTGCACGACCGTCAGCGCGCCGTCGCGTAGGCGTGGCAGTCTTCCCAGCCGATGCCGCTCTGCGCCGTGTGCTGCAGCAGCCAGTCGAGCGCAGGCTGGACCTTGGGCTGGCTGTCGTGGAACTGGATCACGCCCTTGCGCCACAACAGCATCAGCGTCAGCACGCGCTGCGCCGATTGCTCGGCGTCCAACGCGGTGTCGTCCTGGGCATCGATGTCCCACAACGAAACCTGTAGCCCCTGCGCGGTCATGAAGCCTTCGCCATCGGCGCGGCGCTGGCCATAGGGCGGTCGAAACAGGGGGACGTACTGCTCGGGCATCAACGCTTGCACCTGCGCCTGGCTGCGCCGCAGCGAGTCCTGCCAGTCCTGCCACTGGGCATGCGAGCGGTATTCCCAGCCCTGGATGCCCACGCACTGCCCGGCGTACAAGCTCGCCACATCCGCGCCCTGGTTGGCGTCGCGGCGCTGCTGCACGCGGCTGCCGAGCACGAAGAAGGTGCCGCCCAGCTTCTGCCGGCGCAGGTAGTCGGCGAGTGTATCGCTGCTGCTGCCCACCGGGCCCGGGCCTCCGGCGAAGGTCAGCAGGAACACCCGATCGTTGAGCTCGTCGCCGCTGCGCTCGCGGCTGGAGAGACGTTCGACCTCGCTGCTGGTCTGCGGAAACAGCGCGGCCTTGCGCAATTGCTCGTCCAGGTAGCGCTGGTTGAAGCGATGACTGGGCTCGACCCACCCCTGGTAGAACTCGCCCACCTCGCTGGCGAAGGTCGCCGAGCGCGTGCGCAGATCCGCCATCGAGTCCACGGCGTAGCAGAACGACGCATCCTCCTCGCAGCTCAGTTGCGCCTGCTGGTAGTTTTCCCACAGGCGCTGCCACATCCGCGCCCGCACCGCGCGCACCACCGACAGGTTGATCTGGCGCAGCCCCAGGCGCGCCGCCAGGCTGCCTTCATCGAGCATCTCGCTTTCATGCAGCACCTGAGCGAAGGAAAGGATCTGCGCCCGCGAGGCCACATCGAACAGGACCGGGCTGTCGAGCTGTTCCGGCCACAGGCTGCGGTCGAAACTGACCGCCAGCGGCGGGGCGGCCTGCGCCGCCGTAGCGAACAGCGCGAACAGAAGAGCGAGGGCGATGCGCACGAGCAGTCTCCGCAAAATGAACTGACGCACTATAGCGTCACAGCCGCCGATGGTCTGTGCCTATGGCAGGCATAGTTTGGCGCGCCAGCGCAGGCCCCCGTAGAATCACGCCAACCTTTCCAGGAGCCGACCCCATGTTGACGGTGATTTCCCCCGCCAAGACCCTCGACTACGACACCCCACCCGTCACTCAGCGTCATACCCTGCCCCAGCACCTGGATCATGCGCAGATCCTCATTGAGCAACTGCGCGATTTTTCGCCGGCGCAGATCGCCGAACTGATGCACCTTTCCGACAAGCTCGCCGGCCTCAACGCCGCCCGCTTCGGTAGCTGGACGGCCGACTTCACCCCCACCAACGCCAAGCAGGCGCTGCTGGCCTTCAAGGGCGACGTGTACACCGGGCTGGACGCCGAAAGCCTGAGCGAAGACGACTTCGCCTACGCCCAGCAGCACCTGCGCATGCTCTCGGGCCTGTACGGGCTGCTGCGTCCTCTGGACCTGATGCAGCCCTATCGCCTGGAGATGGGCACCAAGCTGGCAAACGCTCGCGGCAAGGACCTCTACGCCTTCTGGGACACGCGCATCAGCGAATGGTTGAACCAGGCCCTGGCCGACCAGGGCGATGACCTGCTGCTGAACCTGGCCAGCAACGAGTACTTCGGTGCGGTGAAGAAAAACGCGCTCAAGGCGCGGGTGATCGACGTCGACTTCAAGGACCTGAAGAACGGCCAATACAAGATCATCAGTTTCTACGCCAAGAAAGCCCGTGGCCTGATGAGCCGCTTCGTGATCCAGGAACGCATCGCCGACCCCGAGCAGCTCAAGGGCTTCGACGTCCAGGGCTACTACTACAGTGCCGAGCAGTCGCGGCCAGACCACTTGGTGTTCCTGCGCGACCAGCCCGAGCCCTGACCCCACCGCCCCGCCACTCCCAGGCGGGGCTAATCGGTGACCCACACCCACCCCGCCTCCAGGCCCTGGACCTGCACGCCCGCCACCTGCGGGAGGTCCACGTATCGTCACGAACAATGAGCCTCGATCCCTGGTCACGAAAGCCACAAAAACCCGGCGGTTAAATGCAGCCGTCTGTGGTCGTCGTCAGCTCAGCGAAAATTCGACACCAGGAACGCCAAAAAAATGGTCGCCAAAAAACCATCAACCCTGTCTGTGGCCTAGGCCCATGAACGACCACTCGTAAATTTCCGACTTTTTTTGAAAAAAAATTTCCGATGCTGGCATATAACCATCCCACCTCGTTTTGCCCCTTTATATATCGGGACGAAACCGGACCGTGCCATCAGAATGAAAGTATTTATCATTGAAAAAATATTTAGAAATCTTTCATCTGCGCCGAACCCACCCCGGAACTTACCTTCCGAGCACCGCTCATACCACCCGTAACGATTCACCAGCGTGCAACGTGAGAGATGACTTACAGCTAACTTAAGGCCGGTTTCCACTGCCGGCCCCGACAACTTCGGCTACCGCTTCGGGTATACCCAGCGGCCGGTCCAAGAAGGAGAGACGCGCCCCTTACTACTCGTCCTAGTGGTTGATTTCAAAGGATTTACTCACTTGAAAGAACAAGCACAGCAACGCACCGTATAAGGCGTTGCAATAAAGACGGCTGCATTCAAGGGCACGCCTTTTAATTACTGGCCATTTAATTGCCAAGTTTGAGCGCACTGCAGTATGCGCTCCGGATTCGTTCATGCCTGCGCCCGGTGAAGTGTCACTTCGCCATGGATCCGTGCGCCTGCAAGAGCAGGTCAATCAACCCGGCTCGGTTCTGTGAAAGAACCGGCGCGATATACACACGAGGTGAATACGATGCGTATCAGCATCTTTGGTTTGGGTTACGTAGGTGCCGTCTGTGCAGGTTGCCTGTCGGCACGCGGTCATGAAGTGATCGGCGTGGACGTGTCCACCACCAAGATCGACCTGATCAATCAGGGCAAGTCGCCCATCGTCGAGCCGGGCCTGGAGCACTTGCTGCAACAGGGCATCGCCAATGGCCGACTGCGTGGCACCACTGACTTCGCCGAAGCGATCCGCGCCAGCGACGTGTCGATGATCTGCGTCGGCACCCCCAGCAAGAAAAATGGCGACCTGGGCCTTGAGTACATCGAATCGGTGTGCCGCGAGATCGGCTATGTGCTGCGCGACACCACCCGCCGCCACACCATCGTGGTGCGCAGCACCGTGCTGCCGGGCACCGTGAAGAACGTGGTGATTCCAATCCTGGAAGACTGCTCCGGCAAGAAGGCGGGCGTCGATTTCGGCGTGGCGGTCAACCCCGAGTTCCTGCGCGAAAGCACCGCGATCAAGGACTACGACCAGCCACCGATGACCGTCATCGGCGAACTGGACAGCGCCAGCGGCGACGTGCTCCAAGCCATCTACGAAGAGCTCGACGCGCCGATCATCCGCAAGCCGATCGAAGTGGCCGAGATGATCAAGTACACCTGCAACGTCTGGCATGCCACCAAGGTCACCTTCGCCAACGAAATCGGCAACATCGCCAAGGCCGTGGGCGTCGATGGCCGCGAAGTGATGGACGTGGTCTGCCAGGACAAGGCCCTGAACCTGTCGCAGTACTACATGCGCCCTGGCTTCGCCTTCGGCGGCTCGTGCCTGCCCAAGGACGTGCGCGCCCTCACCTACCGCGCCGCCAGCCTCGACGTCAAAGCACCGCTGCTCGATTCGCTGATGCGCAGCAACGAGTCCCAGGTGCAGAACGCCTTCGACATCATCGAAAGCCATGACAAGCGCAAGGTCGCCCTGCTTGGCCTGAGCTTCAAGGCCGGCACCGACGACCTGCGCGAAAGCCCGCTGGTGGAACTGGCCGAGCGCCTGATCGGCAAGGGCTACGAGCTGAACATCTACGACCAGAACGTCGAGTACGCCCGTGTTCATGGCGCCAACAAAGACTACATCGAGTCGAAGATCCCGCACGTGTCCTCGCTGCTCAACGCCGACTTCCAGCAGGTGATCGACGGCGCCGACATCATCGTCCTGGGCAACCGCGACGAGCAGTTCCGCGCCCTCGCCCAGCAGGCGCCGGCAGGCAAGCAGGTGATCGACCTGGTCGGCTTCATGAGCAAGCCCACCAGCACCGCCAGCCGCACCGAAGGCATCTGCTGGTAAGCCAGCCCGACGCGGGGCCACCCGGCCCCGCCTTTTCCCGATTTCTCGCGACGGATGCTGAACATGCAAAGGCTCCAGACAGTGCTGCTGCAGTGCGCCGGATGGCTGCTCTTCATGAGCCTGCTCATGCTGATCGCCCTGGCCCTGCCCAGCGATATCTTCGACTCGCAATCGAAGCACTTCATCTTCCTGGTCGGCGCTGTCGGCATCTGGCGCTACTCCATGGGCGCCACCCATTTCATCCGCGGCATGATCTTCCTGTACCTGGTCTACCCCTACCTACGCCGCAAAGTGCAGAAGCTGGGCAAGGCCGCCGATCCGTCGCACGTGTACCTGATGGTCACCAGCTTTCGTATCGATGCGCTGACCACCGCCCAGGTGTACAGCTCGGTGATCCGCGAAGCGATCGACTGCGGCTACCCCACCACCGTGGTCTGCTCGCTGGTGGAGAAGTCCGACGAGTTGCTGGTCAAGAGCCTGTGGGCCAAGTACAACCCGCCCGAGCATGTGGCCCTGGACTTCGTGCGTATCGCCGGCACCGGCAAACGTGACGGCCTGGCCTATGGCTTTCGCGCCATCTCCCGCTCGCTGCCGGACGAGAACGCCGTGGTGGCGGTGATCGACGGCGACACCGTGCTGGCCGAAGGCGTGGTGCGCAAGACCGTGCCGTGGTTCAAGCTCTACCCCAACGTCGGTGGCCTGACCACCAACGAATTCTGCGAAGTGCGCGGCGGCTACATCATGAGCGAGTGGCACAAGCTGCGCTTCGCCCAGCGCCACATCAACATGTGCTCGATGGCCTTGAGCAAGCGCGTGCTGACCATGACCGGGCGCATGTCGATGTTCCGCGCCAGCGTGGTCACCAACCCCGAGTTCATCGCCGACGTCGAGAGCGACTCGCTGATGCACTGGCGCCTGGGCCGCTTCAAGTTCCTCACCGGCGACGACAAGTCCAGCTGGTTCAGCCTGATGCGCCTGGGCTACGACACCTTCTATGTGCCGGACGCGGCGATCAACACGGTCGAACACCCGCCGGAAAAGAGCTTCCTCAAGGCCAGCCGCAAGCTGATGTACCGCTGGTACGGCAACAACCTGCGGCAGAACTCCCGCGCCCTGGGCCTGGGCCTGCGGCGCCTGGGGCTGTTCACCAGCATCGTGCTGTTCGACCAGCGCGTGTCGATGTGGACCAGCCTGCTGGGCCTGACCGTGGCGCTGATCGCCAGCTTCAAGTTCGGCCTGCAGTTCCTGCTGGTGTACCTGCTGTGGATCGGCATCACCCGCCTGATCCTCACCGTCATGCTGCTGTGCTCGGGCCACAGCGTCGGCCCGGCCTACCCGCTGATCCTCTATTACAACCAGATCGTCGGCGCGCTGATGAAGATCTACGTGTTCTTCCGCCTCGACAAGCAGTCCTGGACCCGTCAGCCGACGGCCCTCAAGCGTGACCTCGCCAGCTTTCAACAATGGTTCAACACCTGGTCCTCGCGGACCATGACCTTCTCGGCGGCCAGCATCTTCGTCGCTGTGCTGTTCATGGTCGTGTGAGCCCAACCCGGATCGATGCAAAGGAACAAATCGCCATGAATAACGCTGTCAACGTCAACGTCGTGCATGAGTCCGAGGCCCAGCGCCAGCACGCTCGCGTGCGTATTCCCGCCAAGCTGCGCTACCTCGACGGCGAGCGCCAGCAGCAGGAGGTCAAGGTCGACGACCTGTCCGCCGGCGGCCTGTCGTTCCATGCCAAGCGCGCCCTGCCGGTCGGCGAACTGCTGCGCGGCCGCCTGCAGTTCGTGGTCGACAACCTCGGCCTGGCGATGGACGTCGAGCTGCTGGTGCGCTCCAGCGACACCAGCAGCGGGCGCATCGGCGCCGAGTTCCAGAACCTGGAACCGCGCGACATCGCCACCCTGCGCCACATCATCACCAGCCACCTGTCCGGTGAGCTGATCAGCGTCGGCGACGTGCTCAGTACCCTGCAGCGCGACAACTTCACCAAGGCGCGCAAGCAGAAGGACGCCGGTTCCGGCCTGTCGCCCTTCGCCCGCCTGCGTGCGGTCAGCGTCACCCTCGGCGTGTTCGTGGTCGGCATCGCCGCCTTCGGCTTCGTCGCCAAGTCGCTGTACGGCCTGTACTTCGTCAGCCACGCCGAAGCCGGGGTGGTCGCCGTGCCCACCACCACCATCACCATGCCCCGCGACGGCAGCCTGCAGGGCCTGGTGCAGACCGGCGCGCAGATCGGCAAGGGCGCGCCGCTGGCCACCTTCAACACCAGCATGCTGGACCTGCTCAAGGGCCACCTGGACGACTCGCAACTGGAGCCGGCCAAGGTCGAGGAGCTGTTCGGCAAGCAGCTCTCCGGCACCCTCACCAGCCCCTGCGACTGCGTGGTCGCGCGGCAACTGGTGGACGACGGCCAGTACGCCAGCAAAGGCCAGCCGGTGTACCAGTTGATCCCGCGCACCACCCACCCAACGGTCGAAGCACGCTTCAGCTATCGCCAGTTCGACGAGGTCAAGCCCGGCACCCGGGTCAATTTCCAGGTGGCTGGCGAAGACCAAGTGCGCACCGGCGTAATCGTCGGCAGCAGCAGCCTGGACACCGACAACCTGGCCTCGGACATCCGCGTGCAGATCGAGCCTGACGGCGCGTTGCCCGCAGAGCTGGCCGGGCGTCCGACCTCGGTGAACAGCGACCGTGGCCCGTCGATGGACTGGCTGATCGACCGCGCCGTGGCGCGCGGGCTGTAAGGGGACCGGGGATGAAGCCTTTGAACGGTGTTTCTTCTGTGGGGGCGATGCTGGCTCCCACCGGTACGGCGCTGGAGACGACCGCTGTGGGCGCGGGCTCGTCCTGCGGCTGGGCGCGCAGCGCCCGCCCACTGACCTGGTGCGCTCTGGCCGCCGCCATCGCCCTGGCCGGCTGCGCCGGCCTGCCCGACCAGCGCCTGGCCAACGAAGCGCTGAAACGCGGCGACATCGCCACCGCCCAGGCCAACTACAAGGCCCTGGCCGACCTGGGCTACAGCGATGCCCAGGTGGGTCTGGCCGATATCCAGGTCGGCAGCCGCGATCCGGCGCAGCTCGAACAGGCCGAAGCCACCTACCGCGCGGCCGCCGCCACCTCGCCGCGGGCTCAGGCGCGTCTGGGCCGCCTGCTGGTGGCCAAGCCCGGCAGCACCCAGGCCGAGCGCGAAGAAGCCGAAACCCTGCTCAAGCTCGCCGCCCAGCAAGGCGAGGGCAATACCCTGATTCCGCTGGCCATGCTCTACCTGCAATACCCGCAGAGCTTCCCGGACATCAACGCCCAGCGCCAGATCGACCAGTGGCGCGCCGACGGCAACCCCGAGGCGGGCCTGGCCCAGGTGCTGCTGTACCGTACCCAGGGCAGCTACGACCAGCACCTGGACGACGTCGAGCAGATCTGCCAGGCCGCGCTCAGCGCCGCCGACGTCTGCTACGTGGAACTGGCCACCGTCTACCAGAAGCGTGGCCAGAGCGACCGCCAGGCCGCCCTGCTCGACCAGCTCAAGTCGGCCCACGCCCGTGGCACGGTGCCGGCCACCCGGGTCGACAGCGTCGCCCGGGTGCTGGCCGACCGCAGCCTCGGCCAGACCGACGAGAAGACCGCCCAGGCCCTGCTCGAATCGGTCGCCCCGAACAACCCCGCGTCCTGGGTGAGCTTGGCGCAACTGCTCTACGACTTCCCCGAGCTGGGCGACACCGAGCAATTGCTGGCCTACCTCGACAAAGGTCGCGACGCCGAACAGCCGCGCGCCGACCTGCTGCTGGGCCGTCTGTACTACGAAGGCAAGCAGGTGCCGGCCGATGCACACAAGGCCGAGCAGCACCTGCAGGCCGCGGCCGATGCCGGCGAAATCAGTGCCCATTACTACCTCGGCCAGCTCTACCGCCGTGGCTACCTGGGTCAGGTGGAACCGCAGAAGGCGGTCGATCACCTGCTCAGCGCCGCCCGTGGCGGTCAGCTCAGCGCCGATTATGCCCTGGCCCAGTTGTACAGCGAAGGCCACGGCATCCGTCCCAATCCGGGCAACGCCTGGGTGTTCGCCCAGCTCGCCCAGCTCAACCCCACTGAGCAGTCCAGCGAGCTGCTGCAACAGCTCGAACCGCAGCTCGACGCCGAGCAGCGCAGTCAGGCCCAGCGCCTGCTGGAGCAGGAAAAGACCGCGCGGGCCGGGATGCTCCAGGCCAGCACCAGCAGCCTGGCCCTGGACGCCCTGCAGGACGGCAACGACCAGAACGACGCAGACGCCGAGGATTCGCTATGACGCTCAACCCCTTCGTGAAAGCCGGCATCGGCCTGAGCTTCGCCCTGTTGTGGTCGCTGCCGACCCTGGCCGCCGAGACCGCCGCCAAGAACTTCGGCCTGGAGGTCAAAGTCACCGGTCAGTCCGAAGACGACCGCGACCTGGGCACCCGTCCCGGCGGCGACGTCAACGGCCTGGGCCTGGACCTGCGCCCCTGGGTCTACGGCGAGCGCGGTAACTGGAGCGCCTATGCCATGGGCCAGGCCGTGACGGCCACCGACACCATCGAAACCGACACCCTGCGCCAGAACGACGACGGCACCGCCGTGGACACCGGCGACGACAGCCGCAAGCCGGACAAGAGCTACCTGGCCCTGCGCGAGTTCTGGGTCGGCTACAGCGGCTTCACGCCCTACCCCGGCGAGCAACTGCGCTTTGGTCGCCAGCGCCTGCGCAGCGACGACGGCATGTGGCGCGACACCAACATCGAGGCGCTGAACTGGAGCTTCGACACCACCCTGCTCAAGGCCGACCTGGGCGTGGCGCAGCGCTTCAGCGAATACCGCACCGACCTCACCGAACTGGCCCCCGAAGACAAGCACCGCACCCATGTCTTCGGTAACGTCACCACCCAGTGGACGCCCGGGCACTGGGTCGGCCTGCGCGCCCATCACACCCACGACAGCGGCAGCCTGAACAACCCTGGCGAGCGCGTCGATGCCCTGGACAAGACCCGCACCGGCGATCTCACCTGGCTGGGCCTCGAAGCCAACAGCGATGCCTACAACTGGCGCAACGACCACACCGTCAACTACTGGGGCAGCCTGACCTGGCTGACCGGCAACCGCGACACCCTGAGCAGCCAACTGGTGGGCGACGAGCAGGTCGCCACCGGCACCCGCAGCGGCGACGTCAACGCCTGGGCCACCGACCTGGGCATCCGCCTGCGCCTGGACCCCAACTGGCAGGTCGGCGCGGCCTATGCCCGCGGCAGCGGCGGCGGCAGCGACGGCTCGAACAACTTCGAGCAGACCGGCCTTGAAAGCAACCGCTCCAACTTCACCGGCACCCGCTCGCGCATGCACCGCTTCGGCGAAGCCTTCCGTGGCGAGCTGGGCAACCTGCAGGCCGCCACCCTGTTCGCTTCCTGGCAACTGCGCGAGGACTACGACGCCAGCTTCATCTACCACAAGTTCTGGCGCGTGGACGGTGAGCAGAACATCGGCTCCAGCGGTATCAACGCGGTGGTCAACGACGACGGCATCAACCGTCCGCTGGTCAATGGCGAGAAAGACCTGGGCCAGGAAATGGACGTGGTGGTGACCAAGTACTTCAAGCAGGGCCTGCTGCCCGCCTCGCTGAGCCAGTCGATCGACGAGCCCTCGGCGCTGGTACGCCTGCGCGCGGGCGTGTTCAAGCCCGGCGATGCCTACGGCAAGGAAGCAGACTCGTACATGCACCGCGCTTTCGTCGACGTGATCTGGCGCTTCTAAGGCCGGCCAAGGACTTTTATGAACCTGCACCCGAACCTTCGCCACAGCCTGCTGGCCAGCGCCCTGCTGCTGGCCTGCGGTGTGGCCGCCGCGGAACCTGCGCTCACCGCCAAGGGGCTGCAACAGGCCAAGACCTACACCGTGGCCGCCGCGCCCAGCGAACCGTTGCAGATGGACCCACCGACGCTGCCCGACCTCTCCGGCTACACCGCCGAGGCCGTGCAGCGCAAGATCGACCGTCGCCACAAGGGCAAGATCAGCGTGCGCCGCATGCTCCAGGAAGATGCGCTCAAGGAGTTCATCGGCGGCGACAACAAGGCCGCCGAGTGGGTCCAGCGCCAACACGGCATTCCCCAAGCGATTTTCGTCGACGACGGGCATGTGGACCTGACCGAACTGAGCCGCAAAGTGCCCGCCCAGTACCTGCGCGAGACCGCGCCGGGCGTGTACCTGGCGCGCCTGCCGATCGTGGTCGGACGCCACGGCGTGCTGGAGATCGACGGCAAGGTCAAGGAGCTGCGCCTGTCCCAGGAGGGCGGCGCGTTCCTGATCAACGACGGCAAGCTGTTCGTGCGCGACACCCAGGTCACCGGCTGGCGGGAAAAGGACAACGGCCCGGCCACGTTCCGCTCGCCCAAGGAATTCCGCCCGTTCCTGCTCAGTTGGGGCGGCACCGAGACCTACATCGTCAACAGCAAGATGGCCAGCTTCGGCTACGCCAAGTCCAAGTCCTACGGGGTGAGCATTTCCCAGTACACGCCGAACATGGCCAAGCAGATGGGCCGCCCCGAACCGACCGGCTGGATCATCGGCTCCGAGTTCAGCGACATGTGGTACGGCTTCTACTGCTACGAGACCCAGGGCTTCGTGATCAAGGACTCGACCTACCGCGACAACATCGTCTACGGCATCGACCCGCACGACCGCTCGCACGGCCTGATCATCGCTGGCAACACCGTGCATGGCACCCGGAAGAAGCACGGCATCATCGTCTCGCGTGAGGTCAACGACAGCTGGATCATCAACAACAAGAGCTTCGACAACAAGCTCTCGGGCGTGGTGATCGACCGCAACAGCATCAACAACCTGGTGGCCTACAACGAGATCTACCGCAACCACACCGACGGCATCACCCTCTACGAGAGCGGCGACAACCTGATCTGGGGCAACCAGGTGATCAACAACCGCCGCCACGGCATCCGCGTGCGCAACAGCGTGAACATCCGCCTGTACGAGAACATCGCCATGGCCAACGGCCTGGTCGGGGTCTACGGCCACATCAAGGACCTCACCGACACCGACCGCGACATCGCCCTGGACCCCTTCGACGCCAAGGTCTCGCTGATCGTGGTCGGCGGCGAACTCACCGCCAACGGCTCCGGCCCGCTGTCGATCGACTCGCCCCTGTCGGTGGAGCTGTACAAGGTGGCCATGCTCGCCCCGCGCAAGTCCAGCGGCATCAGCCTCAACGGCGTGCTCGGCGAGCGCCAGGACGAAATCCTCGACCTGCTGGTGCGCCAGCAGAAGGCCGTGCTGATCGACCCGGTCGAGCGCCAGAGCGAAATGATCGATTAAGGAAGCCCAGACCATGACCCCACACTTGATCAAACTGCTCGGCCTGTCCGCCGCCCTCCTGGCCATCAGCCAGGGCGTGCGCGCCGAGCAGGTGCAGGCGCCGAGTTTCAGCGCCGAGCCCTGCTGCCAGCTGTGCCCCGAGGCGCATGACGCCAGCCGCTACGTGACCCGCTACCAGCAGAACTTCACCACGCTGGTGCAGGCCCAGGGCGACTGGCTGTTCCGTACCCGCGAAGACCTGCGCACCGAGTTCGACACCACCCCCGGCGGCTACAAGCGCCTGCAGCAGGTGCACGATGCGTTCAAGAAGCGCGGCATCGAACTGGTGATGGTGTACCAGCCCACCCGTGGCCTGGTGAACCGCAACATGCTCAAGCCCGAAGACAAAGCCGCCTTCGACTACCAGAAGGCCCTGCACAACTACCAGGCCATGCTGCAGCGCTTCGCGAAGATGGGCTACAACGTGCCTGACCTGTCGCCCCTGACCAACGAGCAGTTGGCCGCCGCCGACCAGGGCAAGGACTTCTACTTCCGCGGCGACCAGCACTGGACGCCCTACGGCGCCCAGCGCGCGGCGCGCATCGTGGCCGACACGGTGCACCAGATGCCGGCGTTCGAGGGCATCCCGCGCAAGGAATTCGAGACCCGGAAATCCGGGCGCATGGGCAAGACCGGCACCCTGCACAACGTTGCCGGGCAGTTGTGCGGCACCAGTTACGCGGTGCAGTACATGGACCAGTTCACCACCGAGCCCAAGGGCGAAAGCGGCGGCGACGACCTGTTCGGCGACTCGGGCAACGCCCAGATCACCCTGGTCGGCACCAGCCACAGCGGCAAGAACTACAACTTCGCAGGCTTCCTCGAACAGGCCATCGGCGCCGACGTGCTCAACGTCGCCTTCCCCGGCGGTGGCCTGGAAGGCTCGATGATCCAGTACCTGGGCAGCGAGGAGTTCCACAAGAACCCACCGAAGATCCTGATCTGGGAATTCTCCCCGCTCTATCGCCTGGACCAGGAAACCATCTGGCGGCAGATCCTCGCCCTGCTCGACGACGGCTGCGACGACCGCCCCGCGCAGATGAGCGCCAGCGCCACGCTCAAGCCCGGCAAGAACGAATTGCTGGTCAACGGTCGCAATGGCGTGATCAAGGACCTGGTCAACCGCAACCACCAGCTCGACATCCGCTTCGAGGATCCGTCGGTCAAGGTGCTGCAAGCCACCCTCTGGTACCTCAACGGTCGCCACGAGGACATCAAGCTGGAGAAACCGGAGACCTCCGACACCGACGGGCGCTTCGTCTTCCAGATGCGCGAAGACGAGGACTGGGCCAGCCAGAACCTGCTGGCCCTGGAAGTCCAGGGACCGGAAAGCGGCGCCCAGAAGGTCGAGGCCAAACTCTGCAAACGCAACAACTTCGCCGGCAGCGCGCGCCACACCGCGCAAGCCGGCCAGTGAGGCGAACATGACGGCATTCACGCGCACCCTGCGTCCTGCATTACTGACCCTGGCCCTGTTCGGCGGCGTCGCCCACGCGGCCCTGGTCCCGCCCCAGGGCTACTACGAGGGCATCGAGAAGCTCAAGGTCAGCGACGGCAACTTCCGCTGCGAACCGGCGCCCAAGCCCTACACCGGCGCGCTGCAATTTCGCAGCAAATACGAAGGCTCGGACAAGGCCCGGGCCACCCTGAACCTGGCTTCCGAGCGAGCCTTCCACCAGTCCACCGCCGACATCACCACGTTGGAGAAGGGCGTCAGCAAGATGGTCGGTCAGTACATGCGCGACGGACGCCCGGCGCAGCTCGACTGCGTGCTCGGCTGGCTCGACCGCTGGGCCGAGGCCGATGCGCTGGAGTCCACCGACTTCAACCACACCGGCAAGTCCATGCGCAAATGGGCGCTGGGCAGCATGAGCGGCTCCTGGCTGCGCCTGAAATTCTCCAGCGCCCAGCCCCTGGCTGCGCACCGCGCCGAGGCCCAGCGCATCGAGCGCTGGTTCGCCAAGCTGGCCGAGCAGACGGTGCGCGACTGGAGCGACCTGCCGCTGGAGAAGATCAACAACCACAGCTACTGGGCGGCCTGGTCGGTGATGGCCACTGCCGTGGCCACCGACCGCCGCGACCTGTTCGACTGGGCGGTCAAGCAATACAAGGTCGGCGTCAACCAGATCGACGACCAAGGCTTCCTGCCCAACGAGATCAAGCGCCGCCAGCGCGCCCTGGCCTACCACAACTATGCCCTGCCGCCGCTGGCGATGATCGCCAGCTTCGCCAAGGCCAACGACGTCGACCTGCGCAGCGAGAACAACTTCGCCCTGCAGCGCCTGGGCGAAGGCGTGCTGGCCGGCGCTCGCGACCCGGTGCATTTCGCCGAGCGCGCCGGGGTCAAGCAGGACCTCAAGGACCTCAAGGTCGACAGCAAGTACGCCTGGCTCGAACCCTGGTGCGCGCTGTACCAGTGCGTCGGCGACACCCAGCAGCGCAAGCACGGCATGCAGCCGTTCAACAGTTTCCGCATGGGCGGCGACATGACCCGGGTGTACGACCCGAACGCAGAACGCAAGAAATGAAATGACCCCTGTGGGAGCGGGCTCGCTCCCACAGGGACCAAGGTGATCCGCCGCGTTTTCGTGGGGGGTTTGGGGGGCGCTGTGCCCTGGCTGCTGTGAATAAAAAGGAGAACCGGGATGGTCTTTTCGTCCAACGTGTTCCTGTTCCTGTTCCTGCCGGTTTTCCTCGGCTTGTACTACTTGAGCGGCAACCGTTATCGCAACCTGCTGCTGCTGGTCGCCAGCTACATCTTCTACGCCTGGTGGCGGGTGGACTTCCTCGCGCTGTTCGCCGGCGTGACCCTGTGGAACTACTGGATCGGCCTGAAAGTCGGCGCCGCCGGCGTGCGCAGCAAACCTGCCCAGCGCTGGTTGCTGCTGGGCGTGGGCGTGGACCTGGCGATTCTCGGCTACTTCAAGTACGCCAACTTCGGCGTCGACAGCCTCAACGCGATCATCGCCTCGTTCGGCCTGGAACCGTTCATCCTCACCCATGTACTGCTGCCGATCGGCATCTCGTTCTACATCTTCGAGTCGATCAGCTACATCATCGACGTGTACCGCGGCGACACCCCGGCCACGCGCAACCTGATCGACTTCGCTGCGTTCGTGGCGATCTTCCCGCACCTGATCGCCGGTCCCGTGCTGCGCTTCAAGGACCTGGTGGAGCAGTTCAACCACCGCACCCACACCCTGGACAAGTTCTCCGAAGGCTGCACCCGCTTCATGCAGGGCTTCATCAAGAAAGTGTTCATCGCCGACACCCTGGCGGTGGTCGCCGACCACTGCTTCGCCCTGCAGAACCCGACCACGGGCGATGCCTGGCTCGGCGCGCTGGCCTACACCGCGCAGTTGTACTTCGACTTCTCCGGCTACAGCGACATGGCCATCGGCCTGGGCCTGATGATGGGCTTTCGCTTCATGGAGAACTTCAAGCAGCCGTACATCAGCCAGTCGATCACCGAGTTCTGGCGGCGCTGGCACATCAGCCTGTCGACCTGGCTGCGCGACTACCTGTACATCACCCTGGGCGGCAACCGCAAAGGCACCCTGGCCACCTACCGCAACCTGTTCCTGACCATGCTACTGGGCGGTCTGTGGCACGGCGCCAACTTCACCTACATCATCTGGGGCGCCTGGCATGGCCTGTGGCTGGCCATCGAACGGGCGCTGGGCATCGACACCAACCCGCAGCGCTTCAATCCGATCAAGTGGGCCTTCACCTTCCTGCTGGTGGTGGTCGGCTGGGTGATCTTCCGCGCCGAGAACCTGGAAGTGGCCGGTCGCATGTACGGCGCCATGTTCAGCTTCGGCCAGTGGCAACTGTCGGAACTCAACCGCGCCCAGCTCACCGGCTTGCAAGTGGCCACCCTGGTGGTCGCCTACCTGAGCCTGGCGTTCTTCGGCCTGCGCGACTTCTATCGCAACGCCACCCCGCCGATTGCGGCGCGCGTGCCGGCGCAGGTCCACGGCGACGGCACCCTGAGCCTGGACTGGACCCGGGTGATGACCCGCGCCCTGGTGCTGCTGCTGTTCGTTGCCTCGATCCTCAAGCTTTCGGCGCAGAGCTACTCGCCGTTCCTGTACTTCCAGTTCTGAGGGGATGACATGAACCGGACACTTCGCATCACTTATTCGTTGTCGTTCCTGGGCCTGCTGGTCGGGCTGGGCGCCTGGTCGCTGGGCGGCCTGGACAGCTTTACCCGCACGCAACAGATGACCCTGCTCGACGGCAAGTTGGCCAAGGCCGCCGAGACCCACTACGACGAACAGTTCCCGATCAAGCGCGTGGGCACCAACCTGTGGGCGGCGCTGGACTTCACGCTGTTCAACGAAGGCCGTCCCGGCGTGGTGCTGGGCCGTGACCAGTGGCTGTTCAGCGACGAGGAGTTCAAGCCCGACGCCAGCGCCGGCCAGCAGATGCAGGACAACCTGGCGCTGATCCGTGGCGTGCGCGATACCCTGCAGCAGCGCAACATCGAGCTGGTGCTGGCGATCGTGCCGGCCAAAGCGCGGGTGTACGCCGAGTACTTGGGCAAGGAACAGCCGGCCAGCCTGCACGGTGAGCTGTTCAACCAGTTCCACGCCCAGGCGCGCCAGGCCAACGTGTTCGCCCCCGACCTGCTGGCGCCGCTGCAGCAGGCCAAGGCGCGCGGCCAGGTGTTCCTGCGCACCGACACGCACTGGACGCCGATGGGCGCCGAAGTGGTCGCGCAGAGCCTCGGCGAAGCGGTCAAGCGCCAGCAACTGCTCAAGGCCGAGCCCCAGGCCTACATCACCGAGGCGGGCAAGAGCGCGCCGTACAAGGGCGACCTGACCAACTTCCTGCCGCTCGACCCGCTGTTCAGCGACCTGCTGCCACACCCCGACACCCTGCAGCAGCGCACCACGCGCCCCGCCCAAACCCAGGGCGAAGGCGACGACGCGCTGTTCGCCGACGCGTCCATTCCGGTCGCCCTGGTGGGCACCAGCTACAGCGCCAACCCGCACTGGAACTTCCTCGGCGCGCTGCAGCAGGCGCTGCACAGCGACGTGGCCAACTACGCCGAAGACGGCCATGGCCCCATCCAGCCGATGCTCAAGTTCCTGCAGAGCGACGCCTTCAAGAACACCCCGCCGCAGGTGGTGGTCTGGGAATTCCCGGAACGCTACCTGCCCATGGGCACCGACCTCAGCAGCTTCGATCCGCAGTGGATCGCGCAGTTGAAGAACACCCGTCAATCCGAAGCACACCTGGCCCTGTCGTCCACCCGGACGACCCACTGAAAGAGAGGAACACGCACATGACTCGCAAGCCATCCATCGCCAAAGCCCTCACCCTCGCGGCCGGCCTGTCCCTGGCATCGCTGCAGGCCTTCGCCGGCGCCGACGCCGCCCTGTACGGCCCCAGCGCACCGAAAGGCTCGACCTTCGTGCGCCTGTACAACGCCGGCTCCGCACCGACGGCAGCCTCGGTGGGCAACACCCAGATCAAGCAGGTCGGCGCCCAGGCCAGCAGCGACTTCAGTTTCCTGCCCGGCGGCGACTACACCGCCCAAGTGGGCGGCCAGAGCGTGCCGGTCAAGCTGGCCGCGGACAAGTACTACACCCTGGTCAACAACGCCAGCGGCACCCCGCAACTGGTCGAAGAACCGCCGTTCAAGAACAAGCAGAAGGCGCTGGTGCGGGTGCAGAACCTCAGCGACCAGGCCCTGACCCTGAAGACCGCCGACGGCAAGACCGAGGTGGTCAAGTCGGTGGCGGCCAAGGGGCGCGGCGAGCGCGAGATCAATCCGGTCAAGGTCAACCTGGCCTTGTTCGAAGGCAACAAGAAAGTCGGCGACGTCAAACCCGTCGCTCTGGAGCGCGGCGAAGCGGCCGTGCTGTACGTCACCGGTTCCGGCACCCGCCTGTCGCCGGTGTGGGTCACTCGCCCCGTGGCTAGCAACTGATCCCTGCCTCTCAACGACTATTGGAGAAACACGATGATCCCGGTAATTCTTTCTGGTGGTAGCGGTTCGCGTCTGTGGCCTTTGTCGCGCAAGCAGTTCCCCAAGCAGTTCCTGGCCCTGACCGGCGAGCACACGCTGTTCCAGCAAACCATCGAGCGCCTGGTGTTCGAGGGCATGGACACCCCCATCGTGGTCTGCAACAAGGACCACAAGTTCATCGTCCAGGAACAGTTGGGCGCGCTGAAGCTCGACACCCAGGCGATCCTGATGGAGCCGTTCGGCCGCAACACTGCGCCGGCGGTGGCGATGACCGCGATGAAGCTGGTCAATGAAGGGCGCGACGAGCTGATGCTGGTGCTGCCGGCCGACCATGTGATCGAGGACCAGAAGGCCCTGCAACGCGCCCTGGCCCTGGCCACCGTGGCCGCCGAGCGGGGCGAGATGGTGCTGTTCGGTGTGCCGGCGACCAAGCCTGAGACCGGCTACGGCTACATCCGCTCCAGCCAGGATGCGCTGCTGCCCGAGGGCGTGGCGCGGGTCGCGCAGTTCGTCGAGAAGCCCGATGAGAAACGCGCCAACGAGTTCGTCCGCGCCGGCGGTTACTTCTGGAACAGCGGCATGTTCCTGTTCCGCGCCAGCCGCTTCCTCGAAGAACTGAAAAAGCACGACCCGGACATCTACGACACCTGCCTGCTGACCCTGGAGCGCAGCGAAGAAGACGCCGATGCGCTGAGCATCGACGAGGCCACCTTCGCCTGCTGCCCGGACAACTCCATCGACTACGCGGTGATGGAAAAGACCCAGCGCGCCTGCGTGGTGCCACTGTCGGCCGGCTGGAGCGACGTGGGCTGCTGGTCGTCGCTGTGGGACGTGCACGAGAAGGACGATAACGGCAACGTGACCAAGGGCGATGTGGTGGTGCAGGACAGCCACAACTGCATGATCCATGGCAACGGCAAGCTGGTGTCGGTGATCGGCCTGGAGAACATCGTGGTGGTCGAGACCAAGGACGCAATGATGATTGCCCATAAGGACAAGGTCCAGGGCGTCAAACAGATGGTCAACACCTTGGACGAGCAGGGCCGCAGCGAGACCCAGAATCACCTGGAGGTCTACCGTCCGTGGGGCTCCTACGACTCGGTGGACATGGGCGGGCGTTTCCAGGTCAAGCACATCACGGTCAAGCCCGGCGCCAGCCTGTCGCTGCAGATGCACCACCACCGCGCCGAACACTGGATCGTGGTGAGCGGCACCGCCGAGGTGACGTGCGACGAGAACGTGTTCCTGCTGACCGAGAACCAGTCGACCTACATCCCCATCGCGTCGGTGCACCGCCTGCGCAATCCGGGCAAGATCCCGCTGGAGATCATCGAGGTGCAGTCCGGCAGCTACCTGGGCGAGGATGACATCGAGCGCTTCGAGGACGTCTACGGCCGCACCTCCACCCCGGTCGAACGCGGCGTCTCGGTCAAGACGATCGCGCAGTAGGCCTGGGCCTACGGCCAGCTTTGAGCGGCAAATAAAAGCTGCAAGCGGCAAGCGGCAAGCTGCAAGTAGAAGCGGGCCGGTGGGGCGTTCGAAATCGAGCGCTCACCACCGTCCCGCTTTTTCTTGTCGCTTGCCGCTTGCCGCTTGCCGCTACAAGCTTGTAGCTTGTAGCTTTCCGAAGGCCTGGGCACGTCATGATCATCGGTGCGTTTCTCATCCTTACCTGGTTGGTGCTGCTGCTGCGTTATCCGGGCAAGGCCTTGCCGATTTCGCTGGCGGCGCTGTGCGGACTGGGGCTGGTCGCCCTGGTCGTGGTCTGGCAGGACAGTCGTGAAGCCTCGCAACTGGCGCGACTGGACATTCGCCTGAGCTATGCGCCTGGGCAATGTCCTGCCGATCGGGCGCTGCACGTCAGCATGAGAAACGCCAACCAAGCCCCGCTCAGCGAACTGCGCTGGCGCGTGGGCGCTTATGCGCCGGGCGATACCGTCAACCTCGCTGAAAACACCTACGCTGCGCCGCGCTATCGCGGGCCGGGTGAACTGCAGGCCGGCGCCGAGTGGAACGACTGCCTGCCGCTGCCGCCGCTGCGCGCCGGGTATCGGCCGCAAACCCTGGAGTTTCGCGCCGAGCATCTGCAAGGCACCTTCGCCAATTGATCCGACCTGCCCCAACTAAAGGCTTTGACCATGACTACCGTGCTCATCACCGGTTGCTCCAGCGGCATCGGCCGCGCCCTGGCCGACGCCTTTCGCGATGCCGGTCACGAGGTCTGGGCTACGGCCCGTAAAGACGCCGACGTTCAGCGTCTGCACGAAGCCGGCTTCAGCGCCCGCCAGCTCGACGTCAACGACGCCCAGGCCCTCGACCGCCTGGCCGAGGAACTGCCGCGCCTCGACATCCTCATCAACAATGCCGGTTACGGCGCCATGGGACCGCTGCTCGACGGCGGTGTCGAGGCGCTGCGCCAGCAATTCGAAACCAACCTGTTCGCCTTGGTCGGCGTGACCCGCGCGCTGTTCCCGCTGCTGCGTCGCTCCCGTGGCCTGGTGGTGAACATCGGCAGCGTGTCCGGCGTGCTGGTCACCCCGTTCGCCGGGGCCTATTGCGCATCCAAGGCCGCGGTGCACGCCTTGAGCGATGCCCTGCGCCTGGAGCTGGCGCCGTTCGGCATTCGCGTCATGGAGGTGCAGCCGGGGGCCATCGCTTCGCAGTTCGCCAACCATGCCCAGCACTCGGTCGAACAGCTGCTGGCGGTAGACTCGCCATGGTGGCCGTTGCGCGAACAGGTGCAGGCACGGGCGCGGGCTTCGCAGGACCGCCCGACCCCGGCCAGCGTGTTCGCCCAAGGGCTGCTGGCCGCGACCCAGCGCTCGCCGGTGCCGGCGCTGGTGCGCCTGGGCAATGGCAGCAGCGCACTGCCGCTGATTGCCCGGTGGCTGCCGCGACGGCTGCTGGACTGGGTGCTGCGCAAGCGCTTCGGTTTGCTGCGACCGCTTTAAGCAGCGCGGCGGCGCTCGACCTCAGCCCAGATCGAACGCCTGCCAACCGCCACCGAGCGCCTTGTACAGCCCCACCAACGCCTGCGACACCGCCGCCGAACTGTCGATCCACTGCTCTTCGCTGGCCAGCAGCGCCGACTGCACCGACAGCACGTTGAGAAAGTCCACCGCCCCTTCCACATACTGACGCTGCGCCGTTTCCAGCGCGATGCGGTTCTGCTTCACCGCTTCGGCCAGATGGTCGCGCCGCAACTGGCTGGCGTTGTACAGGCGCAGCACATCGTCGATCTCGTGCCAGGCGCCGAGCACCACCTTGCGGTAGTTCAGCGCCGCCTCCTGTTGCTGGGCCTCACGCAACTGCAACTGTCCTGTGAGCCGTCCACCTTCGAAGATCGGCAACGACACCTGCGGCCCGAAGGCGAAGCGCCGCGCATCCCAGGCGCCGAAGTCGGCGAGCTGCAGCGACTGGAACCCGGCGCTGCCGGACAAGCGAATGCTCGGGTAGAAGTCGGCCTTGGCCACCCCGATGCTGGCGGTGGCAGCGTGCAGACGGGCCTCGGCCTGGCGGATGTCCGGGCGCCGCTCGGCCAGTTGCGACGGGATGCCGATGGCGAAGCGCTGCTGCGGCGCCGGCAGCTCGCCGGGCGCCAGCAGGGTGCTCTGCAAGCTGCGCGGCGGTTCGGCGGCCAGCAGGCTGAGGGCATTGATCAGGTCGTCGCGACGCGCCTGCAAGGTCGGCAGCCGCGCCTCGATCATCGCCACCTGGGCGTTGGCCTGGGCCACGTCGAGCCGGGTGGCGACGCCTTCGGCCTGGCGCTGTTCGGAGAGTGTCAGGCTGTGCCGGGCCAGGTCGAGGTTGTCCTCGGTGATCTGCAAGGTGTGCTGCACGGCGCGCAACTGAATGTAGTCGCCAGCGGTTTCGGCCAGCAGCGCCAGCAGCACGGCATTGCGGTCGTTCTCGGCCACCGCGACATTGGCATCGGCCGCCTCCACCTGACGCCGCACGCGCCCCCACAGGTCCAGCTCCCAGCCGGCCACCAGATCCCCCTGCCAGAGGTTGTAGGCCGACTTGCCGGCGTTGCCGGACGGATCGTTCAGGCCCTCGGCACTGTTGCGCGAGCGGCTGTAGCCGGCCTGGGCCGCCACCGACGGCGCCTGGTCGGCGGCCACGCTGCTGCGCAGCGCCCGGCTCTGCAGCAGGCGCGCGCTGGCCATCTGCAAATCCAGGTTGCGGGCCGCCACCTGCTCGATCAGGGCACTCAGGCGCGGGTCGTGGAAGCTCTCCCACCAACGCTGTTGCAGCGGCTCGGCCAGGGGTTGGCTGACGGCCTGCTCGCCTTGCACGGCGCCCCACTGCTGCGGCGCCTGACTGTCGGGGCGCTGGAAGTCCGGGCCCAGGGTGCAGCCGCTGAGCAGCGCGGCGAGTAACAGGGTGACGGCTGGCTGGCGGCTCATCGTGCGCTCACCTGTTTACCGGCGAGGCCGTCATCCTGCGTATCGATGGTCGCCTCCACCGACATGCCCACCCGCAGGCGCTCGCGCAAGGGCTGGTCGTCATCGAAGACGATGCGCACCGGGATGCGCTGCACCACCTTGGTGAAGTTGCCGGTGGCGTTGTCGGGCTTGACGGCGGCAAAGGTCACACCGGTGGCCGGAGCGATGCTCTCGACCCGCCCGTGCAAGGTTTCGCCCGAAAAGGTGTCGACGCTGATGCGCACCGCTTGGCCCGGCTGGACGTGGGTGAGCTGGGTTTCCTGGAAGTTGCCCACCACGTAGGCCTGCTGCAGCGGCACCACCGACAGCAAGCGCGCGCCTGGATTGACGTAGGCGCCCACGCGCAACGCGCGTTCGCCGACCATGCCGTCCACTGGCGCGACGATGCGCGTATAGGACAGGTCCAGCTCGGCCTTCTCCACCCCGGCCTCGGCGCGTTTGAGCTGGCCGTCGGCACTGCCGACCTGGGCCTGGAGAATGTCCACCTGCTTGCGCGTGGCCAGCAGCGCCGCCTGGGCGTTGGCCAGCCGTGCCCGCGCCTGGTCGACCCGGCTGCGCGCCTGCTGGGCGTTCTGCACCGTGCCGGCGCCCTGCTCGGCCAGGCGGCTGTAACGGGTCACTTCATGGTCGGCGAAGCCGACTTCGGCCTGCGCCGCCTTCACCGCCGCCTCGGCCTGGGCGATCAGCGCCGCCTGGCGATCCAGTGTTGCGCGGGCATCCAGGCTCTGCGCCTTGGCCACCAGCAACTGGGCCTGGGCGGCATCCAGCGCGGCCTGGTAATCGCGGGCGTCGAGGGTGGCCAGCAACTGACCGGCCTTGACCTGCTGGTTGTCCTCCACCAGCACCTGCTTGACGAAGCCCGCCACCTTCGGCGCGACCACGGTGTAGTCGGCGGTGACGTAGGCGTCGTTGGTGCGCTGCTGGTGGTCGCTGCCCAGCAGCCAGGGGCCGACCACGGCGGCCAGCAGGGCCACGGCGAGCACCGCCGCGATGATGAGTGTCTTGCGCGTATGGGTCATTTTCGCTTGTCTCGAACGGGGTCAGGCCACGGCACGGGGTGGGTAGACCCGGGTAGGCACGAAGGGAATCAGGCAGATCAGGGCAACGGCGACAGCCACCATCACCAGGTAAAGGTCGGCACTGGTCAGCACCAGGGCCTGCTGATGCAGGCGCCCGGCCAGGTTGGCCGCCGTGTCGTCCACCAACGGCGCGTTACCCAGGCTGTCGACCAGGTGGTTGGAATGGAAATGCCGGCGCAGGGTGCCCAGCGCATCGAGCAGGCCGGCGGCGACCGCCGCCGACAGCCCTTTGACCGTGTTGAACCAGGCCGAGGCGAACGGGCCATCCTGCGGACTCATGCCGGTGGTGGAGAGCATCAGCAGCGGCAGCACCGCCATCGGCTGACCGAACACCTGCAACAGGTAATACGGGTAGAAGTCGCCGCGAATCCACTGGCTGGTCAGCAGGCTGCTGCCCAGGCACGAAGCCGCGAGCATCGCCAGCCCGGCCGCCAGCACCCAGCGGCAGTCCACCGCGCGGATATTGCACAGCGCGGCGGTGAGCGGCAGGGCCAGCAGTTGCGGCAGCGCCACCAACAGCATCAGCGGGCTGGTCTGCGCCGGGCGATAGGCCTGGATCTGCGCCAGGTAGGCCGAAGGAATGCTGGCCACCCCCGAGAGCACGATCAGCACCCCGGCCAGGGTCATCAGGGCAAAACTGAGGTTTCGCCGCGACAGCAGGCGCAACTGGAAGAACGGCAGCGGTTCGGACCATTCGTTGTACAGGAACAGCACCAGCAGCAGGCTGCCTCCGCCGAGCAGCCAACAGATGAGCGGCGAGTCGAACCAGCCCCAGCGGTCGCCCAGCGACAGGCCCAACACCAGGCTGCTGATGGCCGGCAAGCCCAGCAGCACGCCGCGCCAGTCGAACTGGGCGAAGCGTTCCAGGCGCAGCGGATCCTGCGGCAACCCCCAGGCCACGCAGCCCATGGCCAGCAGCGACGGCAGGATGATCTGCCAGAACGCCCACTGCCAGCCGACGTACTCGGTCCACAGCCCGGCCAGCGGCGTGCCCAGGTTCGGCCCGAAGGTGGCGGTGAGGGCATAGCAGGCCAGCCCATAGACCTTGATCCCCGGCGGCAGGAAACGCAGCGCCACGCTCATCAGCATCGGCGGCAATGCGCCGGAGGCGAAGCCTTGCAACACGCGCAGCAGCATCAGGCTGTGCAGGTTGGGGGCGAACGGCTGCACCAGGCCGAGCCCGGCAAAGGCGGCAATGGCGATGAGGGTGAAGCGGCGCAAGGAAAAGGTGGTGGCCAGCCAGGGCGAGAAGGCCATGGCCGACACCGACGCCGCGGCATACACCGCCAGCAGCCAGGCCCCTTCATCGGCGCCGATGCCCATGGCCCCGCGTATATCGGCCAGGGCAATCTTGGTCACCCCTTCATTGAGCCCGGCACACAGCACCGCCAGCAGCACGCCGAACAGCCCCACCACCACCCGCAGGCCAAACGGCGACTGCGCAGGCGCTGCCGCCACCGGGGCGGCGATAGCAGGTGCGGTCAGGGCACTCATGATTAAGACATCTCCAGCAACAATTCTTGACTGGAGGGATTTTAGAGGCGGCCAATGCTTACGAAAACTGACTTGTCGGAAGGTTAGAATTGCGCCGGGCGCAACTCTAACCAGCGGCAAGCTTCGAGCGGCAAGCTGCAAGTAAAAGCGGATCGCGGCGCTTTTGATTTTTCTTGCAGCTTGCAGCTTGCCCCTTGCAGCTCGCCTTTTCCGCTTGCAGCTCGCCTTTTCCGCTTGCAGCTTAAAGCTAAGCGCCGCTAGGCGGCGCAGTCCTTGACGGTGCGGCGTAGCCAGCGGTGGGCGGGGTCGTTGTCGAAGCGGGGGTGCCAGGCTTGCATCACTCGCACTTTTTCCAGGGGGACCGGGATCTCGAAGGCGCGCAGCGGCAGGCCGAATTCCAGGACATTGCCGAGGATGTTGGCCGGCATCGGCAGGATCAGGTCCGACACTGGCAGCGAGAACATCGCTGAGTGGAAGCTGGGGGTGATCAGCGCGATTCGCCGTTGCAGCTTGTGGTTGGCCAGCTCCACGTCGATCGGGCCATTGGCGCGGCCACGGCGCGAGACGCTGATCTGTGGATACAGGGTGAAGCGCTCGGGGGTGATGGGCTGCGCGAAGATCGGATGCTGCTCGCGGGCCAGACCGACGAAATGGGTGTCGAACAGATGCTGCACCTTGATCTCCGGGCCCAGGTCGATGCTCGAACTCACCACCAGGTCGATCTGGCCCTGGCGCAGCACCAGGTCGTCGTCGCCGTGCGCCTCCGGCACGAAGCGCAGCACCGTGCGCGGCGCCTGTTCCTGCATGACATGCAGCAGGCGTGCGCCGTACAAGGCGACGAACAGGTCGTTGGTGCGGATATTGAACGTGCGCTCCAGGCCTAACAGGTCTACGTCCTCGCCGCTGTTGAACACCAGCCCGGCCTGCTCCACCAGCGCCCGCACCTGATCGCGCAGGGCCATCGCCCGAGGGGTAGGCACCAGGCCGCGCCCGGCGCGCACCAGGATCGGGTCGCCGAGCGCCTCGCGAATGCGCCCCAGGGTCCGGCTCATGGCGGCAGGGCTCAGGTTCATACGCTGCGCCGCGCCCACCACGCTGCCCTCGTCGAGCAAGGCGTCGAGGGCGACCAGCAGGTTCATGTCCGGAAGTTGCATGGGCGATTACCGTGATCCGTGTGTGAAGCGCGATGGTAGCAGGTCGCACGATTGCGTCTGGTGCAATGACGACATGCGCGGCAGGCGCTTTATCGTGGCAGGCAAAGGCGCAAGAATGCGAGCGGCCGTTTGCGGGTCAATCGCTGCGGCGAACCCTACCCCGCCAGGAGTTTCCATGCCTCAGCCGATCCTCATCGCCATCGACGCCTCCCCCGCCAGCACCGCGCTGATCGACCTCACGCGTCGCTACTGCCGCCCCGACCAACACCGCCTGCACGTGCTCCTGGCCATCGACCCGACCTTCGCCGTGCACGCGCGCCCGGCGACCTACTCCGAAGAGGAGCGCGAGGAATATCCTGCGGCCTGCGACGAGCAGCAACTGGCCGAGCGCGCCCTGCAGCAGGCCGTGGCCACCTTGCGCGAGGCGGGCTTCGACTGCGAGAGCGCCATGGTCGCTGGGCAGCCACAGGACGCTATCGTCGCCAAGGCCCAGGCACTGGACTGCGCCCTGATCGTCATGGGCCACCGGCACCTGTCGCGGCTGGGGCGACTGCTGGACCCGTCGATCAGTGCCAAGGTGATCGACCGGGTGAAGGTGCCAGTGCTGGTCTGCCCCGCGTCCTGACACCTGCCCACAGCCTGTCGCGAAGGCCTGGCGCGCAGCGCGCCGTCATCAGTCATCGCGGGGTTTCAGGATGATTTCGGTCGCCAGGTGTTGCGGCCGCTTCGCGGCGGACTCAGTCTTCAATGCTCGGCGTCACCACCACCGTACAGGTGGTGCCCGCCGCCAGCAGATAGCCCTCGGGCACCTCGTCGATGTGAATGCGCACGGGCACCCGCTGGGCCAGGCGCACCCAGTTGAAGGTCGGGTTGACGTCCGCGACCAGCTCGCGGCTCTGCGGGTTGTCGCGGTCGTAGATACCTCGGGCGATGCTCTCCACATGCCCCTGCAGCACCTCGCCGCTCATCATCTGCAACTCGGCCCGATCGCCCGGCTTCACATGGGGCAGCTTGGTCTCCTCGAAGAACCCGTAGACCCAGAACGACTGCTCGTCCACCACCGCCATCACCGCCTCGCCGCTGCGGGCGTAGTCGCCCTGATGGACGTTGAGGTTGGTCACGTAGCCGTCCACGCTGGCGAGGATCTCGGTGCGCTTGAGGTTCAGCTCAGCTGCCGCCAACTGCGCCTGGGCCTGCTGGTAATCGGCCAGCGCGGCGTTGGCGAGGTTGCTGGCGTCGTCGCGGTTCTCCTTGGAGATCACCAGGTTGTCCAGATCGGCGCGGCGGCGGGCGTTGTCCTTGCGCATCTCCCAAGTGGCCTTGCGCGAGGCCACCAGCGCGCGCGCCTGATCCAGCGCCACCCGGTAATGCTCGGGGTCGATGCGAATCAGCACATCGCCCTTCTTCACCCGCTGGTTATCGTGCACCGGCACCTCGACCACATAGCCAGGTACGTCGGCAGCGACGTTGATGATGTCGGCGCGTACGCGGCCATCGCGGGTCCAGGGGGTGGTCATGTAGTGCAGCCACAACTGGCGACCGATCACCACCGCAGCGGTGAGCACCAGCAAGGTGGCCAGCAGGCTGAAGAACTTTTTCATTGGGGCATTCTCACCAGTAGACCGACAGCGCCATCACGCCGAACAGGCAGACGAACAGGGACAGGCGCAGCAGCGCCGGGTGCCAGAAAAAACGGTAACCGTCATGGCTGGCGATGAAGCGGTCCAGGCCCCAGGCCAGGCCCGCAGCGAGCAAGAACATCAAGGTCATGGTGGGCAGGTACACGCCATGGAAGGCGATCTCACGGGGCATGGTGCAATCCTTTGGCCGGGGCCAGGGGTGACTGGGGGTCGAGCAGGGAGCTGCGGATGAAGTGCAGGTAACTCTGGGCGCGGCGCAGCACCGAGGTGTCGAAGTGCCGGGCGAACGGTTCGTCGGTGGCCTGCACGCGGCTGATGGCGTGATCCACGGCCACCAGCGCACGCTCGTGGTTGGCGGCACTGGGTTGCAGGAACAGCCGCGCCAAGGCCCGGCCCATCACCCGGATCGCCTGGCGCCACGCCTGCGACTCGGCGTAGGCCGGGTGCACCGGGGCGTTGGCCTGCTCCTTGCGCAACTCGATGATGGCGTGGCCGACCTCCGACACCACGAACATCCAGTCCATCAGTTCGGCCTGCACCTGCGGCTTGCCAGCGGCCAGACCGTAGGCCTGGTGCAGCAGGTCGCGGGTGCGGCTCTCGAACGCCGACCCCAGGCCGCGCAGGCGCCCGCCGATGGCGAACAGCACCTGCTCGCGCAGCGCCTGCTGCAAGCGGCTCCACAGCCAGCGGCTGTTCGGCGGCAGGATGATGGCCCCGGCCGCAGCGCACACCAGCATGCCGATGACCATGCCCAGGTAGTCGTTGATGAAGCTGTACGGGTCGTAGACCGTGAGGTTGTTCGGCACCGAGCCGATCGAGAAGAACACCAGCAGGCCCACCCCGTAGCCGGCATAGGCCGGGCGCGAGGCGAGAAACGCACCGAGCGCGAACACCGGCGCCAGCACCAGGCACAGCAGGGTGAAGCCGTCGATCCAGGGGAATACGAAGAAGGTTTCGAAGAAGCCGATGAAGGCTCCGAGCAAGGTGCCGCAGGCCATCTGGAACGCCATCCGCCGCGGGTTGGGCGAGGCCGCCGAGAGCCCAGCGGTGACCGTGGCGACCAAGGTCATCATGGCGCCGCTGGGCCAGTCGCTGAGCAGCCAATAGCTGCCCAGCAGCAACAGCACGGCAGCGCCGCGCACCCCGGCGGCCAGCGACACCAGCCAACTGGTCTGGGCCACGTAGGGCTCGTCCCAGCGTTCGCGCTCGTGGTTGTGCGCCGCCAGCGACGCGTGGGTCTGGGCGTAGCTGTAGAGCTCGTCGATCAGGCGATAGAGCAGCTCGTAGGTGGTGTGGAAATCCAGCAGGTCGGCTTCGCTGGGTGACGTCTCCAGGTAGGCAGCGCGCAGGCTGCGCACCTGGGTTTGCAGGCCGTCCTTGTAGGCGGCCAGTTCCAGGGTCAGGCGCAGGGCGTCAGGGTCGGTCAGGTAGCGGTTCACGTAGGGTTCGAGCAACGCCACCAGGGTCTGCACGCCTGGTTCGATGGCCACGACGATCTGCGCAGGCCCGCGCGCCCGCAGCCGCTCCAGCAGCCGGTGCAGCGCGTTGAAACGGGTGGTGATGGCCATGAACTCGCTGTTCATGCGCATCAGCCGGCCGGAGCGGCGGCGCATGTGCGGGTCTTCGAAGGCGGTGACGTTGCGCAGGCTTTCCAACCCCACGGCTTCGGCGATGAAGCGCACGTTGCGGGTCTCGAGCTGGGCGCGCTCGCTGTGGCCGCGCAAGGCTTCGACCATCACCCCGGCGTACACGCCGAAGCGCTGGTAGAGCGCGTGGCGCATGGCCGCGCTGGCCGATTGCGGCAGGATCGCGGCACTGACCAGGGTGGAGACGAGGATGCCCAGGGAAATCTCCAGCAGGCGCCACACCGCCGCCATGAACGCCTGGTCCGGGTGCTGCAGCACCGGCAAGCCGATCATCGCGGCGGTGTAGCCGGCCAGCACGAACCCATAGGCGCGAAAGGTGCGATAGCGCATGGCCCCGGCCGAGCACAGGCCCACCCACAGCGCCAGGCTGGGCAGGAACAGCTCGGTGTTCTGCGGGAACAGCGCGATCAGCGTGACCATCATCGCCGAGCCGGCCAGGGTGCCAAGCAGGCGGTAGAAGCTCTTGGCGAACACATGACCGCTCTGCGGCTGCATGACGATGAACACCGTGATCATCGCCGTGCGCGGCTGCGGCAATTCCAGACGCATGGCCAGCCAGAGGGTCAGGAAGGCGGCGGCCAGCACTTTGAAGATGTAGATCCAGGTGACGCCGTCGGTGCGCGCCCAGGCGAAGAAACCGCGGCGCCACTCAAGGCGCGCCAGCCAGTCCCTCATCGCGGCGGCTCCGACGGCACATCAGCGCCGGCGCCCAGCCCGCCACCCAGCGCGGTGACCAGGTCGGCATGCACGCTCAGGCGCGCGGCCTGCACCTGCTGCTGCACCTGCTGCTGGCGAAACAGCAGGGTCTGGGCATTGAGCACGTCGAGGTAGTCGGTGAGCCCGCGCTGGAACGCCAGGGTGGCCATGTCGTAGGTCTTCTGCGCGGCGGCGACCGACTCGGTGGCAAAACGCGCCTGCTGCTGCAACGACTCGCGGCGGATCAGTCGATCGGACACCGCTTTCAAGGCGTCGATCACCGTGGCGTTGTAGTGCGCCACTGCCAGGTCGTACTCGGCCGAGGCCGCGCCCAACTGCGCGCGCAGGCGGCCGCCGTCGAAGATCGGCAGGCTGATGGCAGGGCCCACGTTATAGCTGAACTTGCGGCCGCTGAGAAACGCCAGCGGGCCACCGCCAGTGGCCATGAAGCCCAGACCGCCGACCAGGTCGACATTGGGGAAGAACGCGGCGTGGGCCACATCGATACCCCGGGCCTGGGCTTGCACCTGCCAGCGGCTGGCGACCACATCCGGGCGCTGGCCGATCAGCTCGGCGGGCAACGCCGACGGCAGGGCCAGCGGCGCGGCCAGCGACAGGCTCGGCCGCGCCAGGCGGGCGCCCTCCCCCGGCCCTTTGCCGGCCAGCGCCGCCAGTTGGTTGCGACTCAGTGCGATGGCCTCGTCGAGGCCGTCGAGTTGGCGATGGGTTTCCGGCAGCGGCGCCTCGGCCTGGCTCACGTCCAGGTGGGTACCGATACCGGCGGCCAGGCGACGCTGGGCCAGGTCGAGAATCTGCTGCTGCTGGGCCAGCTCGGCGGCGACGATGTCGCGCCGGGCGAACTGCAGGCTCAGGTCGATGTAGGCACGCACCACATTGTTCTGCAGCTCCAGGGCCGCCTGCCGGGCTTCGGCGACGCGCACGTGGGCCTGGTCCACGGCCTGCTCGCTGGCGTTGCGCTCGGCGCCCCACAGGTCCAGGGCGTAGCGCAGGCCGAGGTGGGCATCGTTGTCCCAGGTGTTGGCGCCGGACAGCGCGCCGGGGCCATAGAACTGATCGTCCGGCCAGTTGTGGCGCTTGAGGGTGAGCGCGCCATCGCCCTGAAGCTGCTCGCGCGATTCGACTACGCCCGCCATGGACCGGGCCTGACGCACACGGGCGGCGGCCATGGCCAGGGTCGGACTGCCGGCCAGGGCCAGTTCGATCCAGCGGTCCAGTTGCGGATCGCGGTAGGCTCGCCACCACTGCTGGGCTGGCCAGGCGGCGTCCTGTGCGGCCGCGTCGATGGCGTGGTCGATGCTCAGTTCATTGGGTTGCAGGGTGTGGCTTTGCGGGGCGATGCCCAAGGTGGCGATGCAGCCGCTCAAGGTCAGACTGAGGGCACAGGCACTGAGCGTTCGAAACGCTCCGAGGTGGCGACGCGGCACTGCGGCGATTTCCCGAGGATGAGGTGGTGGGCCGGGCAATTCTAGGGGCGGGTTTCATTGGCGATAAGCACGTATTCCTGCGAATCTTTGTTACCGAAACAGCGATAATCCGGCTTTGGTCGCACGTGCTTTTTTGTCGCGGCATGTCACAATTTCGCCCTCTAAATCGAGAGTGACCCATGGACACCCTGCAAAACATGCGTGCTTTCAGTTGCGTCGCCCAGCTCGGCAGCTTCACCGCCGCTGCCGGGCAATTGGACACCACCACCGCGAACGTGTCGCGGGCGGTCTCCAACCTGGAAGCCCATCTGCAAACCCGCCTGCTCAACCGCACCACCCGCCGCATCGCCTTGACCGAGGCCGGCAAGCGCTACCTGATGCGCTGCGAACAGATCCTCACCTTCGTCGAAGAAGCCGAGGCCGAGGCCAGCGACGCCCATGCCCGTCCGGCCGGGCAATTGAAAGTGCATTCGATGACCGGCGTCGGTCAGCACTTCGTGGTCGATGCCATCGCCCGCTACCGCGAAACCCACCCGGACGTCACCTTCGACCTGACCATGGCCAACCGCGTGCCGGACCTGCTCGACGAGGGCTATGACGTCTCCATCGTGCTGGCCACCGAGCTGCCCGACTCGGGTTTCGTCTCCCAGCGCCTGGGCATCACCTACAGCATCGTCTGCGCCTCGCCGGACTACGTGGCCCGCCACGGCAGCGCGCAAAAGCCCGCCGAACTGCTCAAGCACCAATGCCTGCGCATGGTCAGCCCGGTCATTGCCCTGGAGAAGTGGCTGTTCAACGGCCCCGAAGGACAAGAGGTGGTGAACGTCACCAGCTCGCCGTTCCAGGTCAATTCCGCCGACGCCATGAAGACTGCGATCCGCAGCGGCATGGGCGTAGGCGTGCTGCCCATCTATTCAGCCATCGACGGCCTGCGCGACGGCAGCCTGGTGCGGGTGATGCCCGAGTACCGCCTGCAGGAGCTGAACCTCTACGCCATCTACCCCTCGCGCCAGTACCTGGACGCGAAGATCAAGACCTGGGTGGAGTACCTGCGCAATTCGCTGCCGGAGATCCTCGCCGCGCATGAGGCCGACCTCAAGACCCACCTTTAGAAAGCGGCTGGCGCTTTTCTCGCCGCCGTAAACGCGTAGCGTGTAGCGCTTCCCAAGGAGTAGCCCATGAAAAAGACCGTCCTGGCTTTCAGCCGTATCACGCCGGCCATGGCCGAGCGCCTGCAGCAGGATTTCAACGTGATCCTGCCCAACCCCAAGCTCGGCGACATCAGCGCCCAGTTCAACGAGGCGCTGCCCGAGGCCCACGGGCTGATCGGCGTCGGCCGCAAGCTGGGCCGCGCGCAGCTCGAAGGCGCGGGCAAGCTCGAGGTGGTGTCCAGCGTCTCGGTGGGCTACGACAACTACGACCTGGACTACTTCAACGAACGCGGCATCGCCCTGACCAATACCCCCGACGTGCTCACCGAAAGCACCGCCGACCTGGGCTTTTCACTGATCATGGGCTGCGCCCGGCGCACCGCCGAGCTCGATGCCTGGACCAAGGCCGGGCACTGGCAGGCCAGCGTCGGACCGGCGCAGTTCGGCAGCGACGTGCACGGCAAGACCCTGGGCATCGTCGGCCTGGGCAACATCGGCGCGGCCATCGCCCGACGTGGACGGCTCGGCTTCGGCATGTCGGTGCTGTACGCCGGCAACAGCCGCAAGCCGGCGCTGGAGCAGGAACTGGGCGCGCAATACCGCAGCCTGGAGCAGTTGTTGGGCGAAGCCGATTTCGTCTGCATCGTGGTGCCGCTGTCCGACGCTACGCGCAAGCTGATCGGCGCCCGCGAACTGAAACTGATGAAGCCCAGCGCGTTCCTGATCAACATCGCCCGAGGCCCGGTGGTGGACGAGGCAGCGCTGATCGAAGCGCTGCAAGCCGGTACGATTCGCGGCGCCGGACTGGACGTGTACGAGAAAGAGCCGCTGGCCGACTCGCCGCTGTTCACGCTGCCCAACGCCCTGACCCTGCCTCACGTAGGATCGGCCACCGCCGAAACCCGCGAGGCCATGGCCAACCGCGCCCTCGACAACCTGCGGGCGGCGCTGCTCGGCGAGCGGCCGCGCGATCTGGTCAATCCGCAGGTGTGGAAGGGCTGAGGCGATCGGCGCCGGCTACACGGACGGCGTCGTCACCGGGGCGCGCGGCTGCCGCCGCCGCCCCTGCACCTTGCGCACCACGTAGCGCGGACGGTGCTTGGTCTCCTGGTAGATGCGCCCCACGTACTCGCCCAGGATGCCGATACCGATCAGTTGCACCCCGCCGAGGAACAGGATCGCCGACAGCAGCGACGGATAGCCTGGCAGGTCCACGCCCCACAGCACCTTCTGCACGATCAGGTACACGGCGAAGAACAGCGCGAACAGCGACACCGCAGCGCCGATGTAAGTCCACAAGCGCAGCGGCACCGTGCTGAACGAGGTGATGCCGTCCAGCGCCAGGTTCCACAGCCGCCACAGGCCGAACTTACTCTCCCCCGCCACCCGTGGCGGGCGGTCGTACTCGATGATCTCGGTGCGAAAGCCCACCCACGACAGCACGCCCTTCATGAACAACTGCTGCTCCGGCAACTGGCGGATCGCCGCGACCACCTTGCGGTCGAGCAGGCGGAAGTCGCCGACGTTCTCCTCGATATGGGTAGACGCGATGCGGTTGTGCAGCCGGTAGTACAGGCGCGCGGTCCAGCGTTTGAGTGGGGTGTCGGCGTTGCGGCTGCGGCGCTTGGCCAGGACCACGTCGGCGCCCTGGCGCCAGCGCTCGACCATCTGCGCGATCAGCTCGATGGGGTCTTGCAGGTCCACGTCGATCGGCACCATGGCATCGCCATCGGCGTACTCCAGCCCGGCGAACAGCGCCGACTCCTTGCCGAAGTTGCGCGAGAAGTTGATCACCGTCACCCACTCGTCGCGCAGCGCCAGTTCCGCGCACAGGGCTTCGGTGTCGTCGCTGCTGCCGTCATTGACGAACAGGATCTCCACCGTCATGCCTTGCAGCGACGGCTCGGCGCGCACGGTGCGGTAGAAGTGCTCGAGGGTGTCCTGCTCGTTGTACACCGGCACGATCAAGGTGATGTTCATGGCGTCCTTCCTCTGAAGACCACACGGCGTGAAAAGCTGTAGCCCAACACCAGGCTCAGCGCGGAAAAGCTCGACAGCGTCAACCACGGCGACAATTGCGCCCAGTCGGAAATCGCGCCCAGGGCCAGGCTCAAGGCGCCCATGCCGGACATGAAGAGCAGGTAGCGGCGCTTGCTGGGGCGTGCGGCGAAGGTGTAGCGGGCGTTGACGTAGTACGACAGGCTTGCGGCGGTCAGGAAGGCCAGCAGGTTGCTGGTGGCCTGGCGCAGGCCCAGCAGCAGGTATAGGCCTAAGAACACTGCCCAGTGGGTCAAGGTGTTGCCTACCCCGACCAGGGCATAGCGACGCATCTGCCGCCACAGGCCATGCACGGGTAGGGTCATGGCAGTGTCCAGGGGCGGCGCTGCGGCTTGGTCACCACGTAGCCCTGCTGGTCGATCAGGTAGATGCGATAGAAGCGGTTGTCGACCACCGGCGTGCCGCCCCGAGCCGCCAGCGCGTCGGCCTGCCAGGCCGGTGGCGGGCTCTGGTTGGCGCTGCTGTTGAGGTAGAACTGGCCCATGCCGACCTGCGTCATCATCTCCGGCAGCAGGACGAAATCGGAACTGCGAATGAACGCGAGCAGCGGCGCCCGCGCCAGCGCACCAGAGGCGGCCGGCAGCCAACCGTCGGACTGGTTCGACTCGAGCAGATAGAAGGCCCGCGCCTTGTCCAGCTCGGGGTGGCTGAGGATGTCCTGGCCGATGTACTGGGCGATGGCCGCCGTCTGCGCTTTCTGCGCCTCCAGCACGCGGCCATAGGCATAGGCCAGCGACAGCATCGATAACAGCGGCAGGCCGAGGATAAGGGCGCGGTGGGGCGAGGCCTCGCCCAGACCGCGCCGAGCGAGGTAAAGCAGCAGTACCAGCACGCAGGCAAAGCCCATCAAGGTGCGTGCACCATGAATGAAGTAGGCGAAGATCAGCATGATCCCCGAGGTCATGCTCAACAGTACCAGCAGCACCAGCAACAGGCCGATGCCCCGCACCAGCAACCCGCCCACTCCGTACACGCCGCGTAGCGCCGGAACCGAGCGCAATACGCCGATCAGCGCCAGCAGCCCAAGCCCGATAGCCAGGATCAGGTTGCCGGGCGTGAACAGCAGCGCGACATGCTCGAACACCACGCCCAGCCGCCGCAGCACTTCGCCGGGCCATGCCGAATCGAACGCCAGCAACGCCAGGCGCTGCCCGGACATCCACGGCAACGCCAGCAGCAAGTACAGCACCCCGCCCGACAGCGCCTGAAGCAACCGCCGCCCCGCTGCCCCGAGCACCCTCGTCAGTTCATCGCCACGCAGCAGCCCGCGTACCGCCTCGATGCAGCACAGGCCGACGAACAGGTTCAGCGTCACCTGATAAAAACCCAGGCCGCAGGCGATGAGCGCCGCGCCAGCCAGCAGGCGGCGCGGCCCGACGGTAATGGCCAGGATCATCGCCGACATCCCCAGCGCCATGGCCGGGCCGTCGTACTGGTACGACAGGTTCTGCAAAAAGAACGGGCTGTACCACAGCGGCAGCACCACCAGCAGATCGCTGGGTCGCGGCTCGACGAAATAGTGCACGGCCAGTCGTGCCAGCGCGTAGGCCGCCACGGGCAAGGCCAAGAGCAATGGCAGAGGAAACAGGTTGATGGCACCACCGGCAAAGCTCAGCCCGGCGTGCAGCCACTGGGTCAGCAGACGGCCCTCGCCGCTCCAATGACCGATGGCGGTCTGCGCCCGCCAGACATCGTCGAGGTACATCGCGTCGGCGAGGATCAGCGGCAACACATGCAACGCCAGCGCGCACAGGCAGATCAACTGCGCCTGGCGCAGGGTGAGCGGGCGATTCCATGACGAGACTGACTGCATGACCTACCTGGCGGGATCTGGGGGAGTGGGCCAAGTGTAGACACTCCCGCGCTGGCGTCTGCTGCAACCCCGCCAGGCACGCCCGTCACTTCATCGCCAATGCCGCGCCTGGCGCCTTGATCGGTCGTGGCTTGCGAAACACCAGCACATTGCCGGCCATCACCGCCACCAGGCCCAGCAGCGCCGGTGGCGTCCACTGGTAACCTTCGGCGAAGGCCGAGACGTTCAGCGCCACCAGCGGGAACAGCACGGTGCAGTATGCCGCACGCTCCGGCCCCAGGCGCCCGACCAGGGTGAGGTAGGCGGTGAAGGCAATCACCGAGCCGGGAATCACCAGGTACAGCAGCGAGCCGATATAGCGCGCGTTCCATTCCACGCTGAACGGCACGCCGCTGACCAGGCAGTACAGGCCCAGCAGAGTCGCACCGTAGACCATGCCCCAGGCGTTGGTGGTCATCGGCCGCAGGCCCGCCTTCTGCTGCAGGCTGGAGAGCAGGTTGCCCGCCGAGAAACACAAGGTGCCGAACAACGCCAATGCCAGGCCGACCAGGGTTTCGGTACTGGCGGTATGGTCCGACAGTTCAGGCCAGAACAGCAGCCCCAGGCCGAGCAGCCCCAGCGCACCGCCGCCGAGCACATTGGCGGCGATGCGCTGGCCGAAGAACAGCCGCGCGTTCAGGGCGTTCCACAAGGTCGCCGTGGAGAACACCACGGCGATCAGCCCACTGGCGATCCATTGGCTGGCGGTGAGAAAACACATGAAGTTGACGCAGAACAGGCACAGGCCCTGGGCCAGACAGATCAGGTGCCCCCGCCGCCCCATCGGTTGCAGGCGGCGGGTCAGCAGCAGGACGGCGAACAGGATCAACCCGGCCAGCGCGAAGCGGTAGACGATCGAGACCGGGATGGCCACAACGCCCAATTGCAGCTTCAGGGCGATCCAGGTGGTGCCCCAGATCAGGACGGTGAGCAGGTACAGGGACAGGTTCATGGCGTGGATCCTTGCGCGAGAAGTGACGGCTGGGCGTGCGCGGCCCGACCTCGACCGCCGCAGTCTTCACCGGCTGGCGCCACCGCGCTTGCACAAACTTGCGCTTTTGCGCTGCGCCCTCTGCGCAACGCGCCCGCCGCGCAGTAGGATGCGAGTCATGAGGAACCCGCCGATGCCGCCACTTCATCAACTGCACGTGTTCAATGCCCTGCACAGCTCGCCGCGGGCGCGCCTGGAGTCCAGCGCGCAGCTCGGCGAGGGGCTGGCCGTGGCCTTGTGGAACAACCGGGACGACACCCGCGACTATCAGGCGCCGAGCCACCACACGCTGTCGTGCTACATCGCCGACGGCACGGGCACCTATCGCCGCCAGCGCCCCGCCGACAAAGGCGCGCCGGGCAAGCTGTGCATCATGCCGGCCGGCCATGAGTCCAACTGGGTGATCGACGGCAGCATCCGCCTGGCCCACCTGTACATCAGCGAAGAACGCTTCGCCCTCGGTTGCCTGCGCCTGCTGGACCGCGAGCCGCGGCAGATGCAGTTGCACGAAGCGATCTTCATCGACGAGCCGCAGCAAGCCTTGCGCTTTCGTCAATTGATCGACCTGGGCTGGGACGAGCCGGGCGAGCGCCTGCTGGCCAGCAGTCTGGCGCATGCCATCGTCGACCACGCCGTGCTCGGCCAGGTCGGCCTGCGCCAGGGCCTGCGGCTCAAAGGCGGGCTGGCGCCGCACCAGCGCAGGCACCTGACCGACTACATCGAGGCGCATCTCGACCAGCCGCTGGCCCTGGCGGATCTGGCGCAGCGTTGCAACCTCTCCGAATATCACTTCGCGCGGATGTTCCGCGAAAGCTTCGGCCTGCCACCGCACCAGTACTTGCTGGCGCGGCGCCTGGAGCTGGCGTGCCGCCTGCTGCGCCAGGGCGACCTGCCGCTGGGGCAGGTGGCGCTGCTGTGCGGCTTCGCCAGCGCCAGTCACTTCAGCAACCGCTTCCGCCAGGCCCTCGGCGCTACGCCTGGAGCGTATCGCGCCGCGTTTGCCTGAGCCTGCGCGCTCAGCGGGGCGTCAGAACTCCAAGGTGCTCGACAGACTGACCTGCCGTGCATCGCCGAGGGCGACGAAGTAACGGTTCACCGCCGAGCTGTAGTAGACCTTGTCGAACAGGTTCTTCACGTTCAGTTGCAGGCGCACCTTGTGCGCGTCCAACTGGGTTTCGTAGCTGGCGAAGGCGTCGGCCACGGTGTAGGCCGGCAGGTCGAAGTCGTTGCTCGGGTTGCCGGCACGCTCGCCCACGTAGCGCGCACCGGCGCCCAGGCGCAGGCGGTCGCCGCCGAACAGGCTGCCGTAGTCGTACACCGCCGACAGCGAGCCGCTGTGGCGCGCCACGTTCTGCAGGCGATTGCCCTTGAGCGCCGGATCCTTGGTGACCTCGGCGTCGGTGAAGGCGTAGCTGCCGATCAGGCTCCAGCGCTCGCTGAGCTGGCCACTCAGGTCGAGTTCGACGCCGCGCGAATTGACCTCGCCGGCGTTGCTGTAGAGGGTTTCGCCCGAGCGTGGATCGAGGTTGGCCACCAGCACGTTGCGCTTGGTGATGTCGAACAGCGCCAGGGTGCCGGTGATCTGACCCGGAATATCGAGCTTGGCGCCCAGCTCCCAGGCCTTGCCCTGCTCCGGCGCGATGGAGGCATCGAGCACGCGCCCACCGGTCAACGGCGCAATGCTGGAATTGGGCTTGAACGACTCGCTGTAGCTGCCATAGAACGACAACTGCTCGTCGACCTTGTAGACCAGCCCGGCATGCGGAGTCCAGGCGTGGTCGCGGGTATCGGTATTGGCGTTGAAGGGGCGTCCGCGTCCGGCGAGTTGGTCGTACTGCTGCAGGCGCACGCCAGCCACGGCGATCCAGTGATCGTCCAGGTGCACGGCGTCCTGGGCGAACAGCGAGTCGGTGCGCAGCTTGTCGGTCTGGTCGCTGTCACTGGCGCGCACGGTCGTGCCTTCCGGCTCACGACCATAGATCGGGTTCAGGTAGCTGAACCTCGAACGGCTGGCCTGGCGGATCAGGTCGGCGCGGTAGACCTTGCGGTCTTCGTGGTCCATGCCCAGCAGCAGGTCGTGCTGCATGCCGGCCAGTTGCACGTTGCCGGTCAGGCTCAAGGTGGCGAACTGGTCGCGACTCATGGCGCCATGGGTGCCGTCGATACTGCGGTTCAAGGTGCCAAGGGCATCGTTGACGCCGGTCACCCGCACCTGGCTGGCATCGTAGGTTTCGCGGTTGAAGCTGTAACCCATGTGCACTTTCCAGTCGTCGGCCAACTGATGGTCGACTTCCAGGCGATACAGGTCCGAGCGCCCTTCCATGTCGTTGAACTTCTCGTCCAGGCGACGCGTGGCCGGGATGTCCAGCGGGTGGTTGGTGCGGTTGCTGATCGCCGTGCCACGGTCGAATGGCGAGAGGAACTCGCGGTGCTCGTAGGCGAAAGTCACCTGGGTGTCTTCGCCGTACCAGGCCAGCGACGGCGCCACCAGCGACTCGCGGTGCACGCCGAAATTGCGCCAGTAGTCTTCGTCCTCGTGGTCGACGATCAGGCGATAGGCCAGGTTGCTGTCGCCCAGCGCGCCGGTACTGTCGAAGCTGCCGCCACTGCCGTTCTTGCCACTGCCGTAGCTGGAGCCGCGCACGGTCAAGGCGTTGTACTGCTGCATCTGTGGGCGCTTGCTGACCACGTTGATCACCCCACCCGGATCCTGGATGCCGTAGAGCAGCGAGGCCGGGCCTTTGAGCACTTCGACCCGCTCGGTGGTGGCGTTGAGGCTGCGGCCCTGCACCAGCGGCATGCCGTCGCGCATGATCGAGCCGTCGCGGTTGTCGCCGAAGCCGCGCTTCATCACCGTGTCGGCGGTGCCGCCGAAGTTGTTGCCCTGCGTGATGCCGCTGACGTTGGCCAACGCGTCGTCGAGGTTGCGCGGGGCCTGGTCGCGCAGCACCTGGGCAGACACCACGTTGATCGCGTGGGGGATCTCCAGGTTCGGGCCCTGGCCGCGCATGATCGAGGCGCTGGCCGGCGGCTGGTAACTGAAGTTGTCCAACTGCGAGGTGACGTTGGTGGCTTGCAGGCTGACGGCGCCAGCGGTATCCATCGCCTCCAGGGTGAAGGTGCGGGCGTCGAGACGACGCCAGATCAAACCCGACTGGCCGAGCAACTGCTGCAAGGCCTGTTCGGCGCTCAAGGCGCCGTTCAGCGCCGGTGCCTGCTGGCCGGACAGCGCCAGGGTGTACACCACGCTCTGCCCGGTGGTCTGGCTGAACGCCGCCAGTGCCTGGGCCAGAGGCTGGGCGGGCTGGGCGAAGGTGAACAGCTGGACCTGCTCGGCCGCACGGGCCAGTGGCGCCTGCGTCAGCAGGGACGAGGCGCAAAGACCGAACCAGAGAGGGACGCAACGCGGGGTGAACTTCATGGACGCAGACCTGTGAGGAAACGGGTTGGTTGCGAATGAATCGCACTTTCACTCACTACACGGATGCGAGCCCGTTCCACCTCACCCGCTTTTGAAAATATTTTTCGACGGCGCCCCGGGCCTGCTGCACTCAGCGAATGATCGTCACCCGGCCCAAGAAGGTCTGCGGCGTGAAACCCAGCACCTTGCCCAGTGACGCCAGGGCCTGCAACGGCTCCTGTACCGGGAAACTGCCGCTGACCGGGCGCTGCGCCAACGCGTCGTCGAGCAGCAGCAGGCGTCCTGGGTAATAGCGCTGCAGGTCGTCGACCACCTGCGCCAACGGCACTTGGTAGTAGTTCAGCCAGCCCTGACGCCACGCCAGCCGGCTGTCGCTGTCCACCGTCTGCATTTCTCCGGCGTGACCCTCGGCATAACGCAGTTGCTGATTGGCGACCAGTTCGCGCGGTGTCGCGCCCGGCGCCGGCGTCACCGCCACGCGTCCGCTGCGCACGGTGACCTCGGCGCTGTCGCCGCGCTCGCGCACCTCGAACTGCGTGCCCAGCACCCGTACTTCGCCGCCAGCGGCCTGCACCAGGAATGGCGCGCCGGTGTGGGTCACCTCGAAGAACGCCGCACCGCGCAACAGGCGCACACGGCGCTGGCCGGCGGCGAAGTCCAGGGCCACGGCGCTGCCGGCATCCAAGGTCAGGCGCGAACCGTCGCTGAGCGTGACCTGCCGCACCTGCGCCGCGCTGCGGTAATCGGCGCGCAGATCCTGCAGCCAGAACTGCGGCTGCCAGCCGGCCAGGCTGCCCAGCGCCAGCACCAGGCAGGCCGCCGTCGCCAGCGCGGCTCCCCGCCAGCGCCGACGCGCCGATGACGGGCGCATGGCCTGGAGATACTGCTGCAGTTGCGCCTGCTCCTCTTCGGCCAGGCGCAGCGCCGGGCCCTCGCTCTGGTGCCACAGTGCCTGGGCCTCGGCGTAGGCGTCACGGTGCGCCGGGTGCGCCAGCAACCAGCGTTTGAACGCCGCGCCGTCGGCGGCGGCTGGCTGCTCGTTGATACGGCTCAGCCAGCCCAGGGCCATGCGCGACTGCTCGGCGGTGATCGGCTCGGACGGACTCATCGGCGCTCGCTCCCTGGCCTGCGCGTTGCGGTGGCGGGCTCGGCGACACTCGCCTTGCACGCTTCGAGGGCGCGCATCATATGCTTTTCCACCGCGCTCTGGGACAGCTGCATGGCCTTGGCGATCTCGCCGTACTTGCAGCCGTGAATACGGTTGAGCAGGAAAATCTGCCGGGTGCGCTCGGGCAGATCGCGCAGGGCCTGTTCGATTCGGCGCAGGTCGTGATCGACCTCCAGCGCCTGCTCGGGCGCCTGGGCCGACGGCTCTTCATCGTCCAGATAAAGCCCCTCGGCCACCCGCCCGCGACTGCCTTCGCTGCGCAAGTGGTCGATGGCCAGGTTACCCGCGCAGCGCAGCAGGTAGGTGTCCAACGCTTCGACCTTGACCGTGGGTCGGCGCCAGAAGCGCAGGAACAGTTCCTGGACCAGGTCCGAAGCCGTGGCGCGACAGCCCACGCGTCGACTGACCAAGGCCTCCATGCGCCCACGCTGGGCCAGGAACACCTGAACGAAGCGCGCCCGACCACCGGCCTCGTCGAGTTCCGGCTCGCTCACGCGGCGAACACCGCCAGCAGCGGCGCCAGCACCAGGCTGGCGCCCGCCAGGCCCAGCAGCACGCGCGGCAGGTAGGGCAGGCCGAACACCCACAGGGTCAGGCCGGCCATCAGCAGCGCCGTCCACTCCACCAGCCCCAACGCCAGCCCGCGCACGTGCACGGCCAACAGCAGCGCCAGCAGCAACAGCGTCGCGCCGCCCACGCGCAAGACCCGCAATTCCACCGCGCGTGGCTTGCGTGCGAGCAACTCGGTGAAGTGCTTGTCCATGGCCAGGCACAGGGCGACCAGCGCCGCGAAGTTGAACAGGGCAACGCTCAGCATCAGTTCGCTTCCAGAGTGGGACCGGCAGCCTTGTCACGGCCCGCGCGCTTGGCCACGGGCTTGGGCGCGCGCAACATCTTCGCCCCCGCCCAGGCCAGGAACAGCCCAGTGCCCAGGGCGGTGAGGTCGAAGCCGGCCATGGCCCAATCGCCCACGGCGATCGAATGGTTCAGGCCCTGGCTGGTGGTGAGGCCGTTGAGCAGCGGCAGCAGGCCGAACGCCGCCGCGCCCAGGGCCAACTGCTCGCCCCAGGCACGCCGGCCGGGACGCAGCGTGGCATGCACCAGCGACAGTCCCCAAGCCACGAAGAAGGCCCTGATCTCCCACTCGGCGCGGCCTTCCAGCGCCACCGGCACCAGCCGATTGGCCCAGAAGAACGCGGCCACGCCAAGCAGCAGCCCGGCCATGCTGGCGATGTTGAGCACCTCGACCAGGCGCAGTTCGGGCGGCTGACGCTCGCGCTTGGCGTGCTTGAGCTGGCGCTTGCCCAGCCACATCACCAAGCCCGTGCCGATGACCGCCGTGCCGGCGACGCCGAACACGAAATACAGCCAGCGCAGCCAAGGGCCAGCGAAATTGCCCATGTGCAGGCCGACGAAGGTGAAGGAGGTCATCATCGCCGCGCTTTCCGCCGCGCCCTGCGACAGCAGCGCGCCGTCGGCGCCGTTGAAGGTCCAGTTGGCGCTGCGCCTGTAGGCGACGCTGTCGGCCGAGGCGCGACTGAGGGTCACCCGCGCGCTGGCATCGCCCGGATTCTCCACACGAATCAGATTGATCTGTGCGCCCGGCGCTTGCTCCAGCACCTTGTGATACAGGGTCGAGAGCGGCACCTGCGGGGCAACGCCGACGCGTTCGATGCTTTCGTCGCGCCCGAACAAGTCGTTGAAGTAACTGTTGGTGTCGCCATAACTGGCGAGAATCCCGGCAGGCATCACCATGTACATGAAGATCACCAGGCTGCTGTAGCTGATCATCAGGTGAAACGGCAGCACCAGCACGCCGATGGCGTTGTGGCCGTCCAACCACGAGCGCTGGCCCTTGCCGGGTCGGAAGGTGAAGAATTCCTTGAAGATTTTCTTGTGGGTGATGATGCCGGTCACCAGCCCCAGCAGCATGATGAAGGCGCAGAACGTCGACAACCAACGGCCCCAGGGGTGTGGCATCTCCAACTGGAAATGGAAGCGATAGAAGAATTCGCCTCCCCGACTGTCGCGACCTTCGACCGGCTGGCCGCTGGCAGCATCCAGTTCCTGACCGTTGAAACCGCGCCGCCCCGAATGCTCGGGCTCGCGATAGCCAACGCTCAAGGCCGCCTCGCGCTCGCTGGGCAGGCGAATGAACCAGGTGCTGGACTGGGCGGCATGGGCTTGCAGGTAGCGCTGGGCCAGATCGAGGCTCGCGGCCCGGTTCAACGGATGGCTCTGGATCTCCGGCTTGGTCCAGTGGGTGATCTCTTCCTTGAAGTACGACAGCGTGCCGGTGAGGAAGATGGCGAACAGCAGCCAGCCGAAGATCAGCCCGGTCCAGGTGTGCAACCAGGCCATGGCCTGACGGAAGCCTTCCTTCATGGCTGCTTCACCCACCAGGCCAAGACACCGACCGCGCCCAGCACCAATGCCGGCAGCAGCACGCCCAGCCAGGCGCGCAGCGCGCTACGGCAAGCGAAGCACCAGAGGAAGGCGAGCACGTAGAACACGAACGACAGCATCATCCCGGTCAGCGCCGCATCGACCTGGGCACCCGGCATCAGCAGGCTGGTGCAGACACTCACCGCCGAAGCCAGCAGATAACCGCCGAACAAGGCGGCGAGGCTGCGCGAGGTGACGGCCAGGCGATAGCGCAAAGGCAGGCCGGCGGCTTGGCTTTTCATAGTGCGGCGGTCCGAAGCGAAGATGAAGACGTGCAATAGTAATGATTTCAATTCTCATAAGCAAAGCTTCGAGAAGGTCCGCTTCCAGAGACTCGCCCGTCGCAGCGTGGGTGCGAATGCAACAGAACATTTATTTTCAGCCAGGGGTTGAAATCCCCTGGCGCTTGCCTGACTTTAGAGTCAAGAGGCGAAGCATTTCCAGGGGCCTCAAGGGCCTGAGCACGCCTCCACGCGAGCAAGCTGAATAAGGATTGAATCATGCAAATCCAGGTCAACAGCAGCAACCATATCGACAGCAGCAGCCGTCTGAACGAATGGGTCCGCAGCACGCTGGAAAGCACGCTGCAGCGCTACGAGGATGACCTCACCCGCATCGAGGTCCACTTGCGTGACGAGAACGGCGACAAGGCCGGTCCGCAAGACAAACGCTGCCAAATGGAGGCGCGGCCAAAAGGCCATCAACCGATTTCCGTCAGCCACACCGCCGATTCGCTGGACCATGCGATCGAAGGCGCGGCGAACAAGCTGAACAATGCCCTGGAACATCTGTTCGGCAAGCTGCGCAGCAAGCGCAGCGTGTTGCAGCCCGTCGAAGAAGAATGAGGGTTCACTGAAAACGCCCGGTGCACTGCACCGGGCGTTTTCGTGTGTGGCCTTCAGGGCATGCAGGGCGCCCTGATGCGGGCTCACATCAGCGACGGCGCTGAACCATCTGCCCTGTCCTTCGGTCAATGCTTGCACACCTTTGCGAAGATGCAGGCCCATGACCAATCCCTTCGACCTGATCAGCGACGCCTTTGCCCCGCACTACCGGGTCAACCTCAGTATCGAACGCCTGGACGGCAGCATCATGCTGACCCTGTCCAAGGACACCGGCGTGGTCGCCAAACGCCTGATCAGCGCCGCGCAGCGCAACGACCCGGTGCGCCTGCGCCGTGTGGTCGACAGCATCCGCCTGGGACTGGCCATCGAGCAGGGCGAAGACGCGCTGGAACTGCTGGCCGCCATGACCGACCGCGGTGCCCATGAGCGGGTACTGCAGATGGCGGGCATCGCGCGCTAAGCGTCAGACCTTGCCGTCGTCCATGTCCTTGCCGCTGGCGTCGATCACCCGGGTCGACGGATAGCGGTACGAGGCGTAGCGCACCACCAGGATCGCGAACGCCAGCAGCAGAATCCCTCCGCAGACGTACAGCAGGCCCACGTCCGGCGCCTTGTGGTGCGACACATCGCCGATCAGCAGGCGGGTGAGCGCGGTAATCGCCACGTAGAGCAGGAAGCGGATGGGCATGTGGTTGGTCTTGAAATAGATCCCCACCATCGCCCCGAGCTCCAGGTAGATGAACAACAGCAGGATGTCATCGACGCTGATGCCGCCCTTGGACAGCATGTCGATGAAGGTCAGCACCGCAGCATAGGCGGTGATCGCCCCGATGCCGAACAACGCCAGGTAGTGGAAGGACTCGACGCACAGGTTGCCCAGTGAGTCGGCGGAGCCGTGCAGGCCCTTGCGCAGCTTTTCAGCCCATTTGATGTTCACGATCGTTCGATTCCCCATGACGACAGGCAGCATGATGCGTCAGCCTTGTGACGCTTGTGGCATGCAGTTAAAGGGCCAGGCCCCGTGCTTGGAAGGCGGCCGAGCGCCGCACGACACCTGTGGTCATCAGTTGGCGACAGGGCGCCCGCTAAAATCAAATGGCCACTCGCCAGGTCAGTGGCGATAGACTAGGCTCGACACTGTATAAAAATACAGTTATCGTGCACCCCATATTTTCCAACCCACATACGCAAAAGGCACAGAGGTGATGAATGGCCGTCGAAGTGGTGTACCGCAGCAGCCGCGACCCGGAGCGCTTGTTCATGGATAAAGCCGAAGCCGATCGCCATGACAAGATGCTCGAATTGGCCGAGCGCCTGGCCGAAGTCCTGCAAAAAGCCGTGCCGTCGCTGAACGAGCAGCAGGTGGAGGAAGCGGGTATCTACATGGCCAAGAACCGCGACGTGTTCGCCCGCGCGTTCAAGAGCCAGCCCGACGCATTGGCCGAGTTGCTCGAAGACACGCCTGCCGAAGCCGGATAGGCCGGAATCTCACCCATACAACAGCCGCTCGGCAAGCCAGTGCGCCACGCGCGCAGGCGAGCGTTTTTCGGCTTGGGCGTGGGCGAACACTTCGGTCAGCCGCTCGGGAATGCGGGCCAGATGCGCGGTGATGGTGCGTGGGTCGGCGCCACGGTGGGTCAGGGCCACGTGAATCAGGCCACCGGCGTTGATCACATACTCCGGCGCATAGAGAATCCCGCGCGTCTCCAGTCGGTCGGCCACCTGCAAGTCGGCCAGTTGCTGGTTGGCGGCACCGGCCACCGCTGCGCAGCGCAAGGTCATCACGTTCTGTGCATTGAGCACCGGTCCGACACCACAGGGTGCGAACAGGTCGCAGGGCGTGCTGATCAGCGCGTCGTGCGCCACGGGGTGCGCATCGAGCTGCTCCACCGCCAGCCTCACCCGCCCGGGGTCCAGGTCGCTGACCAGCAGTTCGGCGCCTGCCGCATGCAGTTGCTCGGCCAGTGCATAGCCCACGTTGCCCAGGCCCTGCACGGCCACCCGCAGCCCTTCGAAGTTGTCGCTGCCCAGGCGCGCCATGGCCGTGGCGCGAATGCCTGCGAACACCCCCAACGCTGCGTGCGGCGAAGGATCGCCACAGGCTGTCGTGCTGCTGACATGGGGCGTGGCTCGGGCGATGCAGTCCATGTCCAGGACGGACGTGCCACTGTCCACCGCCGTGATGAAACGCCCTTGCAGGGTGTCGACGAAGCGCCCGAATGCCTCGAACAACGCCGCCCGATTCTCGACATGGACATTGCGCAGGATCACCGCCTTGCCCCCGCCGAACGGCAAACCGGCCAACGCCGCCTTGTAGCTCATCACCTGCGCCAGTTGCAGCGCCTCGCTCAGTGCACGCTGCTCATCGGCGTAAGGCAGGTAGCGACAGCCGCCCAATGCCGGTCCCAGGTGCTGGCTGTGGATGGCCACCACGGCCTTGAGGCCCGTGTCCGGATCGGTCCACAGGTGCAGGGACTGGGTGCGGGTGCTTTGCATGAGCGCGAACATCGACGGGCTCCCCTTCGCGGTGCTCATCCAGTATAGGCAGTTCGCCATCGCCCGGGCGTCGGCCAGACCACTGGACGAACGCGCCTACCGAGGCTACACCTCAAGTGTCCTGTCTCGAACATGTGCTGCTCAGGTTTGCCAGTGACCGCTTCCCCCCAAGCCACTCGGCCCAACTGAAACCGCGGATTTTCGAGACAGGGCATTTGTGTGTGCGGAGAAGTCCCATGAACCCACGTCACGCCTGCCTGGCCTGCCTCGACCGCTCACCGGTCGCCCTGTTGGAAGCCACCTTGTGGATCGCTGCGGAGCACCACCGCGACGTGGATGTGCCTGCCTGCATCAGCCAATTCAACGGCCTGTATCAGGACATCAATGCCCGCCTGCCGATGCTGCCAGTGGTCGAGCTGGCGCAGCCGCTGTTGCGCCAACTCAGTGCCCTGGGTTTCCAGCAAGACGAGTTCCATCCGCTGCGGCCTCAGGCTGCGCTGATGGACAACGTGCTGCAGCGCCGACGCGGCCAGCCGTTGCTGCTGGCGATTCTGACGCTGGAGCTGGCACGACGCTTGTCGATTCCGCTGGAAGGGGTGAACTTCCCCGGCCACTTCCTGCTGCGGGTGCCGGGGGCGGATCATCTGCTCGACCCCTGCGGTGGCCGACGCCTGTACCCCAACGACTGCCGCGAACTGCTGGCCCGCCAGTACGGTCCGCAGACGACCCTGAGCGCCGAGCACCTGCGCGGCGCCACGCCAGCGCTGATGTTGCAGCGCCTGTCACGCAACCTGCGCCAGTTGCACATCAGCAACGACAAGCCCCTGGCCGCGCTGATCGATGCCGAGCGGGTGATGCAGTTGGGGCCGGTACAGGTCACCGACTACCTGACCCGCGCCGCGCTTTACCAGCAACTGGATTGTCCCCAGGCCGAGCGCTTCGACCTGGAGCACGCGCTGCTGTTGACCGATGATCCGATGCAGCGCCTGAAACTCAGCGATCGCCTCGGACAACTGCCCACGGCCACGCGCTCGATCCACTGATTCAAGGCGTATCGGCTTGATTCGCCGGATGCGCGGCGATGAATGCCGGATGCTGCCCGGCCAGTGTGGCGACGCGACGAATGCGCGCAAACGGCGCCAAGTCGACCTCGAATCGCTCAGCCGCGTACACCTGTGGCAGCAGGTACACATCCGCCAGCGCCGGCGCCGTGCCGAAACAGAAGCCCTCATCGCCGATCAGCCGTTCCACCGCCGCCAACCCCTGGCTGATCCAGTGGCTGATCCACTGCTTGACCTGCACCTCGTCGTGGCCGAGCTGACGCAGGTGGTTGAGCACGCTGACGTTGTGCAGCGGATGCACGTCGCAGCCGATGAGCGCGGCCACCGCGCGTACCCTGGCGCGTGCCTCGGCTCCCTGGGGCAATAGCGGAGGGTCGGCAAAGCACTCTTCCAGGTACTCGATGATCGCCGACGACTGCACCAGCAGCGCGCCGCTGTCGCAGCGCAGCGCCGGCACCCGGCCCTGCGGGTTGAGTGCCAGGTAGTCGGCGCCGCGCTGCTCGCCCTGCAGCAGATTGACCGGCAGCGCCTGATAGCCAAGGCCTTTGAGCGCCAGGGCGATGCGCACCCGATACGACGATGTGGAGCGGTAGTAGGTGAACAGTTGCATCGCCCTGCCCTCCTCAGTTGGCCGCGACGATCCTGCCGCGACACTCGCCGAAGCCGATGCTGGCAGCGCCTTCACGGCTGCAACGGGCACGCAGGATGATCTCGTCGCCGTCCTCGAGGAATGTGCGCACCTCGCCGCTGGCCAGTTGCACCGGCTGCTTGCCGCCCTCGGTGATCTCCAGCAGGCTGCCGAACGAGCCGGGCTCGGCGCCCGACAAGGTGCCGGAACCGAAAAGGTCGCCCGGCTGCAACTGACAGCCGTTGACGCTGTGGTGAGTGACCATCTGCGCCACGGTGAAGTACATGCTGCGGCTGTTGCTCAAGGTCAGGCGATGGGCCGGCAGGCCTTCGTCGCGCATGCGCTCGGTGAGCAGCAGCACTTCCAGCTCGATGTCCAGGGCACCTTGGGCTTGGTCGCGTTCGTCGTACAGGTACGGCAGCGGCTGCGGATCGCCTTGCGGACGCGGTGCCTGGGCGCTGCGGAACGGCGCCAGGGCCTCGGCCGTCACCACCCAGGGCGACAGCGTGGTGATGAAACTCTTGGACAGGAACGGACCGAGCGGCTGGTACTCCCAGGCCTGGATGTCGCGCGCCGACCAGTCGTTGAGCAGGCAGTAGCCCGCCACGTGCTCGGCGGCATCGCCAATGGCGATGGCTTGGCCCATCTCGTTGCCCTGGCCGATCCAGATGCCCAGTTCCAGCTCATAGTCCAGCCGTGCGCAGGGACCGAAGGTCGGTTCGCTGTGCCCGGCCGGCAAGGTCTGACCCTTGGGACGGCGCACTGGAGTACCGGAAGGGCGCAGAGTGGACGCACGGCCATGGTAGGCAATGGGCACATGCTTGTAGTTGGGCAGCAGCGGGTTGTCTGGGCGGAACAGCTTGCCGACGTTGCGGGCGTGCTCGATGCCCACGTAGAAATCGGTGTAGTCACCCACCTTGGCCGGCAGGTGCATCTGGCACGCGTGCGCCGCATGCAACGCGCTGGTCAGCGCCTGCTGATGCGCACTGTGTTCGCCCAGCAATGCCTGCAAACGCTCGCGCAAGGCCACGCGCGGCCCTCGACCAAGGGCGAAGAAGACATTCAGCGCACCGCCTCGGGTGGCCTCGACGGCCGCCTTGGCCTCCCCCTCCAGAAGGCCCAGGGCCAGCACCGCCTCCAGATCGAGAATCGCATCACCGATGGCCACGCCGCAGCGTGGCGTCTGGCCCGCTGGGCTGAAAATGCCCAACGGCAGGTTCTGCAGGGGGAAATCGCGATGCCCGTTGGCGTGTTCGACCCAGCTACGGGCCATGGCGGTTTGGTTCATCGGTCATCTCCGGTTCGGGTTGAAGGTGCTCGGCAGGCTTGCCCAGCAGCGGTCGTAGTCGGTTTGCAGCTGCGCGCTGTCGAGGGCCTGCTGGCTGGGTCGCAGCACCTGGCTGGTCTCGAACATGAAGGCCATGGTCTGTTCGATCTTGTGCGGCGCCAGTTGGGCAGCGATGGCCTTGTCACAGGTTTCGGCATCCGGACCGTGGGCGCTCATCACCCCGTGCAACGAAGCCCCGCCGGGCAGGAAGCCTTCGGCCTTGGCGTCGTAGGCGCCGTCGATCAGGCCCATGAACTCGTTCATCAGGTTGCGGTGGAACCACGGCGGGCGGAAGGTGTTCTCGGCCACCATCCAGCGCGGCGGGAAAATCACGAAGTCCAGGTTGGCCAGGCCCTGCACGCTGCTGGGCGAGGTCAGCACGGTGAAGATCGACGGGTCCGGATGGTCGAAGCTGACGGTGCCCAGGGTGTTGAAACGCCTCAGGTCATACAGATACGGCACGTTGCTACCGTGCCAGGCGACCACGTCCAGCGGTGAGTGCTGCAACTCGCACGCCCAGTGCTCGCCGAGGAATTTCTGCACCAGTTGCACCGGCGCCTGGCGGTCTTCGTAATGCGCCACCGGCGTGAGGAAATCACGCGGGTTGGCCAGACCGTTACTGCCGATCGGCCCCAGGTCGGGCAGGCGCAGCGGCGCGCCGTGGTTTTCGGCGATGTAGCCGCGGGCCTGGCCGTCGAGCAGTTCGACACGAAACTTCATGCCGCGCGGGATCACCGCGATCTGCTGCGGCTCGACCTGCAACACACCCAGCTCGGTGGCGATGCGCAGTCGGCCCTGTTGCGGCACCAGCAGCAACTCGCCGTCGGCGTCGAAGAACACCCGGTCCATGCAGCGGTTGGCCGTATACAGGTAGATGCTCACGCCAGCAGGGCTGCTGGCCTCGGCATTGGCCACCATGGGTCGCCAGCCTTCGATGAAGTCGGTGGGCGCGTCGGGAATCGGCTGAGGATTCCAGCGCAGGCGATTGGGATTGCCAGGTGCGAGCGGGCCAGCCAGGGGTTGGCGCTCAAGGCGCTCGAAGCGTGGGTGCAGCGCCGAAGGTCGGATGCGATACAGCCAGGTGCGACGCAGTTCGCTGCGCGGCATGGTGAATGCGGTGCCGGACAGGAGTTCAGCGTACAGGCCGTAGGGCGCTTTCTGCGGCGAGTTCTGCCCGACCGGCAGGGCACCAGTCAGCGCTTCACTGGCGAACTCGTTGCCGAAGCCGCTCAGGTAGGTGAGATCGGCAGAGGTGTCGCGGGTCATCAGGGCCTCCGGGCTCAGGGAGCCGTCGCTGGCGGGCGGTGTCGCTTCGGCTCGGCACAGCCCGAGCACTGTTGGCGCAACCCACACCCTGGAAAATTATTTTTATCGTAATCCAATTACGAATAACGTAATTTGCCGCTACGCCCGCGTCAAGCTATAAAGGCGCCACGACGACTCCCGGACCCGCCCGACAATGGCCAAAGACACGCCCGCTCCCGACAACCCCAAGCAGAAAGTGCGTTCGGCCGAAGTCGGCACCGACATCCTCAAGGCCCTGGCCGAGCTGTCGCCCTCCACTGCGCTGTCGCGCCTGGCCGAGCACGTGCAGATGCCGGCGAGCAAGGTCCACCGGTACCTCCAGGCGCTGATCGCCAGCGGCTTCGCCGAACAGGACCCGGTCACCAACCACTACGGCCTGGGCCGCGAAGCCCTGCGCGTGGGACTGGCGGCGCTGGGCAGCATCGACGTGCTCAAGGTGGCCGCGCGGCCCTTGTCCGACCTGCGCGATGCACTGAACGAAAGCTGCTTCATCGCCGTGTGGGGCAACCAGGGCGCGACGGTGGTCAACATCGAGCCGGCGGTACGTGCGGTCACCGTGGTCACCCAGATCGGCTCGGTGCTGCCGCTGCTCAGTTCGTCCACCGGCCTGGTGTTCGCCGCGCACTTGCCGGAACGCGAAACCCTCGAGTTGCGCGACCGGGAATTGGCCCTACTGGGGCAACGCGTCGAAGACTACGTCGAGACGTTGGCGCAGATCCCTGAACGAGGCCTGCACCACGTCCACGGGTTGCTGATGCCGGGGGTCGATGCCCTGTCGGCCCCGGTGTTCAACGCCCTCGGCCAGATCGCCGCGGTGATGACCGTGGTCGGCCCCACCTCGATGTTCCATGCCGATGCCGCAGGGCCAGCCGCGGTGCAATTGCTCCAGGCTACTCAGGCAGTGAGTCGGCGCATGGGCTTCGAGCCTCGCTGACTCAAGTGTTCCAGGTCTTGAGCTCCACCAGCTTGAGCAATTCGTCGTCGAAACCGTCGTACAGGGCGGGCAGCACTTCCGAGGCAGCATCCGCCCCGAAGTCGTCCGCCAATTGCACGATCCATTTGCCGTACGGCACCTTTTTCACCACGATGCTTGGCGCCTGCAGTTGCTGGCCCAACAGGCCGCGCAAGGACTGCGACACGCGGCCGAGCACCCGCCCCAAGGCGCCGCTGGAAGCGAACAGCCCCAGCGCGCCCACGCCCAGTCGGGTGTAGAACGCGGCACGGTCGCCATCTTTCCAGGCTTGCCCCGCACTGAAGAACGACCTCACCGCGCACCCGATGCCCACCAGCATGTTCGCTGGCGGAATAGGGATGGTCAGCAGCCCCGCCGCGACGATCACCCACTCGACCACCAGCGACGAGACCCGCTCCGCCACGCTGGTGCTATGGCGATCGGCATCGGCGATCAGACGCCGCACACGGGGCGCCAGATCGTCGGCCAGGTCGCGCAACGGCTCATCCCGGTAAGCCTGAATGGCGCGCATCACCACCTCGTGGCCCCCATCACCGTCACGCATGAACCGTTGATGCAGGCTGCCCATCCTGGGCTGATTGCGCCAGGAGGCACGGGCGTAGAAATAATCGCCCAGCCGATCTTCGCGCCAGCGTTGGGCCAAGTGCGTTCGGGAACGATAGGCCGGCCCCTGGGCGACGTCTGGCAGGTAGAGCGCTTCCCCGGCCTCGGGTTTGGAGGCGCGGTACAACCGGTAGGCGCCTTCGATCCGACAGCCGTCCAGCCTCAAGTCGACCACCGCGAAGTCGTCGGCGATCTGCGCCGTGGCCAGACTCTCGACGCCCTCGAGCAGCCAACCGGCGACCTGTTCCGGGATCTGCCCCTGCATCCGTTGACACAGCAGGTCGCGGCGCATCTTCAGCGACACCAGCAACCGGTGCAGCTCACGCTGGCGGGTGTAGCCCGGCGCCGCCGGGTCGAGGTAGCGACCTTTGAGCAACTCGATGTAGCGTTCACCGAGCCTGGCGCTGCGCACATAGCTGGCCAGCACGACGCGATCCAAGTGCGAGACATCCTGGCCGAGCTGGGTGGTGGAATCGATCCGCGCGAACTGAGCGAAGTTGTAGCGGGTGTCATGGCCTTTCATGACCAGCTCGGTGAGGCTCAAGCTGCGATCCTCGTCCAAATGCACGGTCACCTTGTCCGGATCGATGCGTCCGGCACGATTGCCGGGCAAGCTATTGATGTACTGGCTCACCTCGTGCCGAGCGTAGTCCTGGAAGCTGACCAAGGGCGTCGCGAGGCGGTACACCGCCAACACCTGTTCCAGCTCTTGATCGGTATCGCCGAGCGCTTGGCGCAGCGCGACGCTCGCCTCGAGGTACCACGGTGGCGTTGCCGCCAGCAGATCCTCGGGCATGGCCTGGCAGCGTCGCGCGCACACGGCTTTCAGCACCTGCGACCACGTCTGTGAATCGATCCAATGCACGTTGACGGTCTGCGGCGTCCACAGCGTCGGTTTGCGAACGACCTCGGCAAGCTGGCGCGACAGCGCCTCGCGGTCAGCCAGCGCCGATTGCTCCACCAGGTACTCGACCCCCGATGCCTGGGCCGTCCAGCCTCCCACGGCCAAGGACAGCGCCGTGAACGATGGGTAGACGAGAAAATCGCCATCGGGCGAACCCGGCGCGTAAAGCAAATGCGTGCTGCCATCGGTCAGGTACAGCAGGTGCTTGAGCGCGGACGTCGCCTGATCGATGCGCAGCAGCCCGGCCTTGATGCCCCGCTGCGCCATCTGGTCGGCGATGGCGGCCTCGATCAGGTCGCAGGCGGGGGCAGGCGCACCTTGGAATCGCGCCGCGCAACTGGCCAGCGCCAGACGTGCAGCAATGGCCGCCTGCACGTCGAGCTGGGTCTGTTCGTGCTGATACAACTGCTTGATCGCTTCGATGTAACGCACGCGCAAATCGAGGGTGTCGATCATGCGCTGTACGCTGGCGACGTCCAGGGCCGATGCCAGCAGCGGGTCGAGCACCTTCACCGCCAGGCGCTCGCCCCGGTAGCCGCCGCGCAACGCCCAGTTAAGCAGCGTCGTGCGCCCACTGCCGTCGCCGGCGTCGGTGGTGGCGAACCGACGCTCTATCTCAAGCTGCACCGTCGCAGGGTCCAGGGTCAGCGCCAGGTGCTTCTGCAGGTAATCGGACACGGCCTGCTGGGCGTAGGCATCGACACTGGCCAGCGTCCCCAGGTGTGCGACACACTGCTGCTCGGCCTGCAGCATTTGCTGTTCGAGCTGGACATAGCGCTCCAGGTCAGCGCCGCGCAGGTTGCGCCGCCATTGCGGCAGCAGGCTGTGGCGATAGGCGGCCATCTGTGCGGCGGCATACTGCTGAGCCTGGGCGACGAACGCATCCAGGCGCGCGGCGGCATCCCACTGGGCGACCGTCTGGACGGTGTCGGCATGCCGTTGCAACGCCCTGCTCGACAGCATCGCCTGCACCTGACCCAAATCCTCCACCACCGCTTTGTATAGCGAACGCTCCAGAGGCTCGAATTCCAGGTCGCAATCCTGCGCGTCCCGCAGGTGTTGCCGATTGGTCTCGCTCAGCAGTTCGAACCAAACGCCCCCCTTCAACAACGCGGCCCGCAGGTGCCGGGCCACGCGCTTGGGTTGAGCATCGAACCACACGCCGGTGGCCACGCAGTGCACCAGCAGATCGGTCGGCGCCGCGTCGGGCGCCGAGTCAGGGAGACCGGCATAGGTGCCCGGCAGTGCAATGCGTTGCTCGCCCGCCACCAACCACACCCGTTGCAACTCGCAGGCCTCTCCCCGGGTCAGCAGCAACGCCTCGACAGCCTCGCGTTCGCTCTGGCGGGTGTGCACGAACGTCAACGCTTCGAGATCGACCAGGCGCAGCAGCAGCGACGCCAACGAGGCGGTGTCCGGCTTGACCACCGAGTGGGTTGCCCACCACTGCGCCAGCGCGGCGCTGCGACCTGACCGCGCAGCGTCCAGGCCCTCGACTCCCTCCAGTGCTGGAGCGATCGTGTGCAGATGGGGGGCGGTACGCAAACAGCGCTGCACCTGCAAGCAGCACCTGGCCAGCTCCAGCAGCAGGTCCTCACGCGGCGCCTGCGCGTCGACCGCCGCCTGACCATCAGGCCCTAGGGGAAAAAGCTCGAAACCGAGTGAATCAATCATCGCCGACGCTCCGCTGTGGAAAGTCGCGATGGTGAGCACGGCGCAGCCAGGAGTCAGTCGGGAAGCGCTGCCCGACTTTTACCCCAGAGGTAAAGGTGAATGTCGCAAGACGCTATTTTTCCCGATGGATCAGAGGCTTATCCTGCGCATCGCTGGGTCGCGCGAACGGCACCATCCCCCTCCGTCGTTCGCCTGCCCCAGGTTCACCGACGTTGATTTTGAAGCTCCTTGATCTGACGTCTCGATTGGCCGCTGCCCGTGCAGCGGCTTTTTTTCGTCTTCGCGGCGCTACTGATCGGCGGGATAGCGCTCAAGATTGGCCATCATCTGCTGCAACGCCTGCAAGCTGTCTTCAGGGTGCATGGCGCCGTCGAAATCGCCGATCTGCGCCCAATGCTCGGCCACCTGTTCCGGGGTAAAGCCAGCGTTCGGGTCGAAACCCACCCCCAGGCTACGCTCCCAGCGCACCTTGCCCACCCATCCACCGCCCACTTCGTACAACTGGCCGCTGTCCTGGCACTGTTCGCTGCCCAAATACACCACCAGCGGACTGACCAACTCGGGCCGCAGCCGCTCGAACACCTGCGGCGCAATCAGACCCTCGGTCATGCGCGTGCCCCCAGTAGGGGCGATGGCATTGACCAGAATGCCGTGCTTGCGTCCTTCCAGTGCCAGGGTGCGGGTCAGGCCGTACAGGCCGAGCTTGGCCATGCCGTAGTTGGCCTGACCGAAGTTGCCGTAGATGCCAGAGGTGGACGCGGTGAAGATCACCCGACCCCAGTTCTGCCCGCGCAGGTGCGGCCAGGCGGCATGGGTCACTCGATAGGCACCTTCGACATGGACGCGGTAAACCGAGTCCCAGTCGGCCGCGTCCATCTTGTGGAAGGTCTTGTCGCGCAGGATGCCGGCGTTGTTCACCAGCACGTCGAGGCGCCCGAAGCTGTCCAGGGCCTGCTCGACGATGCGCGCGCCGTCGCTCACCGAGTCGTGGTTGGCCACCGCTTGACCGCCCGCAGCGCGAATGTCCTCGACCACGCGGTCGGCTGCCGAGGCGCTGGCGCCTTCGCCGTGGGTGGAGCCGCCCAGGTCGTTGACCACCACCCGTGCCCCGCGCGCAGCGAACAGCCGCGCGTGGGCCCGGCCCAGGCCGCCGCCGGCCCCCGTGACGATGACCACACGGTCTTGCAGGCTGATCGGCTCGCTCATGCTCATGGCTCCAGGCAGGACAGGAAAGTCTGGAGTGTCGGTCAGCACCGGGCGACGGACAATCAAGCGCACCCGCCCTGAATGACCGTCGATAACACCCAGCGATGATCGCCGCGCTCAGGACCAGGCTACCCGCTGCGGCAGCCACTTCAGCGGCTGCTCGCGAAACGCCAGGTAATGACGCAGCACCTGCGCCGGCGCCTCGGTATGCGGGAAGTGGCCGATCCCCGGCAGCAACACGGCGTCGGCCTCGGGCAGCAATTGCCGGTAGCGCTCCACCACGCGCGCGCCGTGCAGCGGATCGACCGCGCCCTGGATCAGCCGCAACGGCACACCTGGCGCTTGCAACGCGTCCACCCAGCGCTGCCGGTATCGATGACGCTCCGGCACCCAAGCCATCAGCTTGTGCAGAATGCGTGTGCCACGGTTGGACAGCAGCAGGCTCCAGCAGTCGTCCAGCGCACTTTCGCTGGGGTGCGTGCACGGTCCGTACAACTGGCTGACCGTGTCGACCAGGTCGTCACGCCCGAACGAGCGCGCCACCAGCCAGCCCAGCGGACTGAGCAGCAGCTTGTGGATCAGCGGCGAAGGACACAGTTCAGGGAACAACGGGCTGTTGAGCAAGGCGCAACTGGCGATGTTCGCCCGGCCTTCGTGGTGACGCGCCAGCAGTTCCTGGGCGACGCTGCCGCCATAGTCGTGGGCGAGCAAGTGCACCGGCTGGACGATGCGCAGGTGCTCGAGCAGTGCCTGTTGCAGGTCGGCCTGCTCGATCAGGCTGTAGCGGTGATCGAGCGGCTTGGCCGAATCACCGAAGCCCAGCATGTCGCACGCCACTACGCGAAAGCGCTGCGCCAGGGGTGCCCACAGGTAGTGCCAGTCCCAACTGGCGGTAGGAAATCCGTGCAGCAGCAGCAAGGGCGCGCCCTGCCCTGCTGTCCAGTAACGAATGCTCTGGCCCCGAAAGATGAAACTGCGCCCACGGGTACGCCAGACGCACAATGGAATCTCGGCCAAAGGCATCGGAATAGTCCCGCTGGTCAGGTAATGACGGTGTCGATGAAGGTGTACGACAAGGCTGCGTTCATTGCATTGCACCTCGGCACTTGCATGTGCTCTCTGTGTCGAAGCCCAGTCTAGTCAGGCCCTCACGCGGCGGAACTTGCCTTGGCAGCCAGCTTGATGACCGTGCGGGACAGGGGCACGAACGGTCACAGCAGGTGCAGCAGCAAGGGCGCGGCGAACAAGTTGAGCAGACCGGTGAGCACCATCACCAGCCCCGCCACCGAGCCCTCTTCGCCGCCCACCTCATGGGCGCGGCTGACTCCGGCGCCGTGGGCGCCAACACCATAGAGGGCGCCTCGCGCCAAGGGCGTGCGCAGCGGCAGCACCTTGAGCAACACGCCGCCGAACAGCGCCCCGAGCACGCCGGTGAACAGCACGAACACAGCCGTCAGTTCCGGCACCCCGCCCAGGTCGTGGGCCATCGGCATGGCGAAGGGCGTGGTGATCGAACGCGGCAGCAACGAACGACTGACCGCATCGTCCAGCGCCAACAGATGCGCCAGGCCCCAGGAACTGCCGATAGAGGCCAGGCTACCGGCGAGCATCCCCAGCAACAGCGCCGGCCAGTGCCGGGCCAGCATCGCCCGCTGCTGCCAGATCGGCACAGCGAAGGCCACCGTCACTGGGCCGAGCACGCCGACCAGCCACTGGGTGTCGCGCGCATAGTCGGCATACGCGGTGTGCAGCGGCACCGCCACCGCCAACAGCAGGACCGGCACCAGCACCAGCGGCGACAGCAGGTAGCGCCCGGTACGCCCGTACAGCCAGCGGCTGAACAGGTAGGCCAGCAAGGTCAGCGCCAGCCAGAACAGCGACATCGGCTCAAGATTCATGGCGCAGGCTCCAGCGGCACACCAGTTCCACCGTGGCAGCGGTCACCACCATCACCACCAAGGTGCTCAAGGCGATCACCAGTAGAATCCGCCACCCCTCGCTGCGCACCAGACTGCCGTAATCGAGCAGGCTCATCAGCGCAGGGATGAAGAACAGCAGCATCTGCGCCATCAGCCAGCCGGCGCCACGCTGCAAGGTGCCGGGCTGCACGGCGCCGATGGCGAACAGCACCAGCAGCAGCGCCATGCCCATGACACCGGCCGGAATCGGCCAGCCGGACCAGGCTGCCAACCGGCCGCCGATCAGGTACAGCACGAACAGCACGGCGAGTTCGCCGAGCAGGCGCAACAACGGGGTGCAGCGGGAAAGATTCATAGTGGGATCCTCGACATGCGCGCAGTGTAGAAAGCCGCTGCCCAGGCCAGAAGCGAATTGTTAGACTGCCTGCCATTCCAAAATGGAATTCAAAAGATGGACTTCAAACAGCTCCGCAGCTTCATCGAGGTGGTCAACCGAGGCGGCTTCACCCAGGCCGCGCTGACGCTGCATATCAGTCAGTCGGCGGTGAGCAAGCAGGTGGCACAGCTTGAGGCCGATCTCGGCCAGCCCCTGCTGGAACGCCAGGGCTCGCAACTTCACCTCACGGCCGCCGGGCGCATCGTGCTCGAGCGTGGCGAAGCCCTGTGGCGTGGGCGCCAGGCCTTACTCACCGAACTCGACGACCTCAGCCAACTGGCCCGCGGCGAACTGCGCCTGGGCTTGCCGGTGATCGGCGGGGAAGCGCTGTTCGCCAGCCTGTTCGCCGAGTACCGGCGGCGCTACCCGAACATCCGCGTGCAATTGATCGAAGGGGGCAGCCGTATCGTCGAACAGGCCGTGCGCAGTGGCGAACTGGAACTGGGGGGCAGCGTCACGCCGAGCGATCCGGCATTCGCCCGCCAGCCGTTCTGCAACGAACCGCTCGACGCGCTGCTGCCGGCCGGGCATGCCCTGGCCGGGCGCGATGGGGTAACGCTGAGCGAGCTGGCAGACACACCGTTCCTGCTCTACGACCGCAGCTTCATGCTCAATGACAAGCTGCTCAGCGCCTGCCAACAGGCCGGTTTCACCCCCAAGGAAGGTGGGCGCAGCGGCCAGGCCGACTTCCTCGCCGCCTTGGTCGCCGCTGGCCAGGGCGTGGTACTGCTGCCCAGCGTGGTCGCCCGCCGCCTGCAGCGCGATGGCGTGGTACGCCTGCCGCTGCTGGCACCGGATCACCTGCGTTGGGACATCGCCTTCATCTGGCGCCAAGGCGCTTACCTGTCGCACGCCGCGCAGGCCTGGCTGGACCTGGTGCGCGAGCGTGGGCCGCTGGCGGACCGCTGAAGATCAACCTTTGAGCAACGCCGCCAGTTGCGCCAGCCACGGCTCGGCATCCGCTTCCGGGGTCACTGTCTCGCTGGCGTCCAGGCGCAGCATGGGCTGCACTTCGTGCACGCCCAGTTCGGCGAACAGTTCGCGCATTTGCTCGCCGCCGCCGCAGTAGGTGTCGCCGTAGCTGGAGTCGCCCAGGGCGATGACCGCGCCCGGCAGCCCGCGCCATTCGCCGGGCAGCACATCGCGCAGGGTGGCATACAGCGGCATGAGGTTGTCTGGCAACTCGCCCATGCCGGTGGTCGAGGTCACGGCCAGCAAGGCTTCGGGCGCGAAGCCGCGAAGGTCGTCGAGGCTGACGCGGGCGGCATGCCAGGCCTCAAGACCGGCGGCCTTGAGCAGCGATTCAGCGTGGCGGGCAACTTCTTCGGCGGTGCCGTACACCGAGCCGGAAATAATGGCGACTTTCATCAACAGAGGATTCCGAAACCGAGTAAAAGCGTAGGATACTAGCACTCGACGCCGGGAAAATGCCTAATGCTGCCGGTCGTTCAGGCCGGGTAGGAGGGTCGAGCGCGATGACCGCCTGTCCAGCGGCCTGAACCTTTGCCAGCATTTTCAGTCCATGACTGCGTAAAACTCCGTGAACACGCCTGATTCGAGCCCGATCATGCCAGCCGACGCCCTCCTCACCCAGGATGAGCTGGATTTCATCCAGGACATGCAGCATGTGCCGCAGTTGAACCAGCCAGCGCCTAGCGCGAGCCTGCTGGTCAACGGCGACCCGCGCCTGCAGCAATTGCTCACCCGCCTGGTGGCCAGCGAGCAGGTCACGTTGCAGGCGCAGTTGGACAACCAGCAAATCAGCATTCCCCTGCAATTGGTCGAGGACGAATTCCACGCGGTGCACCTGCAACTGGGCTCCCCGGAAATCTACGAAGAAGGCCCCAGGCTGCGGCCCTGGCGCCTGTCGCTGGCCCCACCCACGGCCCTGCTCGATGCACAGGGCAAGTCCAGCACGCTGTGGGTACGCGACATCTCGTTCAAAGGGGTGCTGTTGGAAGTGCGCGGCAAGCGCCCGCCACCGGCTCGCTTCGAGCTGTTCTTCGCCCCGTGCGGGCTGCAACCGATCGCCTTGATCGGCACGCTGCGCCGGTGCATCGACGCCGACCTGGCGGCCTACGACCTGGCCCACAGCGCGCCTGATGAAATCGACCGGCTGCGCGAATACATCCTGCAGGCGCATCCCGAATTGAACGCTCGCACCTCGGCCTGACCGATCACCTCGACGGCTGTCATACTCCGCGCCCGATTCTTGCATACCAGCCTGCGTCGCCCACCATCCCGGGCACAGGCCAGGGGCCGGCTACCCGCCAGCCCCGTCGTCAGGAGATACACGATGTCTACCGTACCCGTCACCCTCATGGTGTCGCGCCGCGCCGCCGATGGCCGCTACCAGGATCTGCTGGCCTGGCTGCACGAAGGTGAGCAATTGGCCACCGACTTTCCCGGCTACCTCGGCTCCGGCATCCTTGCCCCACCCGCCGAGGACGACGCCTTCCAGATCATCTTTCGCTTCAGCGACGAGCCCACCCTGCACGCCTGGGAGCACTCGGCCTCGCGGCGAGCCTGGCTGCAACGCGGCGACGGGCTGTTCGAACGTCCCGAAGAGCGGCGCGTGAGCGGCATCGAGGGCTGGTTCGGCACCGAAACAGTGCGCACGCCGCCGCGCTGGAAGCAGGCCACGGCCATCTGGTTGGCGTTCTTCCCAGTGTCGCTGCTGTTCAACCTGCTGTTCGGCCACTGGTTGGCGCCGCTGCCCTTGCTGCCACGCGTGCTGGTCAGCACCTTGGCCCTGACGCCCTTGATGGTGTACCTGTTCATCCCCCTGTCCACTCGGCTGCTGGCCGCGTGGCTGCATGCGCCGCGCCGCACGCCGCAGGCACCGCGCGACGGCCTGCGCAGCCGCTGAGCGGGCGGCTCGCAAGCCTGCACAGTTCGGGTATGCTGGGGCCCGAACGAACGGACGAACAGACTGCCCCGCACATGAACAGCCCAATCCTCATCACCGGAGCCAGCCAGCGCGTCGGGCTGGCCCTGGCGCTGGCGCTGGCCGAGGCCGGCCATCAGGTGGTCAGCGCCAGCCGCCGCCTGCAGCCACAGGCGGCTCACCCGAACATCCGGCAATTCCAGGCCGATCTCACCCGCGAAGCCGACCGCCTGGCGCTGATCGAGCACCTGCAGCAGCACTACGACGGCCTGCGCGCGATCATCCACAATGCGTCGCTGTGGCTGGACGACGACCTGCAGAGCCTGGACACCATGTTCCGCCTGCACGTCGAGGCGCCCTACCACCTGAACCTGGCCCTCGGCGAGCACCTGGCCAAACTGGACAAGGCCGACATCATCCACATCTGCGACGAGACCTCTTCGCGCGGCAGCAAGAGCCACATCGGCTATGCCGCCACCAAGGCTGCGTTGCAGAACATGGTGCTGTCGTTCGCCGAAAAGTACGCGCCCACGGTGCGCGTCAACGGTATCCTGCCCGGCCTGCTGATCCTCAAGGAGGGCGGCGACGAACAGTATCGCCAGCAGACCCTGAAAAAGGCCCTGCTGGAATTCGAACCCGGCGCCCAGCCGCTGATCGAGGCGGTGATGTTCCTGCTCGACAGCCAGTACAGCACCGGCAGCCAGGTGGTCATCAACGGTGGCCGCCATCTGAAGAACCGCATGACCTGAGGCAAGACCATGACCGAGCAACAGCAACTCGAACTCGAAGCCGCCGCCTTCCGGCGCCTGGTCGATCACCTGCAACAGCGCACCGACGTGCAGAACATCGACCTGATGAACCTCTCCGGCTTCTGCCGCAACTGCCTGTCCAAGTGGTACAAGGCCGCTGCCGACGAGCGCCAGGTCGAGCTGAGCCTGGACGACGCCCGCGAGGCGGTCTACGGCATGCCCTATGCCGAGTGGAAAGCCCTCCACCAGAAAGAAGCCAGCGCCGAGCAGAAAGCGGCGTTCGAACAAGGAAAACCCCGTGACTGACCTGAACACCCTGCGTAGCCGTCTGGCCAGCGGCGAACATGCCTTCGCCGACACCCTGGACTTCGTCGCCGCGAACTACCAGTACCAGCCCCAGGCCTTCGATAACGGCGGCGTGAAAAGCGCCGCCGGGCAGAATGAAGGTTCGTGCAAAACCCTCGGCCTGGCCCTGCTCGAAGGTCTGAGCGACCAGGAAGCGCTGCTGGCGTTCGGCGAGCACTACCGCAGCGTGCTGGCCACGCCCGAAGGCAGCGACCACGCCAACATTCGCGCACTGATGGTCCACGGCCTGGCCGGCGTGACCTTCGAAGCGCCGCCGCTCACGCGCAACGCCTGAGGCGGCACGCGCGGCGGCTGTCCCCTCAACCGGACGACAGCGGCCGCGTCACCCCGGGGGTGCGCAACGCCTCCAGGCGCGCCCCGCGATAGCGCGTCTGCCGGGAGAACTTCCAACGCCCGAACAGCCCGTAGATATGGGTCACCCGGCCCTGCTCGCGGTAGCCCATGCGCAGGTGCATCTTCATCGCCGGCACATTGTGCGTCTCCACCACATCCACCAGCTTGCGGTAGCCCCTGTCGTGCATGAGCTGCCACATATCGGCTTGGGCGGTCACCGACAGTTCGCTGCCGAAGTAGCGCCGGGTCATTTCGCCGCCGAATTGGAAGTATTCGCCCGGCTCGATGGCGAAGGTGCAGCCGTAGTAATGGCGGTCGTGGTAGTCGCCGGTACTGGCCCAGATGAACGCGACCGCCTGCCCTTGCTCGTCCACGTACATCAGACCCGTATGCCCTTCCCGGGCCAGCTCGGCCATGGTCTGCACGCGATCGGCGAAGTTGGCGGCGAATGCCTCGACGTTGTCCGGTGTGATTTCGAGTCGGGTGACGGGGGGATGGGCGCGTAGCCGGTGTTCAGGCGCCGGCGTGGTCAGGTCACGCTCGGTCCAGAGCAATTCCCAGTGAAAGAAGACGTAGCGCTCGAAGAGGGTCTTGCACACACGCTTGAAGCCTTTCTGACGGATGCGCTGTTGTAGTTTTTCTAATACGCCCATGCATACTCCTGTGGCCCGCGCAAAATGAGCGGCCAGTAGCTGCTGTATAGAACAGGGAGGTCAAGGGAAGCGGCAGGGATTGCCAGGGAAGTTGTTACAAGGTATTTCAAAAATAAAGGCCACCGCACCGCCAGATGTGGCGGCGCGGTGGTCGTCTGGCTTACAGCTCGACGCAGTCGAAACGCACGTCGGTGGCCACGTCCTGGTCGTAGTCGACATCGGCGCGCTCGAAGCCGAACAAGTTGAGGAACTGCTTCTTGTAACCGGCGTAGTCGGTCAGCTCGAACAGGTTCTCGGTGGTCACCTGTGGCCACATGGCCTTGCAGGCGTCCTGCACGTCATCGCGCAGTTCCCAGTCGTCCAGACGCAGGCGCGCCTTTTCATCGACTTCGGCCGGGGCGCCATCGGCGCGGTACAGGCGATCGCGGAACATGCGGTCGAGCTGGTCCTGGGTGCCTTCGTGGACGCCCTTCTCCTGCATGATCTTGAACACCATCGACAGGTACAGCGGCATCACCGGAATGGCCGAGCTGGCCTGGGTGACCACCGACTTGAGCACGGCCACGTTGGCCCCGCCCTTCACGTCGGCGGCCAGCTTCTTGTCCAGGCGCAGCGCAGTCTCGTCCAGGTCTTGCTTGGCCTGGCCCAGGGCGCCGTGCCAGTAGATCGGCCAGGTGATCTCGGTGCCGATGTAGCTGAAGGCCACGGTGCGCGCGCCTTCGGCCAGCACGTCGGCGCCGCTCAGGGCGTCGATCCACAGTTGCCAGTCCTGGCCACCCATGACGGTGACGGTGTCGGCGATTTCCTGCTCGGTGGCCGGCTCGATGCTGGCCTCGATGATGCTGTCCTTGTTGGTGTCGATGGCGGTCGACTTGTACGGCTGGCCGATCGGCTTGAGCGCCGAGCGCACCAGTTCGCCGGTCTGCGGCAGTTTGCGCACAGGCGAGGCCAGGGAGTAGATGACCAGGTCGACCTTGCCGCCCATCTCGTTCTTGATCAGCTCGATGACCTTGGCCCGCGCCTCGTCGGAGAACGCGTCACCGTTGATCGACTTGCTGTACAAGCCGTCGGCCTTGGCGAATTTATCGAACGCGGCGGCGTTGTACCAGCCAGCGGTCCCGGCCTTGGTCTCGGTGCCTGGTTTTTCGAAGAACACGCCCAGGGTGTCGGCTTTGAAGCCGAAGGCTGCGGTGATGCGCGCGGCCAGGCCATAGCCACTGGAGGCGCCGATCACCAGGACTTTCTTCGGACCATCCTCGCGCACGCCCAGTTTGCGGGTGGCTTCGATCTGGTCACGGACGTTGAGCTCGCAGCCCTTGGGGTGAGTCGTGGTGCAGATGAAACCGCGTACCTTGGGATGAATGATGGCCAATGTCTGTACCTCGTCAGGTTTATGCTGGGGAAGCGCCGTCGAGGGCGATTCCGTTCGATCAGGGGGTGAGACTACCCCCACAGGTCATCCGACACATATTACGGAGTGCCTGGGCGAGATTCCATGCCCGATGCCCTGCTCACGACCCACAGCCCTGCAGCCGCGCCTTGCCCAGCCATTGACTCAATTGCATCGGCGGCAGGTGCACCAGCCCCGCCGGGGTTTCGCACACCGGCTGGATGAAGTTGTCGCTGAACAGCAGCTTGCCGTGCACGAAATGCTCGTTGGCGCGCAGGTTGGGGTTGTCGATGCGCGTACCGAGCCGAGCCGCCAGCCACTTGCCGATCTCGTAGTGGCTGATCCAGCGTTCGCGCTTCAGCGCCTCCAGCGCCTGCTGCGGCGCGTCGCGGCTGATGACGATCATCGGCACGTCGCTGACTTCCGGCACCAGGTCGTTGTGCCCCCACTGGCCGTTCTCGCCCAGGCGCTGGCCATGGTCGCCGGTGATCACCAGGTAGCGCTCGCCGTCGAGCTGGTCGAAGCGGGCGATCAGCTCTTCGAGCAGCCCGTCCAGGTAATGGATCGAGTTGTCGTAGGCGTTGCCCTGGGCCTGCGCGCCCTGGTCCGGCCACGGCACCTTGCCGCCTTGATGCACGTAGTTCTGGGCATAAGGCAGATGCGCAGTGCGCAGGTTGAGCACGACGAAATTGCGTTCGGCGAAGCGCTGGCGGTCGAGAATCTCCAGCAGCGCATGGTCCTGACGTTCGAGAAATCGCAGCGGGTGGTCCTCGCGGGTGATCGACACGTCCAGGTAGCGGCTGCCCAGGTGCGCCAGCAGCCGCGACTCCTGCGAGGAAATCCAGTGCGTGCGCAGGCCGGCCTGGCGGGCGAGGCGGAACAGATTGACCTGGCCCTCGCGCAGCAAGTGGTCCTGGCCGGGCTCGCGGATCGGGTTGAGCAGATAAGGCAAGCTCACATCGGTCGCCACGCCCGCCGACACCCCGGGACGCAACACGGCACTGGGATGCTCGCGCAAGTAGGCCTGAAGCTTGGGCGTGGTTTGCCGTGAATAGCCGTACACGCCCATGCGCTCGCTGCGCAGCGAATCGGCCACCACCAGCCACACATGCTTGGCCGTGCTGGGGATCGCGCTCAACCGGTACGGCGCGAACGGCGCCGGGGGCAGGCTCGGCTCGCTGCGCAGCGCCAGGCGCACGGCCCAGGCGGAATAGGCATTGAGGCTGTTGTGCAGCCCACTGCGGGTCGGCCCCGGGGTGAACGAATCGAGGTTGCGGTAGGTGGCCCGGTACGGCTTGGCCAGCAGTACCAGGGCGATCAGCACCAGCGCCCAGCGGCTGGCGGGCAGGGTCACCCGCGAAGGCACCTGCCAGTGCAGCGCAATCGCCAGGCTGTAAGGCAACAGCACGCTGAACGCCGCATGCCAGTGCGCGCCCAGGCTGTACCAGGCGGTCTGCCCGACTTCGCCAGGCTCGCGCAGCAGGCTGCGGATGTCGATGGCGCTCAGCGGCTCGCCGAAAAAGCTGATGTTGGCCAGTTGCAGCAGTTGCATGCCGGCGAACACTGCCAGGATCGCCACCACCAGCCCGCGCAGGTTGCACAGCCACAGGGCCAGGCAGAACACCCACAGCCCGGCCACCCAGCCGGCCTCGAGTTCGGCGCGGTTGTTGGGGCTGAACCGTTGCTGGATGAAATCGTCGGCCAGCAGCAGCACGCAGCTCAGGCTGGCCAGGACGAGCAGGCGCAGCCAAGCGGCGGCGCTGTCATTGCGCCGAATGAAGGTGAAGAACATCGACATGAAGGCTCTCGCGGTCAGTGATCGTCAGGTACGCGGCGACGGCCGGTGAGCATCGACAGCGGCAGGTTCTCGCGCAAACGCAGGCTCTCCACCAGCGCCGCCAGCAGGTGCACGCACACCAGCACCAACAGTCCGTCGGCCAGCCAGGCATGCAGGTTGGCCGGCCAGTCCGCGCCCCACAGCGCGTCCACTTCGCGCATCAGAAAGCCGCTCAGGCCCAGACCGCCGATGCAGCCGAGCATCGCCAGCATCACCAGCGCGCCAATCGGCGAATGGCCCAGGCGGTGAAACGGTTGCCCGCGCAGCAAGGCCTTGGCATGGTCCGCCAGGCGCGCCGGCGTGGGCCAGAAATCGGCCCAGCGGGCGCTGCGTGGACCGACGAAGCCCCAGAGCACACGCAGCGCCAGACAGCCCGCCGCGTAGTAGCCCAGCCATTGATGCCAGCGCTCGCCCTCCTCGTTGAGGAAGTAGTTGGCGACGAACACCGCGGCGAACGACCCGTGACACAGTCGCAGCAGCGGGTCCCACAGCCGCACGCTGGCCGCGCACATCAGTCTTCGATCTCGGTCTTCACTGCTTTGCCGGAGACCGGGTCATGGTAGATCTCGACCTTGCGCCCGTCCTTGTCGAAGCCATAGATCTCGTAGCAGTTGCCTTGGGTGACCTTGAACTTGTTGATGGTGTAGCCCTGGTCTTTGAGTGTGGCCTGGAACGCCGCCGGATCCTGCCAGGTGGCCTTGTCGGCGGTGGTGCATTGAGTGGCGGCGAAGCTGGCGCTGCTGCCCAGCAGCAGGGCGAAGGCGAGGAAGGTACGCATGGCATCGAACTCATGTAGTGAAGGTGCCACGCACGATGGGCCGCCAAGCTTAATGCCAGCTTAGTCAGTCATCACTGGTTACATTTCACTGGACGAGGGTCTGGCCGCAAGGCCCATCATGGCGGCTTTCACGGGAAAGAGACCCCTGGCATGCGCGTCCTGCTGGTTGAAGATGATCAGTCCCTGGCGCAGGGCATCCGCAGCGCCCTGCGCGACGAAGGCTATACCCTCGACTGGCTGGCCGACGGGCTGAGCGCTGCGGCGGCGCTGCGTGCCGAGCATTTCGACCTGGTGCTGCTCGACCTGGGGCTGCCGCGCTGCGATGGCCTGAGCCTGCTGCGCGACCTGCGCGCTCAGCCCGACGGCGATGTGCCGGTGCTGATCCTCACCGCCCGCGACGCCACCCGCGACCGCATTCTCGGCCTGGACGCCGGCGCCGACGACTACCTGGTCAAGCCCATCGAGGTGGACGAGCTCAAGGCGCGCATCCGCGCCCTGCTGCGCCGCAGCCAGGGTCGTGCGCAGCCATTGATCGAGCACGCCGGGGTCAGCCTGGACCCGGCCCGTCACGCCGTGAGCTACCAGGGCACACCGGTCACCCTCACCGCCATGGAGTTCCAGTTGCTGCACCAACTGCTGGCCCGCCCCGGCCATGTGCTGACCCGCGAACGCCTGGCCGACGGGCTCTACGGCTGGCAGGAGAACGGACCGGGCAACACCCTCGAAGTGCTGATCCACAACCTGCGGCGCAAGCTCGACAGCCGGCTGATCCGCACCGTGCGCGGCGTCGGCTACCTGATCGAGGGCACGCCATGATCGCCATGCGCACGCGCATCCTGCTGCCCACCCTGTTATTGGTGGTCATCGGCAGCCTCGGGCTGGTGCTCAGCGTGCTGCGCGACCACCACCGGGAAATCGAGAACGTCTACGACGCCCAACTGGTGCAGGCCGCGCGAGTGCTCCAAGGCCTGCTGCGACAGATGCCCGCCGACGCCGACTGGCAGGCGATCCGCCAGGCACTGGATCAGGCCATGGACCAGTCCAGCGCCTCGATCCTCAGTCATCCCTACGAAATCAACCTGGCCTTCCAGGTCTGGCGCAGCGACGGCGAACTGCTGATGCGCTCGGCCGACGCCCCACCGCTGGAAACGCCGCCTGCCCCCGGCATCCACGACGTGCTGTACCTGGGCCAGGACTGGTGCGGCGTGCTCCTTCAGGACAGCCAGCGCGGGCTGCTGATCTGGGTCGGCGAGCGCGACGACCTGCGCCAGGACCTGATCCAGCGCATCGCCGACCAGGCGCTGGCCCCGGCGCTGATCGGCATTCCGAGCCTGGCGCTGTTGATCTGGCTGCTACTGGGCTGGGGCCTGCGCCCGCTGCGCCGCCTCACCCGCCACTTGCGCGCGCGGCCCATCGACAGCCTCGAACCGCTGTCGAGCGCCGCGCTGCCCGTAGAGCTGGCGCCCATGGCCGATGCCCTGAACCATCAACTGCTGCAACTCACGCGCCTGCTGGAGCGCGAACGACGCTTCATCGCCGACGCCGCCCACGAACTGCGCACGCCCTTGGCGGTCTTGGCGATCCACGCCAGCAACGCCCGCCGGGCGGCGGACCCGGCAGCCCGCGACGAAGCGCTGGCCTTGCTCGAACAGGGTGTGACCCGCGCCACGCGCCTGGCCAGCCAACTGCTCACCCTGGCCCGCCTCGAACCGCTGACCCAGGCCCGTCAACGTATCGAGCTGGACGCTTTGGCCCGCGAGGAGCTGGCCGAACTGACCCCGCTGGCGCTGCGCCGCGACGTGGAGCTGGTGCTGGACGAAGACGGCCCCAGCCCGATACACGCCGACCCGACGGCCATGACCGTGATGCTGCAGAACCTGGTGGGCAACGCGCTGCAATTCAGCCCGCCCGGCAGCGAAATCACCGTGACCTTGCGCCGCCAGCCGGGCTGGACCGAGTTACAGGTGCTCGATCAAGGCCCCGGCGTCGCCCGCGAAGCGCTCACCCGCCTGAGCGACCGTTTCTACAGCGCCAACAACCCGGCCGGCGCCGGCCTGGGGCTGGCGATCGTGGCGCTGGTGATCGACCAGCTCGATGGCGCACTGGAGTTCTTCAACCGCGAGGGCGGCGGCTTCGGCGTGCGCGTGCGCGTGCCGAGCTGATTCATTTGCAAAGCCGATCAATGGCAAAGAAAAACAAACTTCTCAAATCAGCGCCCGCCAGGGATGCTGTGCCATCCTTCACCGTCTGCGGAGAACAACAATGAAAGAAGTCGCCATCGTCGCCGCCACCCGCACTGCCATCGGCAGCTTCCAAGGGGCCTTGGCCAACGTCTCGGCCGTCGACCTGGGCGCTGCGGTGATCCAGCGCCTGCTGGCCCAGGCCGGCCTGGACCCGGCGCAGGTCGACGAGGTGATCCTCGGCCAGGTGCTCACCGCAGGCGCCGGGCAGAACCCCGCGCGCCAGGCGGCGGTCAAGGCTGGCCTGCCCCACGCGGTGCCGGCACTGACCTTGAACAAGGTCTGCGGCTCGGGCCTGAAGGCCGTGCACCTGGCGGCCCAGGCGATTCGCTGCGGCGATGCCGAGGTGGTGATCGCCGGCGGTCAGGAGAACATGAGCCTGGCGCCGTACGTGCTGCCCTCGGCACGCACCGGCCAGCGCATGGGTCACGGTCAACTGGTCGACAGCATGATCACCGACGGCCTGTGGGACGCCTTCAACGACTACCACATGGGCATCACCGCCGAGAACCTGGTGAGCCAATATGGCATCAGCCGCGAGGCCCAGGACACCTTTGCCGCCGAGTCCCAGCGCAAAGCACTGGCGGCCATCGAGGCCGGGCGCTTCGAGGACGAGATCACGCCCATTCACATTCCCCAGCGCAAAGGCGAACCGCGTGTGTTCGACACCGACGAGCAACCGCGCCCCGGCACCACGGCCGAGTCGCTGGGCAAACTGCGGGCGGCGTTCAAAGCCGATGGCAGCGTCACGGCGGGCAACGCTTCGAGCCTGAACGATGGCGCCGCTGCGGTGCTGCTGATGAGCGTGGAAAAAGCCCAGGCGCTGGGCCTGCCGGTGCTGGCCACCATCAGTGGCTACGCCAGCGCCGGGGTGGACCCGGCGATCATGGGCATCGGCCCGGTGTCGGCGACCCGTCGCTGCCTGGACAAAGCCGGTTGGCAGTTGGCGGACCTCGACCTGATCGAAGCCAACGAAGCCTTCGCCGCCCAGGCCCTGGCGGTGGGTCAGGAACTGGGCTGGGACGCCGCTAAGGTCAACGTCAACGGCGGCGCCATCGCCCTGGGCCATCCCATTGGCGCCTCGGGCTGCCGGGTGCTGGTGACCCTGCTGCACGAGATGATCAAGCGTGACGCGAAGAAAGGTCTGGCCACCCTGTGCATCGGCGGTGGCCAAGGCGTGGCGCTGACGCTGCAGCGCTAGGCCGCCGTCTTCTGCAGGACCGCCAGCTCCGGGGCGCTGGCGGCCTTGGCCAGTTGCACCACTTCCCGGCATTTCTGCACGGCGAAAGCCAGCGCGCTTTTCGAATCGACGCAGTGGTCATCGCCCTGCTCCACCGCACCGTGCAGCAGCGGGCACGACGGCGCCACCCACAGTCGGTCGCCCAGGCGCTCGGCGGCATGGCGCAGCACCTCGAAGGCGTTGTCCAGGTCGCAGGCACCGACGTTGCCGCCGTTGACCACCCCCAGCGACAGCACCTTGTAAGCCGGCAGACGGTCGAGGACGATCGGGTACTGCTCAGGGGCGCGCACCAGATCGATGTGCAGGCCATCGACCGGCAGGTTGGCGGCCAGCCCCAGGTTGCCGGCAAGCCCGTCGAAGTAAGTGGCCACCAGCTTTTTCAGCGGTGCGCGTTGCAGGATGTTGTAAACGCGCTCGTAGGCATTCTTCCAGTCCTGGGGCAGGTCCAGTCCCAGGATCGGCTCGTCGATCTGTACCCATTCCACGCCTTGGGCAGCCAGGCGATTGAAGATGTCGTCGTACAGCGGCAGCAGGCGATCGACCAGTTCGAGCGTGACGAACCCGGCGTCCTTGGCCTTGCCCAGCCACAGATAGGTCAAGGGGCCGAGCACCACGGGTTTCACCGCATGACCCAGGGCCTTGGCCTCTTCGACCTCCTCGAACAACGGCTCCCAGCTCAGGGCGAAACGCTGGTCAGCGCTCAATTGCGGGACCACGTAGTGGTGAGGGGTATCGAACCACTGGGTGGTGTCCTGGCCATGGGCAGCGCCACGGGCCAGGTCGGACAAGGAGTGCAAGGTCGGGGCAACGCCTTGCGCCTGACCGAAGCGCTCGGGAATCACACCGAAGGCCAGCGAATGGGTCAGCACGGGGTCACACCAGGCGAAGTCGCCGACCGGCAGCAACTCGATACCGGCGTCTTTCTGCGCCTGCCAATAGCTGGCGCGCAGCGTGCGACCGACGGCACGCAGGCCGGCTTCATCCAACTCACCCGCGCAGAAGGCGTCCAAGGCTTTTTGCAACGCATGATCATGTGCGATGCGTGGAAAACCCAGGTTATGTGCCAGTGCCATTGTCCTACCCCTGCCGTGGAAAATTCGATGAAGCGAATTCTGGCGGTACGCAGAACGTGAGACAAACTCACAAAATTTGAGATCAAGTTCATTTTTCCTCATGTTTGACCTAATCTCTGCGTCGCGCCCTGGCGCCTGTGTCTGTTCCAGAGCGGTCGCGTACGCGTGCAGACAAGCCGCCGCGCTGCGCCCAGGCGACACTGTGATCCTGCCCGTCCTTCGGTATTTTTCATGAGCCTGCTCAGACAAGCCCTGCACGACCACTCCTTCGTCTGTGTCATGGAGTTCGTGCCCAAGCCCTCGGCCAAGCGCTTCGCCGAGCTGGCCAGCATCATGGCCCGCGAGCACCTGTGCGGCTGGCCGCTGGCGGTGTCGATCGGCGATCGCGTCGGCAGCGCGCTGGACCTGTCGCCGCTCGACGCCTGCCAGAGTTTCGAGACGCCGGTGCCGACGCTGCTGCACTTTTCCGGCAAGGACCGTGAGCGCCAGGAACTGCTGGCGCAGTTGCCGCGCATGGATGCCGCCGGCCTGGATCAGTTGCTGGTGCTGACCGGCGACCGCCTGCCCGGTCACACGCCGGGGCAGCGTCCGGTGCGTTACCTGGAGTCGGTGGCGGCGCTGCAGATCGTGCGCCAGGCGCGCCCCGACTGGCTGCTGGGCGCGGCGCTGAATCCGTTCAAGTACCGCGAGGAGGAAGGCGGTGCGCAGTATTTCAAGGCCGAAAAGAAGCTCGCGGCCGGGGCCGACTTCTTCATCCTGCAACTGGGCTTCGACTTCCAGAAATACCGCGAGGCCCAGCGCTGGATGCAGCGCCAGCCCACGCCCCGGCCCATGCTGGCCTGCATCATGGCGCTCACTGAAGGTCGGGCGGCGATGCTCGAGCATGTCGCTGGCGTCACCGTCAGCCCGGCCATGCGCCGGGTGCTGGCCGCCGAGGCCGCCGTGTCCAAGGCCTTCGCCAGCCAGCGCGGCATCGAGCGCCTGGCCTTGCAGATCATCGGCCTGCGTTTGTTGGGCTATGCCGGAATCAACCTCTCCGGGATGCATTCGCTGGAGCAGTTCGTGGCGCTGGAGCAGGCGCTCGACACCCGCCTGGCGCAGGTGCAGACGCTCGATGACTGGCAGACAGCCTGGGACCAGGCCTGGCAGATGGCGGGCGTGGAAACGGTGAGCTTCCACCCGCCTGGCCACCCTTGGCAGGAAGGCCAGCGCGGGGTGCGTGCATCGGCGCTCGAACAGACCCGCTACCACCTGCTGTCGGCCCTGCACCATCAACTGTTCGACCGCCAGACGCTGCTCAGCAGGGCATTCGGCTGGGGCGTGCGCCAGCCCCTGTGGTCCGCGCCCAAGGCGGCGCGCCTGCTGCACCGGCTGGAGCGCAGCCTCAAGCGGCCGCTGGTGGGGTGCGATACCTGCGGGCAGTGCCGGTTGCAGGACACCCTGTACATCTGCCCGGAAACCTGCCCCAAAGGCCTGGCCAACGGGCCGTGTGGCGGAACGCAACTGAACCGCTGCGAGTTCGGCGACCGCGAATGCATCCATAGCCGCAAGTACCGCACGGCGGTGACGGTGGGGCAGACCGAAGTGCTCACGCAGCGCCTGATTCCGTGCGTGGAGGTGGGCGGGCGGCAGCGCAGTTCGTGGCCTCGGTGGTTTGCCGAATCCGCGACGAGCGTGGGCAACGAGGCTCGGCAGGAATTGACGCAGGGCTAGCCTGGCGCGGGCCAGAACCGCATTGCCCGCCATCCCTGGCATCATGAGCCGCCCAGTCCACCCGCCGATCAGGATGCCCGCGTGACCCGCGACCAACTCGAAACCCAGCAGATTCCCGTCTACCTCGTGACCGTCTGCATCGCCCTCGCCATCGGCCTGCTCGCGCCGGGTGTGGGCGGCACCCTGCAGGCGCTGATCACGCCCGCCATCGCCGTGCTGATGTACGCCATGTTCCTGCAGATTCCATTTCTGGACCTGCGCCAGAGCCTGTCCAACCGGCGCTTCATCGCCGCACTGCTGCTGGCCAACTTCGTCCTCGTTCCGCTGCTGGTGTGGGCGGCCACCCGTCCCCTGCTGGACCACCCCGCCCTGCTGATCGGCGCCCTGCTGGTGCTGCTCACTCCGTGCATCGACTACGTGGTGGTGTTCACCCACCTGGGCCGGGGCGACGCACGCCTGACGCTGGCGGCCACGCCGCTGCTGCTGGTGCTGCAACTGCTCCTGCTGCCGCTGTACCTGGCCGTCATGCTCGACGGCTCGCCACCTGTGGCACTTTCCGTCGCGCCGTTCGTCGAAGCCTTCATGCTGCTGATCGTCCTGCCGCTGACCCTGGCCGTGCTGAGCGGCGCCGGGGCTCGTCGCTCGGTCGTGTTGGCGCGCTGGAACGCGGCCTGGGCCTGGCTGCCCGTACCGGCCATGGCGCTGGTACTGCTGGCCGTGATCGGCTCGCAGATCGCCGCGCTGGCTGCGGATGTCACCCGCCTGTTGCCGCTGATTCCGCTGTACATCGGCTTCATGGTGCTGGCGCCTGTGCTCGGTTGGGCCTGCGCCCGCTGCCTGCGTCTCCCGGCCGAGCAGGCGCGTGCGGTGAGCTTCAGCGCCGCCACGCGCAACTCGCTGGTGGTGTTGCCGCTCGCCCTGGCCCTGCCGGAGCCGTTGAGGGCGCTGGCCGCCGCCGCGGTGATCACCCAGACGCTGATCGAATTGATCGGCGAGCTGGTCTATGTACGACTGATTCCGCGGCTGGTGCGCTAAACACCGGGCCGTCGGCAAGCAAGGCAAAATGCTATCATCGAGAAGCCTTTCGTGAGTGCTTCAAGTGGAAACGACCGTGAACGACCTGACCCGCGAACAACTTGAAGCCGAGGTGGCGCGCCTGCGCGAAGCCCTGACCACGGCCGGCCTGGACGTCGAGCACCTGGACGAAACCAAGGAACGCTATCGCCTGGCGGCCAAGGCCACCAACGACGCGATCTGGGACTGGGACCTGGTGTGCAACCATGTGCAGTGGAACCCTGCCCTGGAACAGGCCTACGGCCATTCGCCCGCGCAGATATTGGCGACCGGCGAATGGTGGTTCGAGCACATCCACCCCGAAGACCGCGCCCGCGTGCACACCTCGATCCACGCCGTGATCGATGGCGAAGGCAGTGCCTGGACCGACGAGTACCGCTTCCGCCGCAGCGACGGCGGCTATGCCGATGTGCTCGACCGAGGCCACGTCATCCGCAACGCCCAGGGCCAGGCCGTGCGCATGATCGGCGCCATGCTCGACCTGACCCACACCCGCTCGGCCGCCACCGCCCTGCGCAAGAGCGAGGAGCGCTTTCGCACCATCGTCGAGACCATCGAAACCGCGTTCGCCATCGTCGAGGTCAAGTTCGACGAACGCGACGAACCGGTCGACTACCGCTTCATCGAGGTCAACCCGGCCTTCGAGCGCGAGTCGGGGGTCAACCTGCGCGGCAAGTGGGTCACCGAATACGCGCCAGACCTGGAAAGCTTCTGGTTCCAGACCTACGGCCATGTCGCCAAGACCCGCGAGCCCGCCACTTTCGAGAACTACGCCGAGGCCTTCGGCCGCTGGTTCGACGTGCGCGCCGTGCCGGTGGGCGACCCCAGCGAGCGGCAGATCGGCATCTTCTTCAACGACGTCACCGCCCGCCGCAATGCCCAGGAACGGCTGCGCGAAAGCGAGGAACTGGCGCGCTCGAACATCGAGCGGGTGCAACTGGCCCTGGCCGCCGGGGCCATCATCGGTACCTGGCACTGGGACTTGCCCACCAACTGCTTCACCGTCGACCCGGCCTTCGCCCAGGCCTTCGGCCTCGACCCGGCCCTGGGCCGCACAGGGCTGAGCCTGGAACAGGTGATCGCCACCGTGCACCCGGACGACCGCGCCGGGTTGATCGCCGCCATCGACGACGCCATTGGCCGGGGCGGCGCCTACGCCCACCAGTACCGCGTGCGCCGCGCCGACGGCTGCTACTACTGGCTGGAAGCCAACGGCCGGGTCGATTACGCCGATGGCAAGCCCAAGGATTTCCCCGGCGTGCTCATCGATGTCGAGGACCGGCGCACCCTGGAGGCCGAGCGCGACCGCGCCACCGCCGCCCTGCGCGCCCTCAACGACACCCTCGAACAGCGGGTAGCCGAGCGTACCGCCGAGCTGATGCAGGCCGAGGAAAAACTGCGGCAGTCGCAGAAGATGGAAGCGGTCGGGCAGCTCACCGGCGGCCTGGCCCACGACTTCAACAACCTGCTCACCGGCATCTCCGGCTCGCTGGAACTGATGAATGCGCGTCTGGCCCAGGGTCGCTTGACCGACCTGGACAAGTACATCGCCGCCGCCCAGGGCGCCGCCCGCCGCGCCGCTGCCCTCACCCACCGGTTGCTGGCGTTCTCCCGGCGCCAGACCCTCGACCCGCAGCCGACCGACGTCAACGCGCTGATCATGGGCATGACCGACCTGATCCAGCGCACGGTCGGCCCGGCCATCAGCATCGAGACGCTCGGCGCCAGCCATCCGTGGCCGGCGCGGGTAGACCCCAGCCAACTGGAAAACGCCCTGCTCAACCTGTGCATCAATGCCCGCGACGCCATGCCCGACGGCGGTCGCGTGCGCATCGAGACCGCCAACCGCTGGATCGACCATGAGGTGGCACGCAGCCTGGACCTGGTCCAGGGCCAATACCTGTCGCTGAGCGTCAGCGACACCGGGACCGGCATGAGCCCCGACGTGGTGGCCAAGGCCTTCGACCCGTTCTTCACCACCAAGCCCCTCGGCCAGGGCACCGGCTTGGGGCTGTCGATGATCTACGGCTTCGCCAAGCAGTCCGGCGGCCAGGTGCGCATGCAGTCGGAGGTGGGCGTCGGCACCGAAGTGAGCATTTACCTGCCGCGCTACGTGGGCGATGTCGAGCGCGAACAGAACCTGGAAGAACAGTCGCACGATGCCGCGTCGCGCGCGGGGCAGACCATCCTCATCGTCGACGACGAGCCGACCATTCGCATGCTGCTCACCGATGTGCTCCGCGACCAGGGCTACGCGGTGATCGAGGCTGCCGACAGCGTCGCCGGGCTCAAGGTGCTGCGCTCGGACGTGCACATCGACCTGCTGATCAGCGACGTCGGCCTGCCCGGCGGCATGAACGGCCGGCAGATGGCCGACGCCGGCCGCGAACTGCGTCCGGGCCTGGGCATCCTGTTCATCACCGGCTACGCCGAGACCGCCGCCGTGGGCGATGGCCAGTTGGAAACAGGGATGCAGGTGCTGACCAAACCCTTCGCCGTGGAAGAGTTGGCGGCGCGGGTGCGGGCGGCGATGGGCGAGGTGTGAACCTCGCCTGCCGCACCTGAACATACTCACCGGCTGATCGCCGCCATCGCGCTGGCGCGAAACATTTTTGGGGTGGACCGGGACACCCAGAGCAACCCCGTATACTCGCACCTGGCCAAATGATGGCAATGATTGTCACTTCTGTCGGGTACGCGGGGAATCGATGAAGCGAGCCGAATTGATGGGTCGATTGCAGCACGGGATCGACGAATGCTACCGAGGCGACATCGATGAAGCGGTCACTCGCCACCTGGAGCTGATGCTCGGCCACTACCGGCGCAAACCCTTCTTCTACAAAAGCCTGATGAAGTACGACCGGTTGATGGTGGTGATGGCGCTGCTGTGCTTCCACTTCCGCGACCCGCTGACACCGCTGTCACGGGTCAAGGAGTTCTGCGAGCAGCGCGGCTACCTGTCGCGCAACAGCCTCGAATCGTACTTCTCGTTCTTCATGATCACCGGTTACATGCATGTCTGGACGCACCCGGAGGACGCCCGGCTGCGCCTGTACCGACCGACACGCACGGCGCTGGAAGAAGCCGTCAATGTCACCCGCGCCTATCTGCTGCCCGCCCAGTTGCTGCGCCCAGGCGCCCTGACGCTGGACCTGGAGAACCCGCAGCCCTGGCTGCGCGACTATTTCGTCAGGCTGGGCCAGTTGCTCGAGGCCGATCTGATGCTCGACAGCCTGCTGCCGGGCGCCAAATGGATCATGAACAAGGACGGCGGTCACCTGCCGATGCTGGCGCTGCACCTCGACGCCCTGGCCCATCGCTCGGTGGGCGGCGGCTACAAGGTCTCGACCTACGCCGAGCTGTCGGCGCGCCTGTGCGTGTCCAAGACCCACCTGATGCGGCTGGTACGCGAAGGCGAGCAAAAGGGCTACTTCCGTTGTGTGGGCACGCTGGTGGAAATGCGACCGGCCTTCGCCGAGCTGGTCAGGCACACCATGGCAATCAATTTCGCCGTCGCGCAGGTCAGCATGGAGTTGTGTGTGGATGCCCAGGAATCTCGAATCGCTCAGCCCGATGCCCAGTGTCTCGGCTAGCCATGAACAGCGTATCCGGCTGCTGCTGCGCCAGGGCATCATTGCCGTCCAGTTGCTGGTGATCGTCACCTGGGGCCTGGTGCATGTGATGCTGGCCGAACGCCTCAGCCGGCCCGGCGCCTGGGTCACCCTGGCGACGTTGTCAGGGCTGTTTCTGATCCAGACCTTCACCGTTTCCCACCGCGTCTGGCGGTTTTCCGGGCTGCTGTTCGTGTTGGCAGCGGTCAGCGGCTTTCGCCTGATCTTCGAGGAATACCCGCTGCTGTACGAACACTACGCCCTGCCCCTGACGGTGCTGGCGGTGGTCGGTGCCTCGCTGCTGATTCGCGGACCGATGGATTACCTGGTGGTCGCCTCGCTCACCTGGCTGCTGGTCTGGCCCTTCGCCGGCTCCGCGCACGACAGCGCGCGCTGGAGCTATCTGGCGCTGTTCGTGACCTTTTCCATTGGTCTGGGCTGGATCAACAGCCGCACTTACCTGCGCGCGCTGCAGGTCACCCTAGACGTGGAGCAGCACTACCGCACGCTGTCGGAGACCGATCACCTGACCGGCCTGCTCAACCGCCGCGCGCTCATGGAGCGCTTCGAGCGTTTCGTCGCCAGCCACCCGGCGGGCTACTTCATGATGATCGACATCGACGACTTCAAGCGGGTCAACGACAGCCTCGGCCATGCGGCGGGCGACCAGGTGCTGTGCCTGCTGGCCCGGCGCCTGAAAGCCAAGGCCGGGGCCGACTACGTCGGCCGTCTGGGCGGCGAGGAGTTCGGCATCATTCTCAATACCCAGGACGCTTCGCGGGCCGTGGCCTGGGCAGAAAGCCTGCTACAGGAGGTACGTCAGTCGCGCGACGCACCCGCGCCCTTCACCTTCAGCGCGGGCCTGGTACCCTTCGTCCACGGCCAGGCACTGTCGGACATCCTCATCCATGCCGACCGCAACCTGTACCGGGCCAAGCGCGCCGGCAAGGACCGCGTGCAACTGGGCAGCCCCACCGGCCTGCCGGTGTGACACGCGCGCCGGTGAGTCGTTGCCGGGGCGGATGAATTAGGCCCCGGTCGGCGAGTCGATGGTTTCCAACGCCCCTTCCTGCCGTTACTCTCGGCACTCTTCATTGCCCGAGCCACCCCGATGCGTCGCTTCCTCATTCCCCTCGTGCTGGCCTGCACCAGCGCGCTCGCCCAGGCGCAGACCAGCGCGCCGGCGGCCTGGACCCTCAAGGACCAGTTCGACACGGCCTACACCCTGGACCCAACCACACGCGTGGTGCTGATCGCCCGCAGCCACGCCACCGCCAACCTGGTCAACAGCGCCGTGGAGCACACCCAGCCCGGCTACCTGGATGCCCGCAAGGTGGTCTTCGTCGCCGACATCGCCCGCGTGCCGGGGCTGGTGCTCAAATTCCTGGTGCCGAACATGCGCTCGGCCAACTACCGCATCCTGCTCGACCGCGACGGCCAGGTGGCCGAACGTTACGCGGGCGATCGCGAGACGGTGCAGTGGTTGGACATGGACCAGGGCAAGGTGGTGCGCGAGCGTCATTTCGAGGATCTCGCCAGCCTGCGCCAGGCCCTGGCCTCGCTGGTGCCGCCGCAGGGTGACGGGCAAGCGGCGCAGACGCGTCCGTAAGCGGCTTTGTTCAGCGTCGTTCGGCACGTCTGCGACAGGCGGTGGTCCAAGCTCTGACCGAGATCGAATAAGCACGGGAATTGCGCCACCAGAGCGCCAACCCACAGCCGACTTCACTGCCTTAGCCCGGAGCCGCCATGAGCCAGCCCATCTTTCCCCAACCGTTCGAAGCCATCGGCTGTGCACAATGCCGCAACCTGAAAAGCCTGGGTTTCGACATCACCATGGCATTCCAGCCCATCGTCCATGTGCCCACGGGCAAGCCCTTCGCCTATGAGGCGCTGGTGCGGGGGCTGAACGGCGAAGGCGCGGCGGACATCCTGGCCAAGGTCTCGGCCGACAACATGTACCGCTTCGACCAGGCCTGCCGGGTCAAAGCCATCGAGCAAGCCGCGGCAATGGGCCTGAATCGCCTGGACCACTGCAAACTGAGCATCAATTTCCTGCCCAACGCGGTCTACCGCGCCAGCACCTGCATCCGCGCCACCCTGGAAGCCACCCGCACCTTCGACTTCCCGGCCGACAAACTGATCTTCGAAGTGACCGAAGGCGAGCGCGTGGAGGATCCCGAGCACCTCAAGTCGATCTTCGCCGAATACAAGAACCAGGGCTTCACCACCGCCATCGACGACTTCGGCTCGGGCTATTCGGGCCTTAACCTGCTGGCCGAGTTCCAGCCGGACATTCTCAAGCTGGACATGGCCCTGACCCGCCGCATCAGCAAAGACCCCGTGCGCCAGGCCATCGTCGCCGGCATCGTGCTAGTGGCCCTGCGCCTGGACATCACGCTGGTCGCCGAAGGCATCGAGACCCAGGCCGAGTGCGATGCCCTGTCCGACCTGGGGGTGGAGTTGATGCAGGGTTATCTCTTTGCCAAACCTGAAGTGAATGCATTGCCGCTGGTGGAGCGGCTGCGCGGCTGAGCGCCAGGCGCGGCGGCTCGGTAGCGATGCGATCAAAGCGGCCCGGCTAGGCGCGAGTTGTCATCCGCCGAGAATGCGCACACCTGTAGCGATTGGCACAGCCGCGTCAGTTGCTGTTCGACTTGGCTGAGCGCAGCGTCGGACCACGCGGCGCCGAACTTGAGCGATTTCTGTGCTCTATAGCTCGATGAATGTGTCGTGGTCCTGGTAGTAGTTCAGTGCCCTGACGTAGTCCTCGTGCCGGGCATCAGGCCTGGACTGTTGCAATGACCACACCACATCTGCGAACTGCTGACCTGAGTAAAGGTAGCTCAGGCCTTCATGCTGAACAGCTGGCGGATACACCTCACGATCGTGCTCGACATCGGGATAGCCGGCAACGAAGTAGCGGCCGGCCAAGTCGAGGTCGTCCTGATCCTCGCCGTAGAGGCAAAAGTAGTCGCCCTGTTCACCCTCCACCTTCACCGCCTCGATAATGTCGGCCAGCCCGTGGAAAGCATTCAGTTGCAGCATGAGCGTCTCCTTTTACTGTGCTTCAAGTACGGTATCCACCTATTTTCGTACAGGCAAGCGGGCGACTTCCGACATACGCAACGACGATGAATTCCTAATCTCGCGATCCAGCCAACGTCGAGCGGGCGCTGCTCTGCCGGGCAGCCTCCACGTCTGGCACAGGATCGTCGTGTGGACCGGATAAATATCGAAAATATCCCTGGATCGTCATTCCGCGCAATCGCCTTGGCTCGCACGGAATTACTCATCAATACGCAAAAGCTGTTCGCGGCGATTGATAGAGATTTCAACATAGCAGGGGCAGGCGTGGTGTATGTCGACCCGCACTACAAACCTTTGGTATTACGAGAGTTTCAACCCCTCTGCAGCCCTCCCCCCAAGAAGTTGCTGATTCATAAGCTTCTACACCCCGTTGCCCCCGAGCAATACATACAGCGGCATGCAAATGATCCACGGCAGTCGCGGCTGCTTCAGGAGTTGGCGAACACAAGCTTGAGTTGTGCCGGAGCCGTGGGCGGAGTCGTGATGATGTATGCGGGCGGCGCGTTGAGTTTCTTTACCGGGGGTGCTGGATTTCTCATTAGTGCTGCAGGATATGCCGCCACCGGTGCCTCTTTACTGCAGTGTGCCATTGGAGGCAGACGCCTTTACTCAGAGCTCACTGATCCCGCACAAAACGACGCGCTGAATGACGAGCTTTGGTATAAAATTATTTCCCCGCTACTGGATACTATTGTGCTCCTTGGCATAGCGACTTCTGCATTGACTATCATCAAACACCTTCAGGTTATGAGGCGCACGACTGGCCTAAGCTGGTTCGCTTTAGGAAAAAGACTAAATCGTCTACAACTAAAAAAATTAATGACCGAGACATTATCAATCAGACATCCGTCGCTCACAGCCAAACAGATAAAACTCAAGCAGCGCTTAGGCATTTTCCCCAAACGCTTCACGCCTACGGAAATCAGGAAAGCCACAATGATACTCATGGGTGAATCGTTCAACAGTGCCATGAGTTTAGCGAGTAGTGGAGCCGTACAGCACCTTGTGATTACGTTATTCGAGGACATTCCGGAATGACAATTCTGACCTTTAATTTTCTGCGCTTCATGAGGCGATTTTATCCTGTCGCTATCACGGGAATATTGTTCACCTTGGTAGCCATGGTCATAGCAACTGATGCCATCGCCGCATTCTTTTTCAAATCTGCTTCCACCTATCACCTTTACTCCATCGGCATGCTGGCGGCGGGCGCGTTCACAGTGGGGCCTGCTCAATACGCTGTCATGCGCGGCACCAGTGAAGCGACATGGGTAATCGTCGCCTTGCTGGTCTTTTACTTGCTGGCCAGCGCGTTGATGTACTTGACGCAAGGAATGGAGATCTTCTCTGTGATCGGCATGCTGTCATCTTGCGCGGCCCTCGCCTGCTTCAACAGCCGCCGCTACCGCCAATTATGCAAGCGGGTAAAGGTGATTCGTCGAATGCGTGAACGCTTGCCACACACGTTCTGAAATCCACACCATCAGACACTGTCGCGCGCGTCTTATGGGAGCAGCCTCGTGTCGCCACAGATCCGCGCAGGGTTACAGGCCGCAAGGCTGTGGACTTTCCAGGCAACGCCTGGAGAACACCCCTGTCACTTCACCGCGAGGCAACTCCCCTACCGCCTACCGGCCCTTTCCTCCACAGCCGTCGAACAACGCACCGCATTGCTCTGCCATCAACCGGCTGATGATACGGATCGCCTGATGAATGCCCGCCGTACTGCGCACACCCAACTGCGGATTGTGCTCGCACTCGAGCAAGTCATCCTGCTGGACCAGCGCCTCGCCCAGTAACTCGAGTGTCCAGGCATAGGATTGAATGGTCGAAAGCCGCTCCCGGTCAGTCATGACGCACCTGCCTGGGCTGTTGCTTGAATTCGGTATGAGCGGGGTATGGAGGGGCGCCACGTGCAGAGCGGCGGAGAACGGATGCGAGGATCCTGCGAGGGATAGCGGTGGGCATGCATGATTTCCTTTTCAGTTGAACACCACGTCAATCGTCGCCAAACGATTGGGTGGCAGCTGTACGCAGGTTGGCGAACCGAGGAAAAGGAACCCGGCAGACCCGAAGGTCTCCCACGCACAGCCGCCATTGCACGAAAATGCGGACACAAAAAAAGCGCCTGCAATCGTGATCGGGGCGCCGATGCGCCTTTTACATTCGGGTCGCCAAACCCGATCGCGGAGATTGCCGCGACAGACAGAATTTAGGCCTATCGCTGGCTCAGCGCAAGCCGCTGAGGGCGTGCGCCGCGCGGCGAGGTAAGTTTTGGGAACCGTCCGACGCGCCACAACCCTGAGGCCACACTCACGTCACAAGATCAGCAGCCAGTGACACAGCCCCTGCATCTATGGGACAAAGCGTGCACCGATCCAGTACCGCGCCGCCTTTATCAAGGAGATCGACATGAAACTGTACTTCGCACCCAAGGCTTGCTCATTGTCTCCCCATATCGTTCTCCGGGAACTGGGTCTGCCGTTCGAGCTCATTCGAGTCAACAACAAGACCAAGGCCACGGCGGACGGCAAAGACTTCCGCGACATCAACCCCAAAGGCTACGTCGCCGCGCTGGTACTGGATAACGGGCAGGTGCTCACCGAAGGTCCGGCAATCGTCCAATACCTGGCCGACCAAGTGCCCGGCAACAGCCTCGCCCCCGCCAACGGCACTTGGGAGCGCGTTCGTCTACAGGAAATGCTCAACTTCATCAGTTCGGAAATCCACGGCGGCTGCGGGCCATTGTTCAACCCCGATCTCCCGGAGCCGGTAAAGGAAATCTTCCGCCAGAAGCTGTCCAAGCGATTGGACTACCTCAACAAAGACCTGACACAAAAAGACCATCTGCTCGGCAACTTCGGCCTGGCCGACGCTTACCTGTTCACCGTCCTGAAATGGCTGCCGTTCCTGAATATCGACATTCAGCACTGGCCGCACTTGACTGCATTCGTGGAACGCATCGAAGCCCGTCCAAGCGTGCAGGCAGCCATGGCTGCGGAGGACGCCACTCAGCCGGTGTGATCTGAAAGGCAGAAGCGGGTGGGTGACCGCTTCTGCCGTCCTTCAGCACTGAACGCCTTTTCACACAACGCTCGTCCCAGCAGCGCTATGCTGCCTTCCTGCACGCCCACGCCTGACAGGTCCGCCCATCATGAATTCAAGCGTGTTCTACGCCTTAGCCGCCGCCGCATTGTTCGGCGCCAGCACGCCACTGGCCAAGTTGCTGGGTGCGGACACGCCGCCCATCTTGCTGGCAGGCCTGCTGTATCTCGGCAGCGGCCTGGGCCTGGCGCTCGTGCGCCTCGTTCGTGATCACGGCTGGCAACGCTCCGGACTCACCGCCCAGGAATGGCCCTGGTTGATCGGCGCTATTGTCTTCGGCGGCGTGCTCGCCCCCGTCGCGCTGATGTTCGGCCTTACCCGCACAGCCGCAGCCACGGCCTCGTTGATGCTCAATCTCGAATCCGTTCTCACCGCCGTGTTGGCCTGGGTGGTGTTCAAGGAAAACGCAGACCGCCGGATCGTGATCGGCATGCTCGCGATTGTCTTGGGCGGTATCGTTCTGTCATGGCCGCACTCGCGCTCAGAAGCACAAGACTGGATCGGCCCCTTGGCAGTCGCGTTCGCCTGCCTTTGCTGGGCAATCGACAATAACCTCACGCGCAAAGTCTCCGCCTCAGACTCACTCTTCATCGCCGGCAGCAAAGGTCTTATCGCCGGCGTGGTCAATTGCAGCCTGGCGCTGATGATCGGCGTACAACTTCCCACTTTGTCAGTGCTGGCGCCGACGCTACTGGTGGGGTTCCTCGGTTACGGCGTCAGCCTGGTGTTATTCGTGCTGGCCTTGCGTGGCCTGGGAAGTGCGCGCACCGGCGCCTATTTCTCGACGGCGCCATTTCTCGGCGCCGCGGTCTCGATCCTGATACTGGGCGAGTCGGTATCGATGCGCTTTTTAATCGCTGCCGCACTCATGGCCCTGGGCGTGTGGATTCACCTGAGAGAACACCATACCCACGAACATCAACACGACTTCCTCGAACATGGCCATCGCCATATTCATGACGAACACCATCGGCATGAGCATGACTTCGAATGGGACGGCGCTGAACCCCATAGTCATGTGCATCGGCACAAGCCGCTGCGACACAGTCATCCGCACTTTCCGGATGTGCATCATCGGCATGAGCACTGAGCATCACACTCGCTCACAATGAATAACGCCACGGCCCGTGCTCGACACCACCAGCAAGGATGGGCCTCACCGAGAGAACCCAACCGGGTGCAGCCCTCCCACTCCGATAGTTGCCACATGCTGCTAGCCCATGGGTGAGGACTCGACTTTGACCTGCTCCATGAGCGCTGCCAGTCGCTTTAGATGCTTGGTTTTCGATGAGCTCATGTTCAGGCCTGAGCGTTCGCCGAAAGGTTAAGCCGCCCTTGCTCTAACTTGCTTCTCACCCAGTACCCCGCAGCAGCAATCTTGATGATTCTCTGGAATTTGGGACAACTGAGATGATCGCGCTCGGGACACTTCGCCGCATGCCGCAACCCCTTGCTCATGGCCTGCAGACGTTTGATACGTGCATCCAGTTCATCTGCCTTGGCGAGCAACCTACTGCGATCGACCTGCCCCTCGACCAACATGGCCCCCACCTCCTCCAACGAAAAACCCGCCGCTTGCCCGAGCGCGATAAGTGCCAGACGGTCTATCACGTCCGCCGCGAACTGCCGCCGTTGCCCGTGACCGGCCAGCGAAATGAGCAAGCCCTTCTTCTCGTAGTAACGCAATGTCGAAGCGGGCACGCCGGTGCGCCGGGCGACGTCTGCAATGTCCATTTTTGCCTCTTGAGTTGAAGTCGACTTCAACTTGTATGCTGCGCGGCGTACAGATCGACGTCAATCAACGAGAGGGTTTCACATGACGATCACTGCACTGTTTTTCGCAGCACTGGCTATTGGCATAGGCGCCACCGTGGTGATGGATGTGTGGAGTTTGATCTTGAAGCGACTGGGCGTCGCCACACTCGACTTCGCGATGGTCGGCCGCTGGGCGGGGCACTTGCTGAAGGGGCGTTTCAAGCACCCGGCGATTGCCAAAGCGGAGCCGGTGCGGCATGAACGATGGGTGGGCTGGGTGATTCATTACGCCGTTGGCGTGATGTTCGCGGTGGTGCTGATGGCTGTCATGGGCACGGGTTGGTTGTTGACACCTACGCTAGGGCCGGCGCTGGTGGTTGGGGTCGTTACAGTCGTTGCACCGCTCTGCATCCTGCAGCCGGCCATGGGGGCGGGGTTCTTCGCGTCTAAAACTCCGACGCCGTTGGTCAATTGCATCAAGAGCTTGGTCACGCACCTGATGTTCGGGGCCGGACTTTTTCTCAGTGCCCAAGTGTTGGCAGGACTAATACGGCAGATAAGCGTGGGGCCATAGGCGATCCAGCAAGCGCGGGTATGTCAGAAATTTTGTGTTCGGGCATAACATGAGCGAGAGGTGCATGTATGCCAACCAAGAAGAACCCCCTGCGTGACCTACCAAAAATCCCCAAGGAGCTGCTCGAGCAGTTCGGTGAGGGCCTGATGACTGCGGAGGCTATCGAAGACGTCTCTGCGGCGTTCAAGAAGGCGCTCATCGAACGAGCCTTGAACGCCGAGCTCAGTCACCATCTGGGCTATCCGCCGGGCGCTCAGCGTCCAGAGGATGGAACCAACCAGCGCAATGGCAGGACTGGCAAGACGGTTCTGACTGGAGAGGGGCCGCTGCGGCTGGATATCCCCCGTGATCGAGACGGTAGTTTTGCGCCCATTCTGATTCCCAAGCATGAGCGTCGTTACACCGGTTTCGA